>CAZFPT010000102.1:0-11794 GCA_964521005.1 uncultured Planctomycetaceae bacterium | reverse complement strand
TCAACTGCCGTCCTGTGTACCGCGTGAACCATAACTATGTGGCGCTGTAGTATTAGATATAGAGAGAGAATTTCAAGAATGCACGATTCCACGTTCCAGCGGGGGGGGTAAGCTCCGTCGCAGTGCGATTTTCTCCTGTCCCAGTGCGCTTTTGCGCGTGCCCGTCGCCGCTTGTTGCGTCGCTGGCTGTCGCGAAGTCGGCAGCTCTCGCCGTTGGCGGCAACGCTGCGCACCTGACTGGTCGATCGTTTGAGATGAGCTTCCAACTTGGATGGTCAAACGAACCCACAGCTGGATGATCCGCTTTTGCCGCATTTTGACGCGGCGGGAGAAGAAGGCCGAGAATCACCTCGGTCTGCTTCATCTGGTCTGTGCCATCATCACCTATCGGTGTTCCGGGTCATTCGGACAGGCTCTAAGGTTGACCTGGAGGTCGGGGGGTCAGTCCTGGCGGGCTGCTTCGAAGCCGGCCATCACGTCCAGCAGTTCGGAGGTGATCTGGCTTTGTCGCTGGCGGTGGAATTTCTGGCGCAGGGCGTCGAGGCGGTCTTCGATGTTCCGTTCCGCGGCCTGCATGGACGCCAGTCGGCTGGCGTTCTCGGCAGCGAGCGAGCCGGCCAGCGCACGAAACAGCGAGACGAACAGGTACTGCTCGACGAGGTGGGCGAGCATTTCTTCGGCGTCGATGCGGAACGTCGGCAGGCATGGGCCCGGCCAGGGGTTCGTGCGGAGTGTTTCGAGCCAGTCGATGTTCAGCGGAAACACGTGGCGTGTGGTGGGACGATAGGACGCGCCGCTGGCGGGCAGGTGGTGCAGAAGAACCACACGGGTGGCCTGGCGGGCACGGAGGTCCTGGACGGCAGGGAGCAGCCTGCTGACGTGCGTGGCGATGGTGTCGGCGGATCGCGGCAGGTCGTGGGTCTCGATCAGTTCGCCCTGTTCGCTGCGGATCCGCCCGGCGAGCCGGTGTCCCACGGCAAGGATCCATCGGTCGGAGGGTGCGACACCGAGACTGTCCATCTGCCGGTGGTAGTGACGCACGATGCTGCTGTTGAATCGGCCGACCATGCCCTGGTCGGAGCCGAACACCACACCCAGCACCGGCCCGCTTGCGGACGCGGCGTCGCCCCGGAGGCGAAGGACGTCGGCACGGGCGGAGAGCAGAATGTGCAGGCCCTGCTCGACGGTGACGGCGTACTCGGCGAGCGAATCGTTGGCCCGCTGGTACTGGCGGATGTTGACCGCGGCGAGGCCTTTCATGGTCTTGACGACCTGCTGGAGGCCTTCGGCGGCGTCGATCCGGTCGCGAAGCTGCTCAACGGTCTGCACGGTCGGTCTCGCTTTCGTCCTCGTTGTGGTCGGCGTTCTGGGATTGGTCGGACGTGTGGCGTTTCGCATCGGCGGCGTCCCGGGCGGCGGAGAGCAGGGCGTCCCGGTCGTCGTCGGTGAGGTCTTCGCCGTCGCAGACGCGCTGGGCGAACTCGTCCATTTCGTGTCGGACGGTTTCTCTGAGCCGATCGCTTGCGGCAGTGACGTCGGTTACGTCCAGCTGCTCGAACGCGCCCTCCTTCACCGCGAAGAGCACGGCGACCTGCTCGGGGGCTGAGAGGGGCTTGCCTTGGGGCTGCTTGAGCACCTCGCGGACCCGGCGGCCATGCTCGAGTTTGCGGCGTTGGGATTCTTCCAGGCGCGTTCCGTAGCGGCTGAACCGTTCGAGCTCTTCGAACTGCGAGTACGCCAGGCGCAGGTCTCCGGCCGTTTCGCGGAACGCCGGCAGCTGGGCTTTCCCGCCGACTCGGCTGACCGACCGCCCGACGTCGACCGCGGGCAGTTGCCCCTGCTGGAAGAGGTCTGGCGAGAGGTAGACCTGCCCGTCGGTGATCGAGATGAGGTTGGTCGGAATATACGCGGAGATGTTCTGGGCCTCGGTCTCGATGATTGGCAGGGCGGTGACCGAGCCGCCCCCGTGCTCGTCGCGGAGGTGGGTCGATCGTTCCAGCAGGCGGGAGTGGATGTAGAAGATGTCGCCCGGGTAGGCTTCGCGCCCCGGCGGGCGGCGCAGCAGCAGCGACAGCTCGCGGTAGGACCGGGCGTGATTGGTCAGGTCGTCGAAGACCACCAGAACGTCGCGACCCTGGGACATGTAGAACTCTCCGAGGGTCATCGCGGCGTAGGGAGCGACGAAACGCTGGCCGGCCGGGTCGTCTCCGCCGGCGACGATGACGGCGGTGTAGTCCATCGCGCCGGCCTGCTCGAGACGTCGAATGACCTTCGCGACGGCGGAGTGTCGCTGGCCGATGGCACAGTAGATGCATAGCACGTCGAAGTTGGCCTGGTTGAGAATGGCGTCGACGGCGACGGCGGTCTTGCCGGTCTGGCGGTCGCCGAGAATGAGCTCGCGTTGCCCCCGGCCGATGGGAATCAGCGCGTCGACCACCTTCAGGCCGGTCTGCAGCGGGGTGGTGACCGGCGCCCGGTCCAGGACGCCGGCGGAGGGTTGTTCGACGGGGCGTCGCTGGGAGGACCGCAGCGGGCCCGATCCGTCCCGAGGCCGACCGATGGCGTCGACCACCCGCCCGATCGATGCCCCGCCGACCGGGAAGTCCAGCACCCGGCCGGTGCGACGGACCGGGTCCCCCGCCTCGATGCCCCGGGCTTCGTCCAGCAGGACGATACCGAGTTGATCCGGGTCGAGGTTCAACGCCATTCCAAGCCCGCCGCCGGTGAATCGCACCAGTTCTTCCGACCGCACGCCGGGCAGACCCCGCACGATGGCGACACCCGCCCCGACGCTGACGACCCGGCCGACCTCGCGGACCGACAGGCCGGGCTCGCGCTGTAACGCGCTGTCGGCAGCGGCGACCAAACCGTCGGTCACATCGGTGAGTTCGGGCGGGTCATTGCTCATCGGTGTCCTCCCCGGCGGGGGATTCTTCGGGCTGGGCGTCTTCCCGGTCGTTCTGGTCGTTTCCCTCGCGGAGTTCGCGGATCTGCTCGTCGACGGCCGACCGCATGTCATCGCTGAGCTGGTCGACGTAGTCGCCGATGTTCCAGCCGACGGCGTGGCCGCCGGCGCGGAGTTCGATTCCGCAGATCAGGTCGTCCTGTCGGGTGATGTTCACGTCCGGATCACCCTCGACGAGTTGTCCCACGGCCTGGCGGACTTGCCTGGCCTGGTCGTCGGACAGCTCGAACGCGGCGGCGATTTCGATCGTGTCGGCGTCGGCGAACGTTTCGCGCAGTTCGTTTCGCGTTTCGTCGTCGAGGTTGGCAGCGCGATCGAGAAATGTCGCCACCACGCGCTGCTGCAGGTCGGCGTCGGCAAGGTCGGCGAGAACCTTTCTGCTGAGTGTGGCCAAACGGTCGGCCGACCGGCGACGCAGGTCGGCTACGAAGTCCCCCTGGCGGTCCTCGAGGGTCTCCAGCCAGCGTTGTTTCTTCCGGCGGATCTCCTTCTCGGCCTGGCGGCGTTTCTCGCGGCGGTGCTCCTCGGCGTCGTCGCGGGCCTGTTGCATCAGGTCGTCGCGCTTCTCGGCGAGCTCGTCTCGTTGCTGTCGGAGCTCCACGGCGCGTTGGTCGGCGTCGGATCTGGCCTGGTCGGCCCGGTCGAATCGCTCCTGGACGGATTCCTTCCGTTGGTCCATCGCCTTCAGAACGCGGTCGTAGAGGAAGATCTTCAACAGCACCACGAGGATGAGGAAGTTGACGATCTGTGCTCCGACGGTGATCCAGTCAATCATGGGCGGCTCCCGGGGGGGTTACGGACTGACCGCGTCCCAGAACGGGTTGGCGAAAATGAGGATCATCGAGACCACGAAGCAGTAGATCGCGGTGGACTCGATCATCGCCAGACCCACGAACAGGGTGCGTGTGATTCGCCCGGCTTCGTCGGGTTGCTGGGCCATCGCCCGCAGCGCTTCGGCCAGGCCTCGGGCTTCACCCAACGCCGGGCCGATCGAGCCGATGGCGATTGTCACGCCGGCTGTGAACATGGAAACAATGGAGATCAACGCCTGGTCTGACATGGCGAATTCCTTTCTTCGGGTCGGTGCCCGATCAGTTTTCTTGCGTGCCGCCCGAGGACGGAGCGGGGTCCGAGTCGGTCTGCGACGGCTGATCTTGCTGTTCTTTGTTCCTGCGCGTGCCCGATGCGATGTACACCGCGGCCAGCACGGCGAAGATGTACGCCTGCACCAGTCCGGTCAGCAGGCCCAGCAGGCGGAGGAAGATGGGGAAGATCAGCGGGGCGATCGCCACGATGATGCCCACCACTTTCATTCCGCTCATGACGTTCCCGAACAGACGCACCGCCATCGCCAACGTCCGCGAGAGTTCACCGATGATGTTGAACGGCAGCATCAGGGGCGTCGGGCTCACGTAGTGTTTCAGGTAGGCGGCGGGACCCTCGCTGAGAATCCCGAAGATCGGCACGGCCAGGAACACCGTGATCGCCAGGGCGGCGGTGGTGGACAGCGATGCGGTCGGCGGAACGTAGCCCGGTACGATCGTCAGGATGTTGGCCAGGGCGATGAACAGGAACAGCGTGCCGAGGAACGGGAGCATCATCCCGGCCGGCTGACGCGTGATTTCGTGGATCTGGTCGCGAATCGTCTGGACGATCAGCTCCAGCAGCGCCTGCCAACGGGGAATCTCCGGGCCGATCCGCAGCCTCCGCGTCATCAGCCACGATCCGATCACCATCACGGCCATCAGTCCCCAGGTGAAGACGATGGTCGCGTTCAGCGCGAGTGTGCCCCAGCTCCAGAAGACGATCTGGTCCGGCGAGATGGTCTTCAAGTCTCCCATGGCCGATCAGCTCGCTCCTTTCGGCCCGCGGACTTGCCGGACGGCGAAAAGGCGCACCACCACGAAGCCGAGCATGGCTGCGGCAAGCGGTTCCCAGCGCCCCTGCCGGGCGATCAGGAGGAACACGCCGATCATCAGCGCCATTCGGCCGATGAGGCTGCCCATTGCCAGCAGGGCGGGGTGCCTGGCGGTTGGCAGGGCGCGGGTGGTGTACCACAGCGTCGCGAAGAACGCCGCCCCTGCCGCCGTGCCGGCGACCAGGCCCATCAACAATTCCACACCGATCATGATCGTTCCTTTCTCTCAGCGATGCTCCGACTCGCGTCTGACCCAGAACCACGCTGTCACACAGCCGACGGTGATTCCGACGACGACGCCGGTGAGCGTCCACGAGATTCGCCCCACCGACGCCCACGTGTCCAGCCACGCGCCGATGGCCACCCCGATGACTGTCGGGACGGCCACCGACCACCCCACCAGGCCCATCATGCCCAGCCAGAACCACACGCTGCGGTCCTCGTCGCGGCGGGCACGCATCTTCCGCTGCTCCTTGCTGCCCACGTCGCGGGTGAAGCCTTCGTCGTCCGGTCGTCTTTGCGGTGGTTGCTGGGGAGTCACCGTCGTTCTTCCAGTTCGATGAACCGCCGGATGAAGTCCGCGCGCATCTTTTCGGTGGCGCTGCGGGCCTGCTGCTGGTGCTCGGTGAGGCGGCGGAATTCCTGTTCGACGGCCTGTCTCAACTCGCCCAGCTCGCCACGGACCGCCCGCGGCGTGGAGACCCGCACAGCCTGCTGTTGCTTGACCAGCACCCCGCCGTCGATGGCGAGGAATGTTTCGTTGCCCTCCACGTCATGGAAGCTCAAAAGCCCCGGCCGAAGCGAGCAGACAATGTCAATGTGCCCGGGCAGCAGCGTGAACGAGCCTTCCGCACCCTCGGCGGAGACACTCTCGACCTCGCAATCGGCCGCCACACGGGTTGGCACGAGGACATCCAGATGCACCTCAGCCCTCCTCCCGCGATGCGGACGTTTCGGCGGCGTCCTCTGTGTCCTGTGATTCGTAGACCTCGTCGATCCCGCCGATCATGTACAGGTCGCTTTCGTCGAGGTCGGCGAATTCGTCTTCGAGAATGCGCTTGCAGCCGTCAATGGCGTCCTCTCGGCTGACGAAGCGTCCCTTATGGCCGGTAAATTTCTCGGTGACGAAGAACGGCTGGGTGAGGAACCGCTCCAGCTGTCGCGCCCGGCGAACAGTGTTGCGGTCGTTTTCGCTGAGCTCTTCCATCCCGAGCATCGCGATGATGTCCTTGAGTTCGTTGTATTCCGCCAACGTGTGACGGACCTGGCGGGCGACGTGGTAGTGCGTCTGGCCCACCACGTGGGGAACGAGCATGCTCGAGTTGGTTCCCAGGGGCTCGACGGCCGGGTAGAGCCCCTGGCTGGCGCGATCTCGGCTGAGGACTATGGAGGCAGAGAGATGCCCGAATACGTGGACGGCAGAAGGGTCGGTAAAATCGTCGGCCGGCACGTACACAGCCTGGATCGAGGTAATCGCGGCCGACTGGGTGTTGCAGATGCGCTCCTCCAGCTGGGACAGTTCGGTGGCCAGCGTGGGTTGGTAGCCCAGCCTCGATGGGATGCGCCCCATCAGGCCCGAGACCTCCATACCCGCCTGGATGAAGCGGAAGATGTTGTCCATCAGCAGCAGGACGTCCTGCTGGTTCTCGTCGCGGAAGTACTCGGCCATCGTCAGCGCGGTATGCCCCACGCGGAAGCGGGCGCCGGGTTGTTCGTTCATCTGCCCGAACACCAGCACGGTGCTGCCGAGCACGCCGGCCTCCTGCATCTCGCGGTAGAGCTCTTCGCCCTCGCGAGAACGTTCGCCGATGCCGCAGAACATGCTCACCCCGCTGTGCTCGCCGACGGTGTTGTGGATGAGCTCCATCAGCAAGACCGTCTTGCCGACCCCGGCGCCGCCGAAGAGCCCCGCCTTGCCGCCGCGCTCGAGGGGCGCGAGAACGTCGATCGCCTTGATGCCGCTCTCGAAAATCTCGTCGGTGGTGGATCGCCGCCGCAGCGGGACCGATTCGCCATGGATGGATCGCGTCGGATCGCCGGTGAGCTGGTCGCCCTTATCGATCGCCTGGCCGGTAACGTTGAAGACGCGCCCCAGCACGCGGTCCCCCACCGGCGCGCGGATCGGCGAGCCGGTGTCCGTGATCGCGTCTCCGCGGGCCAGGCCTTGCGTCGGAGTCAGTGAAAGGCCTCGTATGTGCCGGTCGTCGAGCTGGTCGGCGACCTCCACCAGCACGTCGCCGTGTTCGCCGGCCTGCAGGAGCGTGTTCAGCTCAGGCAGGCGGTTCGGGAAGCAAGCCTCGATCACGCTGCTGCGCACCGACGTAACCGTCCCTTCGTTGGCGGGCGAATTGTCCTTGCGACGGATCATGGATCACCGAACGTGTTGCTTGTGAGCAGATGGCAGCCGACGCCCGAAACGACGACAGGTCGGATTTGACTTCCAGCCCGGGCGATCGGTCCGTGGGGGTTGGCCTGGTCGAATCAGTTGTTGACGAGGAAGGTGATCTTCATGTCCACGCGATAGGCGGTGATCTGGCCGTTTTCGACGTCGACCTTCTGTTCCTTGATCCACGCCGACTGGATCGCCTCGACGCTCTGGGCCGTCCGGCGGATGCCTTCCTGGATCGCGTCCTCGAAGCTTTCCTTCGACTCGGCGGTAATCTCGATGACTTTGCCTGTGCTCATTTCGCTGCTCCTCTCGGTTGGTTGTGTTCGCCGCGGATTGGGCGACTCGGAAGAATTCTACCGGGACCCCCCGCGATCATCCGGAAATGTCGCCGGTTCATGGCTGCCGTCAAGGCCGACAGACAAGTCAGAGAAGGACGGATATTCGCTCTTTCCCGGCGAGACAGACAGTGGCGCTATCATTCACCGTTGGAACGAAGACCTGCAAGCCGGCAGGTCCGAATGAATCCGTGTCGGGGGGAAGGGAGAGACGAGATTATGACTCAGCACCAGACATTGCATTTCCTGGAGACCAGCCTGCAGAAGACCGACCAGTGGGTCAGCGAGCTGAAAGAAATCAGCGGCCGGGATGACGATCGCAAGGCGTGGCAGACCCTGCGGGCGGTCCTCCATGTCCTCCGGGATCGGCTTCCCGTGGAAGAGTCGGCGCACCTGGGCGCCCAGCTGCCTCTGGTGGTCACCGGGCTGTACTACGAAGGCTGGACGCCGTCGAATCAGCCTGCCAAGCTTCGCAGCCGCGATCAGTTCATCCAGGCCGTCAACGAGCAACTCTCGGACCATCCGGAGATCGATCCGAACCAGGCGACCGAGCAGGTGCTCCGTTTGCTCAGCCATCGCCTCAGTGAGGGCGAGTTGAACAAGGTCAAAGGCATGCTGCAGCCCGAACTGCAGGAGCTTTGGCCGGAGGCATGACCGGGCAGGACGAAGAGCGATCGCTCGTAAGTCTGGCGCGGGGCATTCAGCGTTGCCGCAAGTGCCGCCTGCATCGCTGCCGCACCCACGCCGTGCCCGGCGAGGGTCCGTCCGATGGGGCGATCATGCTCGTCGGCGAGGCCCCCGGCCGGCAGGAGGACGCCACCGGACGACCTTTCGCGGGGCGTTCGGGACGGTTCCTCGACGAGGTGCTGGCGGATCTTGGTCGACGCCGGGACTCGATGTTCATCACCTCCGTCGTCAAGTGTCGCCCGTCGGGAAATCGCGACCCCCGGAGCGACGAGACGACCACCTGCCGCCGGGCTTGGCTGAATCGCCAGATCGCGCGCGTCGATCCGCGAATCATCGTCCTGCTCGGCAAGACCGCCATCCGCTGCCTGCTGGGCGAAAACCCGACGCTCCGCAACGTCCATGGCGAGTTTCGCAAGCGCCACGACCGACGCTTTCTGCTGACCTGCCATCCGACGGCCGCCATGCGGTTTCCCCGGAGCGAACAGCAGTTCCGCGGCGATATGGCCAGGCTCGACTCGATCAGGCTGTGACGCCAGGATTCCCCCTCACCCGCAGGACGGTTCCATGACGGAGACCACCATAGAACAGCTCGCGAAACGATACGCCGGCCGCCTTTACGACGTGCCCGACCTTCGCGAGAAGGAAGGTGTCTTCCACGACCGCCGCGACGCCGGGCGGACGCTGGCGGATATGTTGGTCGATGCGAAGCCCCCTCGGCCGATCGCGCTGGCCGTCCCTGCCGGCGGGGTACCCGTGGCAGCGGCGATGGCGGATCGACTCGGTTGGCCGCTGGACGTAGCCGTGGTCAGCAAGATCACCCTGCCTCACAACACCGAGGTCGGCTGCGGGGCGATCGCGTTCGACGGGACCTTCGAGCTCAACGAACCCCTCATCGACCGGGCCGGTCTGGGCGAAGCCTCCCTCGAGCGCCGCATCGTCGAGACCCGCCGGAAAGTCCACCACCGCGTCGAGACGCTCCGCGCGGGGCTCGGGCCGATGGACCTCGCCGGACGCGACGCCGTGCTCGTGGACGACGGACTCGCCAGCGGGTTTACCATGATGGTCGCCGTCCGCGCCCTGGGCAGCTTCAAGCCGGCCAGCATCGCTGTGGCGGTTCCCACCTCGCCCATTCGCACCGCCTCGCTGCTTCTGGAATACGCCGACGAAGTCTGGTGCGCCAATCTGCGATCCACCCCGCGGTTCGCCGTGGCCGCCGCTTACCGAAGCTGGCGCGACGTGAGCGAAGACGAAGCCCGCTCCATGCTCCAGGGCAGACGATCGTAGCAAAACACGATCCGCCCGTTACAGCCCCAGGTAGCCTTCGGGCGCGAGGCTGGTGGCGAGCATGACGGCGTTGATGTCCTCGTGGTCGGTCCAGGTCGGGTTCTCTCGGTGGGACGGGTCGGACCAGAATCCCCGGATCGCTTCGGCGATGGGGCGGTGTTTGAGGATCGCCTCGAAGGTACTCCGAACGGGCTGGCCTTGCGGGATGAGTTGCTCGGCGCGCTCGACAGCAGAGATGCCGATCGCCAAGCCCAACTCGCGAAACGCCAGGCGCGTCTGTGCCGGCTGATCCGGCTGGAAGGTCGGCTCGAAAACGGTCAAGCTCTGCTGCACTTCGATCAAGAGTTGGCCGAGCAGTGCGGCGAGCGGCTCGCCGCGGTCGCAACTGCGGGTGGCCAGCAGTTCGGTGACCCGGGCGACATCGGTGAGCAGACCGCCGATTCCCAACGGATCCTCGGTGGAAAAGCTGAGTTGGCTGCACATGGCCGCGGCTTGGTCGATCTGCTCGGAAAGGTCGGGGCCCACGCCACCGTCACCGGTCTGGATCTGCAGCTCGGTCACCAGGGCATCGAGCGGATCGTGCTGGCCCATCGCCGGGACCAGCGGACGCGAGAGGTCGACGCTCATCTTCCAGACCATCCCCGTTCGGCCGCCCGGGCGGGGTTGCGTGAACGCCTCGTGGGCCGTTTTCGCCAGCTCGCCGGCCCAGCGGTGGTAGTCCGCCTCGCCGGTAACGCCCCAGAGCTTCTCCAAGGCGTGCATCCACTTGGCGAGATAGTGGAAATACTGTCCGTCGCGGTCCCATTCCAGGCGCGGATCGTACGGCGTGTCCGGGGAGCGTTCGGGGAGCTTCTTGCCGATCCGCAACCCGCCGGCGGTGGGATGGTTGCGGGCCTCATCCTCGCTCAGGCCGCTGATGGGCCCGGTGCGTTCGTCGTCGGGGCGGTGTCTGCCGAGCACCGCGTGTACCTGGTCGGCCAGTTGGAAGGCGAGCTCGCGCTGATGGCCGTCGCCGGTTGTCTCGGCCAGGCCGAGGAAATTGCATACCGCGAACGCGTCGGTCCAGAGGTATCGCTTGGGCGGATTATCGCCCCTCAACCCGGTGCGCTGGGCGAACCGGCCCATCAATTCGGCGGCAAGTTGCTGATTCACGGTCGGGCTCCTACTGTGCGGTGTATCCACCATCGATGACGAGTTCGCTTCCGGTGAGCCAGCGGGCTTCGTCCGAGGCGAGATACACCACGCCCCAGGCGATGTCGTCGGGTTCGCCCATTCGTCCGAGCGGGTGCTTGGCTGCCGTCGCTTGCCTGAACTCGTCGACGGTCATGTCCTTACGTTCGGCCAGGTCCTCCACCAGCGGCGTCCAGACGAATCCGGGATGCACGGAGTTCACGCGGATCCCGTCGCCGGCGTAGAGCACGGCGTCGACCTTGCTCATCTCGCGGACGGCTCCCTTGGAAGCGTGGTAGGGCGGAAGATCGGGCGCCCCGATGATCCCGTAGATGCTCGAAAGATTGATGATGCTTCCGCCGCCGGCGCGCATCGCGGGAATCGCGTGCTTGGTGCACAGGAACACGCCGCGGACGTTGATCGCCTGGACCTTCTCCCATTCATCGAGAGTGACCTCGTCGGTGGGTTTGTCGGCCCCGGCGATACCCGCGTTGTTCACGAGCACGTCGAGTTTGCCCCACGTATCGACAAGGTCGGCGATCACGTCTTTGACATTGTTCTCATCGGAAACGTCGAGGTGCGAGTACTTCGCTTCTCCGCCGTTCTGGCGGATTTCCTCGGCAACGGGTTTGCCCTCGTCGTCCAGCACGTCCGTGACGGCCACGCGGGCGCCCTCGTCGGCCATCCGTTTGCACATGGCCGTCCCGATTCCCCGCGCCCCGCCGGTAACCAGGGCGACTTTGTCTTGCAGGCGATTCATAGCTCTCGTCCTTTCGATTGCATTTGTTGAACGGCTTCGCAGGACCTTTCAAAGGGCGACGCCGAGTTGTGCTGCCTGTACTGCCATGTAGCCCAGTAAGTAAAATGGCCGAACGGTTCCTCTTGCGTGAATTGTATCGGCGCGGATCGCGTCAGCCGGCAAAGGATACTCGCTAACACGAAGCTCTCGCCGTCGTCGCGCATTGGAACCACGGCCGACCGGATCCCGGCGTTGACATGCCGGGCTTGTTCGCGTTGGCCGGTCGCGGCGGAGAACGCCGGGCGAT
>CAZFPT010000101.1:0-11884 GCA_964521005.1 uncultured Planctomycetaceae bacterium | reverse complement strand
GGCTCGCTGCACAAACCGGGGCACCCTTGGTTGGGGCTCGCTGCACAAACCGGGGCACCCTTGGTTGGGGGCTCGCTGCACAAACCGGGGCACCCTTGGTTTCGGGCTCGCTCGATACCTGGAGCGTGGGGCCAATTCCTGTGGCCTGCCCGCGACAGGATCGTCAGGAAATGGCTCCGGTTCCAGGCCGATCTCTGGTATCATACCTGAACTTGTTCTTGACGCGTCGCCAATGCCTGCTGCACGTTGTACGATAGGATGATGTGGATGGCGTTTTCCCCCGCCATCCGAGCGACGCAGCACAACGGGCTCCGCCCGCTCCCAAACCCCCGAGGACCCCGCTGTATGGTGATTCACACCGCGAAGAAAATCCTGAAGAAGACTCACGACAAGATGTTCAGCGTCGTCCACGGCGGCAGGTTGATTTACAACACCTCGTGGGAAGACCCCCGCATCGACCGTCAGTTGCTGCAGCTTGACGGTGACAGCAAGGTGGTGATGATTACCTCCGCCGGCTGTAATGCGCTGGACTATCTGCTGGACTCGCCGGCCGAGATTCACAGCGTGGACGTGAACTATCGTCAGAACGCCCTGACGCACCTGAAGCTTTCGCTGATCCGCCGGGGCGTGTGGGACGATCTGTACGCCCTGTTCGGCCGGGGGCAGGACGCCGAGTGCAAGGGCATCTACCTGACCGTTCGCGACGACATGCCCGCCTTCGCCCAGGAATTCTGGGATCGCAAGATCGGATATTTCCGCGAGAAGAGCCTGAAGCGGTCGTTCTACTACCACGGTGCCAGCGGCGAGGCGGCGTGGATTCTCGGCAAACTGATGATGACGCTCAAGCGCCCGATCCGTCAGCGGATCGATCGGTTCTTCAATGCCGAAACGCTGGACCAGCAACAGGAGATCTACCAGGAGATCGAACCGGTTCTCTGGGACGCGGTACTCTGCTGGCTGGTCAAGCAGCCCGCGATGATGGCGATGATGGGCGTACCCCGCCCGCAGATCCGCCTGATTGACGAAAGCTACCCCGGCGGCCTGCTGGGCTACATCCAGGACAAGTTCCGCCACGTGATGACCCGCGTGCGGATCAACGACAACTACTTCTGGCGGGTGTACATTACCGGCTCGTACACCCCCGAGTGCTGCCCGAACTACCTGCGCAAAGAGAATCTGCCCCTCCTGCAGGCCAACGCCGACCGTCTTTCGCTGTATACCACCACGATCACGGACTTCCTCCGGGCCAACCCCGGCGAGTACACCCACTTCGTGCTGCTGGACCACCAGGACTGGCTCGCCGGCCACGCCCCCGACGCCCTGGCGGAGGAATGGGACGAGATTTTCGCCAACGCCGCCCCCGGCGCGAAGATCCTCATGCGGTCGGCGGGAATTACGCACGACTTTCTGCCCGAGGAGGTCACGTCGCGCCTGCGATTCCGACCCGACCTGACCGAACCGCTCCACGCGACCGATCGCGTGGGGACCTACGGAAGCCTCCATTTCGCGGAGATCCTGTGAGCCAAGCGCAAAGCGAAACCGACACCGCTACCCAGGCGTCGACCATCCAGGGCTACTATCGGCTGCACGCGAAGATCTACGACCTGACGCGGTGGACTTTCCTGTTCGGCCGAAACCGTATCGTCCACCTGGCCGAGGAACACTGCCAGCCCAAGCGCATCCTCGAGATCGGCTGCGGGACCGGGCGAAACCTCCGCGCGCTGGCCAGAACGTTTCCCAAGGCCCGCATCGCCGGGCTGGACGTCTCGGGCGAGATGCTTCGTGTCGCCCGCAAGAGCCTGGCCGCCCTGGCCCGCCCGGTGGAGCTGATCCGTCGGCCATACGACGAGCCCGTCGCGAAGGACAAGCCCTTCGACCTGATCCTGTTTTCCTACGCCCTATCGATGTTCAATCCGGGCTGGGAGGCCGCCATCGAATGTGCCCGGCAGGACCTCTCGGAGGACGGGCGGATCGCGGTGGTGGATTTCCACGACACGCGCTGGAGGCTGTTTCGCCGGTGGATGGGCTTCAATCACGTGCGCATGGAGGGGCATCTCCTCGATAAGCTTCGCGAGCAGTTCCTCCCCCGGGAGGTCTCGATCAGGCGGGCGTACGGCGGCCTGTGGCGCTACATGCTCTTTATTGGCTCAAAGCGAACCGGCGAGTGAGTAGACCGGCAGTTCCGGCCGGCAGTTGAACCGAACGCCCGGGCCGATCACGCCCAACGCGCGGGAGACGTACACCGGGCAACCCGGCCCGCGCACCATCCCGAAGGCGTACTTGCGGTGCTTGATCGGCAGGATGATCGGGCGTTTGCCCGGCAGCCGAACCTGCCCGGCGTGCGTATGGCCGGCGAGCATGAAGTCCACGCCGTCGGCGGGCGTGAGCTGCTCTGCGAGATCCGGATTGTGCTGCATGAGGATGCGCGGCACGTCGCCCGGCGCGTGGCGGGTGGCCAGGTCCACGCGAGGGGCGTCCTCCCACAGATCGCCCGTCCCCGCCAGCCACAGCCCGTCGCCTCTGCGTCGCAGCAGTGTGCCCTCGTTACGAAGCTCCCGGATGCCGGCGCGTTCGAGCATCGCCCGGATGCCGGACGCACTGGTCCAGTGGTCGTGGTTGCCCAGCACGGCGTACGCCCCGAGAGGCGCTTCCAGTTTGCTCAGCACACGGGCGTATTCGGGGGTGATGGCCCGTCGCGGCGAGACGAAATCGCCCGTCAGCAGCACCACGTCGGGTTTGGCGGCGTTGGCCAGCGCGACCATCTCGGCGACGTTCTCCAGGGAGATCCATCGACCGACGTGGATGTCGGTGAGGTGAGCGATGCGTGCCCCCTGCCAGCCCGGCGGGCAGTTGGGCAATCGCAGGACCGGGCGGGTCCGTTCGATCCAGCCCGGCTCGACCAGCCACGCCTGCACGCTGCCGGATGCCGCAAACACGGCCGCCCCCGCCCCGAAGAGCTTGAGCACACCACGACGCGTCCAGCGCCCGGGCCGATTCTGGGCGGGAGGCTTCCCGGGCGTCTCGGATTGACTCGGCGGCGGCTGCATCGGTTCTCCTACGCCGGCGGCGTCTTGCCTGTTCGCGCGTGAAACAGGCCCGCCCCATCGTAGCGATGGAACAGGCCCGCGTTCAGCGCAAAAAAGGGGGCGATGCGAAACCGAAGTTTCGTCACCGCCCTTCGCCTTGTAGAGGTCCCCTCACACGAAATCAGAGGCTCCGTGCTGGTGCGAACTCCAATGGAGGTATCTGGAGTCTCCCGCCAGGCGCTCATCTCTGACAGGTTCGCGGTCAATTGACCTCTACGGGTGTGTGAAACCTCGCGGCGGCGACAGCCCCGGGAGGAGGAGAAGGGCTGTGGTCAACGAATGGGCGCTCATCTCCAAACGCATGCCACCATTATGGTGAGGTTTCACATCGACACTTGCAGCATGGCAGCAGCACAGGTACTCCCTCGAACCTTCTGCTACCGATACTCCTCGGTCTTCAGAAACTGGTTGTCATTGTTTCGTTGTGCGGACGGCTCATCCCGTCCGTGTCGCTCGACCGGCGGCACCGGTCAGTGCGTGCTCGGCCAGCATGTTCCACTCGGCCGCTTCGACCGGCCTGGCGAAGTACATCGCTCCGCCGCTGCGGGCGGCGACTTCTCTCTCGGTGTCGCCCGCGTCTCCGACGACCACGCTGCTGCAGTGCGGCCATCGCTTCCGGATCCAGCCCAAGGCGTCGTCCAGCGTCGCCAGCGGGCTTTCGCCGGCCAGCACCGCCACTTCTGCCGGCCCGACCGGGCCAGCCAGCCGAGCGTCCTGCACCGTTCTGTACGAGACCACCAGGCCTCCCAGCTCGGACAACACTTCAGCTGCACTCGGCTCCGAACCAACGACAAGAACAAAAGGCTTCCTGTCCGTCGCTGACCGAGCCGACAAGTTCTTAACGCCCCTCGCGTCCACTGTCAGGCTCCTTCGCTCTTACCATTACAATCGCCATGCCAAACCGCTATCGACACATCCAGAAAAAGTCTTCAGCCTTTTTATGGCAATGAGTTACAAACGCACAGCATCGCCGAGAGAGCTCGAGGGAATTCCAGAGGGGTGACGCAAACTGCGACGGTCGGCCGTCGCGATTCGCACCAGCAGTGGCGCAATCTGCTACAGGGCAAGAGAATACGCGGAAAAGCGAGAGCGGAGAGAGAGTACCGCACCGGCCGGGGAAGGTCAGCCGTGGTTCGAACCGCCGAAATCGCCCATGCCGTACTGGCGAATCTTGCGGTGCAGGGTGCTGCGGTGAATGTCCAGAAGTCGCGCCGCAGCCGACCGGTTATAGCCGGTCGCGATCAGGGCGGTGCGGATGGCGTTGCGCTCGGCCTCCTCGAGGCTGCAAACCCCGTGAGGCCCGGTTTTCAGCGGCATCCTGCCGGGGGCGGGCTCGATCGACCCGAGCCCCTCCGAGACGTATCCGTCGTCCCAGTCGTATTGGCCGGGAGGCATGGGCGGGAGGTTGGCGGCGTACAGCCGTTCCAGGTAGCAGCACAGCTCGCGCACGTTGCCCGGCCAGGGATACGCACGCAGCGCCTCCCGCAGACCCCGACCGATCACGCGGGGCCGCATGCGATACTCCCTCGCATAGTGCGCAAGATAATAGTCCACAAGAGGATCGATGTCCTCAGGACGGGTCCGCAGCGGGGGAATCTCGATGCGAACCACGTTAAGCCGGTGGTACAGGTCGCGTCGGAAGTTGCCCTGGGCTACCTGCCCCGAGAGGTTCCGGTTGGTCGCCGCGATGAATCGCGCGTTGACGGGCACCGGCTGCGAGCCGCCCACCGGGGTGACCTCGCGCTCCTGCAGCAGGCGAAGCAGTTTCGGCTGGAGGTGCATCGGCAGCTCGCCGACCTCGTCCAGCAGGAGTGTTCCATCCTCGGCTGCCCGCACCATACCCAGCGTGCTGACCGCTGCCCCGGTAAACGCGCCCTTCACGTGGCCGAAGAACTGGCTCTCAAAGAGGGATTCGCTGATGGAGGGGCAGTTGACGGGCACGAAAGGCCCTTTGCTGCGATGGCTTCCCTTGTGAATCCGCCGAGCGATGAGTTCCTTGCCCGTGCCGGACTCGCCTTCCAGGAGTACCACGCAATCATTGGCCGCCACCGAATCGGCAATGTCCAGCACCTGTTGAAACAGGCTGCTGGAGCCGATCAGCGACCAGCCACACGATCCTCCGTCGTGACGGGTTGAGCACACACCGTCCGCGGAGCCGGTTTTCGGGCTTCCTCCCGCGTCCATAGCTTGCTTATGCAAGTCCACGACAGGACTTCCCTGCCGACGACCTGCTCCTCGCTTGAGCAATCAAATGACTGGACGGAACTGTGAGCAATGTCCAGTACCATGCTTATACACCCGATTCGGGGATTCTTCAAGGAAAATCAATACTTGACCGTGCACAAATGTCCCTGCCAGAGGCCGATCTGCGCAGTTCAACACTTCACCCGGCACGATCTCGCCTCGATCAACTTCCTGTGCGCACGCGAGGGCGACAACGCCAGCCGCGACAATTCACTCTTCCTGCCTGCCATGGAGTTCTCCGTTTGCTGCCTCAGTGAAAATGCGAAGGTCTCATTTAACCACGCCCCTCTTCCGGTGTCCAGCATTGGACCTCAGCGTCGCAGGAGGTATAATCGCCTCCATGCTCCGCCGAACCGATGCCATTCCGTATCTCGCGATGCTCTCTGTGCTGACCATCGGTCCGCTCAGCTGCCGGGAGGACAGCCCACCGGCCTCGCCCAATTCCGACGCCAACGCGCCGAGCGAATCAGCTGCCGCCGACTCGATCGCGCCGGCGACCGTCGAGATCCACCTGCCCGAGATCGACGTCGCCTCGACGCCCGCCCCAGCGCCCGATACGCCCACCGAATGGATGTTCGACACCTCCGCGTGGGAGGCAGCCCTGTCGGCCACCGGCGAGAACGTCCACCTGCTGGACCCCAACGAAGAAACCGACGTCGTGCTGCTGCTCCAGGCCGGCCAGGCCGCCCTGAAACGCCAACGCACCGCCCGGGCGATCCGCTGCTTCCGCCGGGCCTCGCGGCAGGAATCGCGATCGCTGGACGCCCTGCGCGGCTTGGCGCTGGCACTGACCGCCGACGGGCAGGTCGACGAGGCGCTGCGCGTCTACCATCGCATCCTGCGGGCCAAACCCGACGACCGCACCGCCCGGTACAACTTCGCGGTGGCCTGCTCGCGCCTGGGCCGTCGCGCCCTGGCCGAGAAGACCTACCGCCAACTGCTCACCGAAGACCCCTCCGACGCTCGCAGCCGATACAACCTCGCCTGCCTCCTGCAGAAAAACGGCGAACTCGCGGCGGCCGAGACACACTGGCAGAGACTCGCCGAGCAGGACCCCAACTCCCCGGCGCCATGGACCGCGATGGGCGAGATCCACCTCGACCGCCAGGAGTACCCCCAGGCAACCAGGGACTTCGCCCAGGCAGCCCAGCGGGACACCTCCAATGCCCTGGCCTGGCTGGCGTTTTCGGACGCTGCCCGCCTGTCCGGCAGCTTCGGACTGGCGATGGCCGGCGCCACCCGGGCGATGCGCGCCGACCCGAACCACCCCCTGCCCCACCGCCGGCTGGGCAGGCTGAAGGTGCTCGTGGGGCGATCCGTAAAAGACGCAGCCATGATCCGCCAGGGAATCGAACACTGCCGCCGGAGCCTCGCCATCGACCCCTCGCAGGACGACCTGGCCGCCTGGCTGAAGCAACAACCCGAAACCGCCGCCGATCGGTGATCTGTCCGCTTGCAGGTCGCCCGAGCGGACCTGCGCGTCGCATGGGCATCGGAGCCCATGTTCTGTTCTGTTTTCGCCTTCGGGATGCGCCCGCAACAAGTTGCGAGCCCTGCGGCACCGGCGTACGGAAACACCGATGGCACCCGAAGTATCGTTGAAGCCCCATGGTGAGCTCCGCGAACCGTGGGGGTATCGAGCGACAAGCGAATCGCGACGCCGACGATCGCGCCCGCAACGAGTTGCGGGCCCTACAGATGCTCTGCGATTCGGGTTCGCCTTCGGCGAATTTGCCGGCCGGCAGACATACACGGGCAAGGATGCCCGTGCGACGGTAAGCGTCGCATGGGCATCGGAGCCCATGTTCTGTTCTGTTTCGTCTTTGGCGTTGCGCCTTGCCGTCGCATGGGCTTCCAGCCCATGTTCTGTTCTGTTTCGTCTTCGGTGTTCCGCCCGCAACAAGTTGCGAGCCCTGCGGCACCGGCGTACGGAAACACCGATGGCACCCGAAGTATCGTTGAAGCCCCATGGTGAGCTCCGCGAACCGTGGGGGTATCGAGCGACAAGCGAATCGCGACGCCGACGATCGCGCCCGCAACGAGTTGCGGGCCCTACAGATGCTCTGCGATTCGGGTTCGCCTTCGGCGAATTTGCCGGCCGGCAGACATACACGGGCAAGGATGCCCGTGCGACGGTAAGCGTCGCATGGGCATCGGAGCCCATGTTCTGTTCTGTATTGTTTTCGCCTTCGGCGAACACGGCCTGGAAGGCCGTGCGACGAAAATTGATCGGTAATCTGTCCGCTTGCAGGTCGCCCGAGCGGGCGATAGGCTCAGCCGTATCGCATTCAAACCCGGGAGAGATCAACCATGGCTTTCGATTGGAAACAGTTCGCATCGGCGATACGCGTCACCGACGGCGCGTGGGGTACGGAGCTCCAGAAAAAGGGCGTGCCCGCCGGCGGTGCGCCCGAGCTGATGAACGTGCAGAACCCCACGTCGGTGGAAGTCGTCGCCCGCAGCTACGTGGACGCCGGCAGCGACGCGATCATCACCAACACGTTCGGGGGCAACAAGTACGTGCTGGAACAGCACGGTGCCCGAGGGCGCGCCGCCGAGTTGTGCGAAGCCGGCGCCGCCATCTCCCGGCACGCCGCCGGCGAACAGGCCGTCGTGTTCGGGTCGCTGGGCCCGACCGGCAAAATCGTGATGATGCAGGAAGTTCCCTCCGAGAGCATCGTCGAAGCCTACCGCGAAGCCGCCGAAGCCCTGGAATGGGGTGGCGCCGACGCGATCGTCCTGGAAACCTTCAACGAACTGGACGAGGCGAGATTGGCCGTTCAGGGCGTCAAGCAGGCCACCAGCCTTCCGGTGGTGGTGAGCATGACCTTCTCCTCCGGGCCCAACAAGACCAACTCGATGATGGGCAACAAGCCCGGCGACCTGGCGAGAATGGCCAAACAGGAAGGCGCCGACGCCGTCGGGGCCAATTGTGGCTGCGGGCCGGACAACTACGTCGCCGTCGCGTCCCTGCTTCGCGAGGCGACCGACCTCCCGATCTGGATCAAGTCCAACGCCGGCCTGCCGGAGGTAGGCCCGGACGGGAAAACCACCTTCCCCATGGGCCCCGAAGCCTTCGCTGCCTTCGTTCCGAAGCTCGTAGCCGCCGGGGCGAACTTCATCGGAGGCTGCTGCGGGACCACGCCCGAGCACATCAGACAGGTCCGCCAGGCGGTCGATTCGCTCTGATCGGACGAACCCCGCCCCGCCCAGCCTCGTAGAATTCCTGCCGGGGCTCGCAGGCCCGCCAGCCGAAATCCCGCTCACCACGGGCGTTGGAGCGTGTCTGCAGGTACAGGCGCCTCCCCCGGACAAGGGGCGTCGCCCGGCAGGGATTCAACGCGGAAAAAGGGCAAAAGGTCCTGTCGAATCCGTCGAAATCCGTTATACTTTTTCGGGTGCACGTTGCCGGGCTTTGCGTCGCAATGGCAGCCGTGCCGAGACGGGAGATGTTATGCATCGAGTGCTGTCGGCTACATTGCTGCTGGGACTGATCGCCGCGACCTGTCCCGCGGACCTGCTGGTGCTCAACGACGGGCGGACCTTCACCGGCCGGGTCAGCGAAGACGGGGACGAGGTGTCCATCGTTCTGCCATACGGCACGCTGCGATTCCAGCGCAGTGAAATCGCCCGCATCGACCGCAAGAAGACCCCCTCCGAACAGCTCAACTCGCGCCTGGCCGAGATCCGCCAGGACAACATCGCCTCTCTCTACAAGACCGCTTCCTGGGCCCGAACCGAGGGTCTGACCGAGCAGGCCGACGAGATCTGCCGGCAGGTCCTCAAGCTCGCTCCGGACCACGCCCAGGCCCGGGCCGACCTGGGGCAACTGAAGATCGACGGCGAGTGGCAGCCTCTGGGCAAGGGGCTGGAGTTGGCCCGCAGCAAGCTCGCCGCCGGCAAGCATTCGCAGGTGGACGCGAACATGTTGGCCGATCTGCACGCGGCGACCCGCACGCCGGCCGACGAATTGGCCGTCGGCGAAATCAAGGGCCTCGTGGAGCTGCGCAGCGGCCAGTTCGCCCAGGCCCGCAAGACCTTCTCCGCGATCGCCGAAGACGCCGAAGGCCCCCGCGCCCACCGCCTCAAGACCATCGCGGGCATCCTCGAAGACAACGACGACGGAATGTACGTGCTCTCCAAGCCCTACCCCGCCGCCTCGGCGTTGGTCTCCGGAGAAGACAAGCCCCACCTGCCGGCCGGTCCTGCCTCGCTGAAGTTGCCCCTCGCCCTGCAGGCCGCCCTCCGCGACGCCGCCAGGGAACACGTCGACGCCGGCGAGGAGCAAATGGCCGAGGCCCGCAAAGCCGAGCAGACCGACCCCGCGACAGCCGACGGAATCTACAAAAAAGCGATCGCGGAGTTCGACCTGGCCGACGCACTGGTCCCGAAGATCTCGCGGACGTACCGCGTGGAAATCGCCCGCCGACGGATCAAGTCCATCCGCAACGACATCGACATGGACGCCAAGCAATTCGACGCGATGCGAAAGAAACTCGGGAGCAAGACACTCACCGCCCGGCAGTATCGCACGCTCGTGCTGAAGCTGATCCACCGTCTCAACAACGTCCGCGACGGGCTCAGCGACATTCTGGGGATCGCCAAACCCTACGAGCGTGACCTGGTCCTGGAGCTGAAATGGGCGCAGGCGGACCTGAAAAAGACCCAGCTGCTGCGGAACGTGCTCATGGAGGAGCTCAAGGATGAATAGACCCCGCGCGATGCTCATCACATCGGGAGTTCTCCTGGGGGCAGCGATGCTGGCCGGCGCGATCGAGGCGACCACCTCGTCGCCCGCCAAGGCGGTGGATCACCTCCAGGACGCCCTGGCGAACCTCCACGCCGGTCGGCTGCGCGAGGCGGAACTGCAGGCGTCGGTCCTGGCGACCGATCCGCAAAGTGGTGCGTCGCGTGCCTGGCTGGTGGTTGCTGCCGCCCGTCAGCGCCGCGGCAAGTACGTCTCTGCCGCCCGGGCATACCAGATTTACCTCCAGCAGTGCGACTCTGCCTCGCTGCGAAAGTACGTGCGTCAGCAGATTCGCCACTGCCGCTCCCAGGCCAAACCCGCCGTCGCCATGGAAGCCCCCTCGGCGAAACTCGCCGCTGCCGATCGAAAGGCCCTGTTGGCCGTCGACGACAAACGACACGTCGAATCCAGCGAGCATTTTGTGGTGCGGGCACCCAACGCCAGGCTGGCCCGTCTCATCGCCAGCCAGGCCGAGAAGGACCTCGCCCGGATCTGCGCCGAGATCCTGCCCGGCCAGGAGTACGCCCACAGCGTGGACATCAACGTGTGGGTGGACCACAAGGAGTTCCTCGACAACGCCCAGGACGCCCCCGAGTGGGCCGGCGGCGCGTTCGCCATCGAGATCGAGGACGGAACCGTCACCCGGCGGATCGACCTCACCCAGAAAGACCAGGACGGCCAGTTTGCCGCCGTCATGCTCGACCGCGTCCTGCCCCACGAGATGTGTCACCTCGTCACCCACGAATACTTCGGCGACGCGGGCAGCCCGCTGTTTCTCAGCGAGGGGCTGGCGATGCTCGCCGAACGGCAGGTTAGCAACCACCGCGTTCTGCTGGCCGGGTTGGCCATGGGCAGCCGAAAGCACCTTCCGCTGGAATCGCTGCTGACCACGAAGACCAACAGCATTCTCGAGAAGCCCTCACTCTTCTACGCCCAGTCGTTCACATTGGCCGAGTTCCTCCACAGCCGACTCACGCGGGAGCAGTTCGCCAAGATGCTCCATCACATCAAGAACGGCTGCACGACCTCCGACGCGATCCAGCGGGCGCTGTACATGACCCCGTCGGAGGAGTTTCTTGCCAAGCTCGAGAAGAGCTGGGAAGAGCACACCATCGCCCAGGCCCAGCTCGTCGAAGCCCTCGCCAGCGCAACAGACTGACCCTCCCGGGGTGTGTGGCATGACTTGGGGCATGCTTCAGGCGCAGTTGTAGATCGGGCAACTCGGCTTCGAGAGCCTTGGGCTCACGTGTTCGATGGTGTTCCGGGGGCTCCCGTTTCACGTCGCATGGGCTTCCAGCCCATGGTCTGTTCTGTGTTATTTTCGCCTCCGGTGAACACGGCCTGGAAGGCCGTGCGATGTTGAAGCCCCATGGTGAGCTCCGCGAACCGTGGGGGGTAGAGAAGCAAGAAGCAGCGACAAGCGAATCGCGGGTTTATCACTTCACTTACAACCAAGGGTGCCCCGGTTTGTGCAGCGAGCCTAAGCGAGCTGAGCAACCGGGTTGCTGCGTTTCTCCTTCGCAAGCTCAGTCGAAACGCCACAAGCCCGGGCACCCTTGGGGGGTGGATCTGGTGGCGCTGCAAAGCACCGGCGTGCGGAGACACCTGTGGCACCGGTTTCCCGTCGCATGAACCTGCGCGTCGCATGGGCTTCCAGCCCATGGTCTGTTCTGTGTTATTTTCGCCTTCGGCGAACACGGCCTGGAAGGCCGTGCGACGGTTTGTCACTCTGCCGAGAGCGTCACGCCTTCCACGACGGCGTAGGGCATGCGGACGTCGCGTTCGGTGTCGCTGCTGAGTGTCACGC
>CAZFPT010000100.1:0-11940 GCA_964521005.1 uncultured Planctomycetaceae bacterium | reverse complement strand
TGTTCGTCCTGTTATCGGCTTGACAACGGCTTGCTCATAGATGCCCGGGTTTGTGCAGCGAGCCCAAGCGAGCTGAGCAACCCGGTTGGTCCGAATCGCGCTGCAGATAGTGGTCGGACATCGCGACTACCGGGTTGCTCCGTTCCTCCCTCGCTGCGCTCGCTCCGACCGGCACAAGCCCGGGCACCCTGAGTATCGTTGATGTCCAAGCTGGGGCCAGCCGTAGAGCCGGCAGACACGGGCAGGATGCCTGTGCGACGCTGAAGGGCTCCGCAGCAGGGTGGAAGTCAGGAAGGCTCGCCCTTGCGGAGGTCGTCGTGGTAGATCTTCATCATCCAATCGGCCAGTCGGGGGGCCAGCGGGGCAAGAATCGCCAGCAGGCGCCCGCCGGCGGTGAAGCGCAGCTCCGGGACCGCCCTGCCGACCGTGGAGACGATGCGCTCGGCCACCTCGTGGGGCGACATCATCGTCCGAAGCTTCACGAAGCTGGATCGCTGTCGGCTGGATCCGCCGGAATGGTCGAAGAACTCGGTTCGCGTCAGCCCGGGCAGGACGGCCGTGACGCGGACATTGTGGTCCATCATCTCCACGCGCATCGATTCGGTCAGTCCGATGACGGCCGACTTGGCTGCACAGTATGCCCCGTGCATCGGCGTGCCGCGCCGCCCGATGATGCTGGAGACGTTGAACACGTGCCCGCTGCCCTGCTCGATCATCACCCGCGCGATCGCCTTGCACCCCTGCCACACGGCGAAACAGTTCACCTCGAAGATCCGCCGCATCGCCGATTCGTCCATCTCGTGGACCGCCCCGTAGCCGCCCACGCCGGCGTTGTTGACCATCACGTCCACCCGCCCCAGGCGTCGGAGCGATTCGTCGACCAGCTCGCGCACCTGCCCGTCGACGGCCACGTCTGTGGGGATGGGAATCCCCTCTCCCCCCACGTCGCGGCAGGCGTCGGCGACCTCGACCAGGCGTTGCTCGCGCCGGGCCGCCAACACCACGGCATACCCCCGCCGAGCCAGGGAGATGGCGGTCTCCCGCCCGATCCCGCTGGACGCCCCGGTCACGATCGCTGTCCTCGTCTCGGCCAATGTTGCTCTCCTTCAGCCCAGATAGCCCAGCAGCACCGTCGCCCCCAGCCCACCGGCCGCAGCGACGATCAACACGCGCTTGATGTGGCGAACGGTCCGTCCGATCTCGCGGATGCTCCCGCCGCGGGCGCCCAGCGAGAGAACATGGTTCACCCGCCAGGCGATCGACCCGTGCCGCCAGTTGAACCGGTCCAGGTTCATGCCATTCAGTCGGCCGACCTGCTCCAGAGCACCGGCGAAGACCTGCGCGCCCACCGGCGTGATGCAATCCTCGGGGATTCGCTCGTCGCTGAGGGCGTGACTCATCACCCACGCCGAGATCACGTCGCTCTGTCGCTCGAACCGTCGCGAGATCCACCCGAACCCCACCGCCCAGGTCACCACCAGCAGCGCCGCCGAGAGGCCCACCTCGGTCCATTCGCCCAGGCCCATCAGCAAGGCCAATCCGTGCGCCAGGGCAGCCCCCAGCGTGACCGACGCCATCGCGAACAGCCCCGAGAAGAAGATATGATGATGCACGATGTGCCCCGCCTCGTGAGCGAAAATCGCCTCGACGCGGGCCGAGTCCATGCGGTCCAGCAGCGCGTCGCTGAGCAGGACGTAGCGTACCGGTGCGATCACGCCCATCGCCCCGGCGTTGGCGAGCACTCCGCCGGACTCCCATACCAGCACGTCGCGGAAGCGGAACTTCAGCATCCGGCACATCTCCTCCAACCGCTTGCGCAACGGCCCATCGGGCAGGCGACGGGTGTTCCAGACCCGCACAATCAGCAGCGGAGCACAGATGAACACCCCAGCCGTCCATGCCACGCTCGCGCCGACCTGCACGACTTCACGAAGGTCGACACTCTGGGCAATCTCACCGGACGGGAACCAGGGAGCGAGAGACGCCATTTCGATCAGATCATGGCCGAGAACGATCAGCGAGAGCGGGGCCAGGATGAACAGCAGATGATGGCGGAAATTGAACACGACGAACTCGCCGCGCGTCCAGAACGCCGGTTCGTTGTCCGCCGGTTCGACCATCGGGCCCGAGGCGCCGAGATCCGCACGGGCCGCGTCGTGATAGGGATACTCCAACCACCAGGAAATCGTGATCGCCAGGGCGAAGGGAAGGATCATCGCCAGCTCGCCGACCATGGGGACATCGCCCAGCTGCCACCGCCCTGCGGTTCCGGGCAGGTCCGCATGATGCATCAGCCAGTTGCCCAGCCCGCAATAGACCACCGCCGCCGACCCGCCCACCAGCCATACCAGGCGTAACCGCCCCAGCAGACGTTGGACGCGCGTGGGAGGGGTCGAGGGTCCCTGCTGCTGGAGGGTTCGCAGCCCGCAGGCCGTCTGTGCACTGGTGATGCAGGCAGCCCCGGCGAGATAGGCGATCAACGCGGGCACCCAGACCCATCCCTCGCTCCAGGCGGGGGCGGGCAGTTCCCGCGTGGTGTAGGTCAGAATGAACGCGATCAGGACGACAATCTGCATGGAATTCCTGCCTGGGCTACGGTTTGGGTCCCGCGATGATACACCACCTTGCCGCCGGGATACAAAACGGATTGCCTCCCCGAGAAGATTCGACACGAAAAAAACTTTCTCGGCGGGGCGAATTCCGGTGATTCTGCGAACCCTCCGGCGTTTAAGTTTCAGCTGATTTGTGAGATCGGCACCAAGGCCGCCGAGAGCAATCGGGGCCGCTTCCAGTCGGGACCCGGCAGGGGCCGACCAGACTGGGCACCAACCGGGCACACCTGGCGCGGTGCAAACGGATTCCCCTGGAGAGCACGAAGATGAACAAGCGAACATGGGTGGTTGTGCTGCTGGCAGCGTTGATGGTCTCGGGTATGGCCTGGGCACAGGAGGACACCAGCAGCGACGATGAACCGGCCAGGAAGGTCAAGAAGGAACGCCGAGAGAAGAAGGACAAGGCCCCCAAGGTCAAGAAAGAGAAGAAGGCCAAAGTCCAGAAAGAGAAAAAGGCCAAGGTCGTCAAGGGCGAATGGGAGAAGACCTGGGCCCCGATGGCCCGGCAGCTGAGCCTCTCTGCCGATCAGACCGCGACCCTCAAGCAGAAGGTGGACGCGAAGAACGCCGCCATCGCCGAATGGAACAAGACCAACGCCGAGAAGCTCAATGCGATCAAGGCGTCGATGAAGGATGCCAGGAAGAACGACAACAAGGACGAGATGAAGAAGCTCAAGGACGAGATGGGCGAGCTGAGCAAGGCCCGCAAAACCATCGAATCCGACGCGCAGGCCGCCTGCATGGGCGTGCTTACCGCCGAGCAGAAGTCCAAGTGGGAAGGCATCCAGTTCTGCAGCAAGGTGATGGGTAAGTACCGCAAGGCCGGGCTGGACGAAGCCCAGCAGGCCAAGGCGGAGCAGTTGTGCCTGGCGGCGGCCGGTCAGTTGGCCTCGGCCGACAAGAAGGCCCACAAGAGCGTGATAAGCAAGCTCGATGGCGACATCAAGGCCCTGCTGACCGACGCTCAGAAGGAAAAGATGAGCGCGCGTGGCAAGGGCAAAGACAAGGCCGAGAAGGCTCCGAAGGTCAAGAAGGCCCCCAAAGAGCGAAAGAACCGCAAGCAGGTCGAAGAAGACGTTGACGTCGACTGACCTGCTCCCTCAGGGGTGCTGTTGAGGTCTCACACGGGCCGGGGTGCCGATCAGGTGCTCCGGCCCGTTTTCATTGGCGGTCTCGGCCCTGGCCTGCCATTGACGACCGCAGGATCTGGCGGGCCCTGGCCAGGTCGATCAGGCCGTAAAGCCTCTGGAAATGGTCCACCAACGCCACGAACGGCTCGTCGGTTCCGGATTCGCAGATCGCCCGGAGGCGTTCGAGGTTGGCATCCCGCCGGATGGTGGGAAACTTCCGGCGACAGACGCCCCGAATGATCGCCCGACGCTTCTCGCCCTCCAACTCGTCGGCCGTCACGATCCCCACCAGTCGGCCCTGGCTGTCCAGAACCGGCAGGACGTCCAGACACCGCTCGGTCATCAGCTCAGCCGCTTCCTGGCAGGTCGTCTGCTCCGAACAGAACCAGCACCTGTCTTCCACAAGATCATCAAGACGCATGGATTCCTTCCCCTGCCGGGACCGCATCCTCGATCGGCCGCGAGAGACGCGGCCCATCGCCAGATCATCCAATCACACAGTACGCAGGCCCTCGTCGCCAACGCTTTTCTCATCCCTTCCATCGTTCGAATCGCCCACGATCTTCGGTAGTTTTCGGGGATTCCAGCCGCCCTTCCACGGGTTTACCCGGGGCCGGCGCCGTATGCTACAATAATACCATGACTAACGATTCCCGGGCCATCTGCGAGCTTTGTGGCCGAGAGGTCAGCGAACTCACCGAGCATCACCTCATCCCGCGGACGCGTCACAGCAACCGCCGCAACAAGCGGGATTTTTCCCGCGATGAAGTGAAAGACCGAACCCTCATGCTCTGCGGCGCCTGCCACGACACGATCCACGCGACCTTCACCAACAAAGAACTCGAACGCGCCTACAACACCCGCCAGGCCCTGCTGAACGCCGAGCCGATCCGGAAATTCATCCGATGGGTCCGCAAGCAGCCTCCCCACGCCAGGCCGCGCGTTCACACCCGCAACGATCTCCGTCGACGCCGATCCAGACGCCGCTGAGACGCCCTCGCTCAGACTCCGGCGCGGGCACGCAGTTGATCCATCTTGCTGCGGACCTCCGACGCCATCCGCGAGTTGGGATACTCGGAGACGATCTGCTCGCCGACCTCGATCGCCTCGGTCCAGCGCTGATCGGTCACGCAGATGGCAAACTGCACGCCGAGGTTGTGCAGCTTCGCGCGGAGCACGCCGCGGGCGCTTTCCTGCATAGCCGCCGCTTCCTGCGGCGTGAGGTACAGATCCAGCTCCCGCAGAGTGCCGATGCTGCCATCGATGTCGTTCTTACGGACGGCCTCGCCGTACTCCTGCAGCAGCTCGCGCTTGCGGTCGTTCCGCGCCCGGGCAATCCGCTCGGGCAAGTCGGCGACCTTCTCGTTGTCCGGAAAGAGATTCATGATCCGCCTGGCCTCGCGGGCCGCCTGCGTCCACTCGTGACGGGTCAGGATCGAGTCGATCCGGGCGATGGCGGCGTCGATCTTCTCGTCGAGCGACCCGTCCCGGGAGTCCTGGATCTCCTTGCGCAAACGGGCGGCCTCGTCGGCGTATCCGAACCGCTCCTCGATGGCGTCCACCAGAGACTCAGCCGACTGGTAGTCCTGGCTCATCAGGTCGGCGTGGATGGTCTCGCGAAACGCCTCCAGCTCACGCTCGCGGAAGATGAGGCTCTTGGCCTGATCGCTGAGCTGCGAGAGGTCGGTGAGCTTGTGGATGTCGCGGTGGGTTTCCTCGGCGACCGATTCGAGCCGACGGATGTACTCCGCTGCCGACTGGACGCCGGCTTCGTTCCGCACCAGGGCTGCGACTACGCCGTAGCCGACCACCGACAGCGCCGCGCCCAGCAGGCCGATGACGATGGTCACCACCGCCATGCTCAGCACCTGCAGACCACCGGGTTGACCAAGCAGGGGCACGGCCTTGACGATTCCCGCCACCCCGCCCACCACCATCAGCGCCGAAAGCACGATCCCCAGTACCATCGCCACCTTGGAGGCCTTGATCAGCCAACCGAATCGTCCTGTCTCACCAGCCATGGTCTGCTCCTTCCGACGGGGTCTCAGCGGCCGGGCCCGGCGAAACTCCATTCCGCTCAAGCTATGGCAACTGCCACTCTTAAAAGTAGGCTCGCTCCGGGGCAAAGTCAAACGTCCCCTCGCAGGTCGCCTTCGCGTGGCGCTTGAGAATCCCGTCGTCGAGGGGTACCATCGCTTCGGTCTCGAACGAGACCCACCGGAGCCGCCCATGCCGCATGAACAGATGGATGATCGACAGGTCGCCGCCTACCTGCACATGGACCAGCGCGAGGTCCACAAGCTCGCCTCGCGCGGAAAGCTCCCCTGCCGGCGGGTCGGCGGACGGTTCATCTTCTCCAAGAGCGAAATCGATCACTGGGCGTTCGAGCGAATGGGCGGGATGAAGCACGACGAGCTGGCACGCCTCGAGCGCGGCGTGAGCCTCCACCATGGATTCGACCACGAACGACTCATCGTCAATGAACTGATCCCCACCGACGGGCTGGCTGTCCCGCTGAACGCCAAGACGCGCGAGAGCGTGCTCCGCCGCCTGCTGGACGTCGCCGAGACCAACGAGATGGTCTACGCCCGCGACGAGCTGCTCTCCGAGATCAAGCACCGCGAGGAGCTCTGTTCGACGGCCATCGCTCCGGGCGTCGCCCTGCCCCACCCGCGACAGCCGCTGCCGTACGATATCGCCGAGAGTTTCATCGTCGTCGGGCTCACGCCGGGGGGGATCCCCTTCGGGGCCGAGGACGGCGGACTCACGCGCCTGTTCTTCCTGATCTGCTGCAAGGACGACAGCACGCACCTGCACGTCCTGGCGCGCCTCGCCCGGATGCTCTCGGACGACGCCGCATTGGACGAGTTCCTCCACGCCGAAACGACCGACCAGCTCGGCCGACTCCTGCTGCAGCGAGAGCAGTCCTGCCTGGACACCGCCCACTGACCCATCGGCCCATGACCCCGTCCACCGACATCTTCGACGAGGAGTTCATCGCCCAGCTCCAACAGCTGCGCCTGCTGGTCAAACGTCTCACCGCGCGCCAGTCGCCGGGTCTGTCGCGCTCCCGGCGCGTGGGCGACGGGCTGGAGTTCGCCGACCATCGCGACTACGCACCGGGCGACGACGTGCGGTTCATCGATTGGCCCTACTACGCGAGAATGGGCAAGCTGCTGCTGCGACTCTTCCACGAACATTCCGACGCGGAAATCGCCCTGCTGCCGGACATCTCCGCCTCGGGCGCGCCCGGCGGGCAGGACGGGCTGTTCCGCTACGCCCTGCGAACCACTGCCGCCCTGGCGTTCGTCGCGATGGCGGGCATGGACCGCGTGAGCGTTACCCCCTTCGCCGACCGATTGGCCGCTCCGATGCGGCTGGGGCGATCGAAGGAACACATCCTCGCCGTGCTGGAGGCCCTCTCGACGCTCGCTCCCGGAGGGTCGACCGCCCTGGAGCGTTCGGTGAGCGAGTTCGCCGCCCGCGCCGAACCGGGCACGCTGGCGATTGTCGTCTCCGATCTTCTCGGCTGCGGCGACCAGCTCGCCGGCGCGCTGGCTGCACTCCGCGCCCGTCGCTGCGACGCGGTGGTGATCCACCTCATCGCCCCCGCCGTCGCCGACGCGACCCTCACCGGGCCCATGCAATTGACCGACGCCGAAAATGGTGAAACCCTGACCCTGGACATCACCCCGAGGCTGGCCGACGCCTGCCGGGCGGAGTTCGAGCGGTTCCGCCTCGGCGTGGAACGCACCTGCGTCGCCGGTGGAGCGGTCTACCTCGCCAGCCGAACCGATCAACCCTTCCAGCAGCTCGTGCTCGAAACCGTCCGCCGCACCGGAAGGCAATCACGATGAGCGAGCGTCTCGATCCGTCCGCCCCGCCCCCCGGCCGATACCGCTGGCTGGTGGCGACCGCCGTCCTGGCAGCCTTGCCGATGATCGTGCTCTACCCGCTCTGGACCAACCCGCTGTCGGCCGGCGAGGACGACGTGATCTACTACTACCCCCTGCGCGTGATGGTGGGCGACTCGCTGCAGCAGGGGCGTTGGCCCGTGCGCAACCCGTACGAAGCCGGCGGCGTCCCGCTGATGGGCGATACCCAGTCAGCCGTCCTCTACCCCCCCACCTGGCTGTTCGCCGCGATCCCCGGCGCCCTGGCGTACTCGCTGAACATCTTCCTCGCTTTCGCCATCGCGGGGGTGGGCATGTCCGCGTATCTCCGCCAGCTCGGGCTGCGGACCGTCGCCTCGTCGCTGGGCATGCTGGCGTTCATGTTCTGCGGGTTCCTCGTGGGTCATCGCGTGCATCTGGCGATGCTCCACACCGCCGCTTACCTGCCTTGGCTGCTGTGGTGCATCGAGCGATCGCGGCGCGAGCCCTCCGCCGCCTTCCTGGCAGCGGTCCCGATCGGCTATCTCACCATCGCCTCGGGGCACTGGGGAATCGCCATGCAGATGGGCGTGGGCGTGGGTGCCTACCTCCTGCTGCGGGCCCGTCCGCTGGGTCGCGCCGGCGGGTCGATCGTGCTGGGATGGGCCCTGTCGGCCGTCCTGGCCGCCCCGATGATCGCACCGGCGGTGGCGATGCTCGAACACTCCACGCGCGACGCGATCGGCTACGCGATCGTCGGCGAAAACAGCTTCTTCCCCCTGGCGGCCGTCCTGGCAGTGTTCCCCATGCTCATGGGCTCGCGGACGCCGGGGTTCTACCCGCAGGAATGGTGGGGGGTGTGGCACCTCTGCGAGATGCTGCCCTACGTCGGGCTCATCACGCTCGTGCTGGCTGCCGTGGCGGTCCGCAAGCTCTTTGGCCGCCGACGCAAGGACGCCCTTCCACCGCCCGCACACCCGCTGGGTCCGATCGTCCGCGTCTGGACGTGGATCGGCATCGGGTCGCTGATCTGGATGCTGGGCTACTACCTGCCGACCTATCGACTCGTGCGATGGATCCCCCTGCTGGGACACATCCGTTGCCCGGCGAGGCTGATCCTCCTGCTCGATGTCGCCCTGGCTGTGCTGGCCGCCTGCGGACTCGATGCGATGCTCGCCTCCGACGACGACCGATCTCGGGCGATGAGAGCGCTGGCGACGCGCATCGCGAGGCGATGGATTCCGCTCGTTATGGTCGCCTCGCTGGTGCTGATCGCCGCAGGGTCGGCCTTGCTGCTGGCGATTCCCGTTCCGGCGATCTTCCCCTTCGCCGGAGGCCCGGGCGATGCCCTGCGCGCGACCATTCCGACCAACCCGGCCGTCTGGGTGCCCCTGGCCACCTGCCTGGCCACCGCAGCCGGCGTGGCATTCTGGGCACGTCGCCCCGCCCGTCGAGCATGGTGGCTGGTGGCGTTGCTGGCGGTCGACCTGCTGATGGTCGCTCGCTTCGTGGACATCCCGCCCGACGGGTCGCCTGCCCCGCCGCCGAACACCTCACCCGCCGCGACCTGGCTGAAGAAGAACACCGACGTCGACCAGTTCCGCGTGTGGGGACTGACTGAGAGCTACCACAGCCGGGCCGACGAACTGCTGCTGCCCAAGACGTGCGAGGCGATGGACATCGCCACGATCTCCACCTACGGCCCGTGGCAGCACCCCGCCCACGCCCACCTGCTGGGGTTCGACCATTACGGCCGACACGTCCAGTGGGAATGGCTGGTGCGGACCAACCACCTGCTGAGCCTGCACAGCGTGCGATACCTCCTGGCGGCCGACCCGGCCAGGCGGGCGGTGATCGAGTCCGTCGTCGCGCCCGATCCCAACGCATCCGAGCTGTTCGGACCCGAGCTGGTGACCGATCAGCCCATCGACCTGCGAACCGCCGAGGAAATCGAGGGAGGCTTCCGCCTGCGGGCGCCGCTGCTGAGTTGGCCGTCCGAAACCCGCCTGCCGGTGCGCGTCGAGGCGGGCAAACGCTACCGCGTCGCATTCGACGCGCGCGGAACCGACCGCGGAGCAGCCCTGTGGGTGAAGGTCGAGCTCTTCTGGCTCGACCAGGCCGGCAACTGGATGTGGGACGAGGCGATGGGGCAACTGATCGCACCCGAGCAGATCGGCCAACGGTGGCGCCACGTCGAGACGAATCTCGTGGTCACCGGCGAGCCGCCCGAGCAAGTCTGGCTGCGGTTTTCCACACTCAGCGAGAGACCCGTCGAAATCCGCGACGTATCCCTCCGCGAGGCGACGGTGTTCCTGCCTCGCCTGCCCGGGAGCGTCGTGGCGCCGGGTCGGCCGGTGTATCGCAAGGTGGCCGAGCTGCCCGCCCGCCACGCCGGCGACCCGAACGTGGCGATCTACGAGAACCCCCTGGCGATGCCCGTTTCCGCCAGCCGCCAACGGGCCCAGCCGCCCACCCACGACACCATCGAAGCACTCAGATGGCTGCCGGTCAGCCCTCGGGCGTGGGGGCAGGTCGCGCCGATCGACCTGGCCTGGCAGACCCACGCCGACCCGGCTGCGATGGTCCGCTCCTGCACGCTGCCGGCCGCCTGTGCGTACGTCCTTGCGACCGGGGCGATCCTGCTGTGGCGTTGGCGGAAGAGGGGCGACAATCTGAAGAATCCGTGAACCCATCGGCCGGTTTGGGACGTAATACCGGGGAGAATACAATGGGAAGCGAGTACAGGGATTCAGGGCCGGCCCCACACCTGTGGAGCTCGGCCCGGACAGTAAGGAGCACGCATCCATGAAGAAGAAGACACTCCCCAGAGTCGGCTTGATCCTTCCGATGGCACTGATCGCGCTGATCGCGTTGGCCACGGTGGCCATGGGCCCCATGTTCGTCCAGCAGATCGCCTACGCCGCCCAGAAGGGACGTCACGAGGCGGACCTCGAACAGCTCTCGAAGCTCAAGGACCACGACCGTCTTTCCACGCTGTTTCGGGCGGTCTCCCGGGCGGTTCAGCCAGCCGTGGTGGAAATCCGCGTCGAGAAGAAAGTCTCCGTCGGAGGCAGCGGCGATGGCCCGTCGCGCGATCCGTTCCGCGAGTTCTTCGGCGAGGACAGCCCCTTCGGCCGAATGCCGCGGCGCGAGCGCTCGCCGCGCGAGTACGTCCAGCGCGGGCTGGGAAGCGGCGTGATCGTCGACGCCGGGAACGGATACGTTCTGACCAACCATCACGTCGTGCGCGACGCCAAACCCGAGGAAGTCAAGGTCGTTCTGCACGACAAGGACGGGCGTGAGTTCACCCCCGAGTGGATCCGCACCGACCCGCCGACCGACCTGGCGGTGATCAAGATCAAGCCCAAGGGGCTCATCGGCGCCAAGCTCGGCGACAGCGACGAGATGGCCGTGGGCGACTGGGTGCTGGCGATCGGATCGCCGGAAGGACTCGAACAGACCGTCACCGCCGGGATCATCTCCGCGCTGGGTCGCACCACCGGGCGCGGCGGGCAGTACCAGGATTTCCTGCAGACCGACGCCGCCATCAATCACGGCAACTCGGGCGGACCGCTGGTGAACATGCGGGGGCAGATCATCGGGATCAACACCGCGATCGTCTCCCGCACGGGCGTCAACGAGGGCATCGGCCTGTCGATTCCGTCCAACATGGCCCGCCACATCATGGAGCAGCTCATCGCCACCGGAAAGGTCGTGCGAGGCTACCTCGGCGTGAAGATCGGCGACATCGACCAGGCGATGGCCAAGAGCTTCGACCTGCCGACCACCAATGGCTCGCTGATCCATCAGGTGGTCGACGGCAGCCCTGCCGATAAGGCGGGCCTGCAGGCGGGCGACTTCATTACCGGCATCGCCGGCCAGGCCGTCAACAACACCAACGAGCTGCGCAACAAGGTCGCCACGCTCAAGCCCGGCAAGACCTACGCGTTCCAGATCCTCCGCAACGGCAAGCGGGACACCAAGAAGGTGACCATCACCGAACAGCCCGAGGACATGTGGGCGGCGTTCGGCGGCGAAGACGACAGGCCCGCCAGGGACCGGGCACCGGCGGAGACACTCGGGCTGACCGTCGAGACGCTCACGCCGGAGCTGGCCAGGAAGGCCGGCTTCGACAGCAGCCTCCGCGGTGTGCTCATCAGCGAGGTCACGCCCAACAGCGACGCCGCCGAGAACGGCATCCGCCCGGGGCAGTTGGTCCTCGAAGTGCAGGGCAAACGCGTCGAGACCGTCAAGGAGTTCACCGACGCCGTCGCCGCCGTCAAGAGCGGTGTGGGCGTTCGGCTGCGGCTGATGACGCCACAGGGC
>CAZFPT010000099.1:0-12038 GCA_964521005.1 uncultured Planctomycetaceae bacterium | reverse complement strand
ACGCGCGGAAACTCCCATACCCGGCAAGCCCGGCCTGTCAAGGCCGGGTCTGCCGGCAAGTCGTAGGGCTCGCAACTTGTTGCGGGCGAGATCGCCGGAGGTACTGGCGATGTCTCCACTCGTCAACGTCAGGCAGGCAAGCTGCCCGATCCATAGCGGAACGCACAATTCACTTGGCTGGCGGGGGCGGGGGGCGATAGACTTCGCGCATGCGAATTCTGCTGAGCAACGACGACGGCATTCTCGCCCCGGGCATCGAGGCGCTCTACCACGCGGTGAAGGATCTCGGCGAGGTGACGGTGGTCGCGCCGGACTCCCCGCGATCGGCGGCGGGCCACAGCATCACGATCCGCAGACCGTTGACGGTGCAGGAGGTCCGGGTCGGCGGGGAGGATGGCTTTACCGGTCTCAGCGTGGACGGCAGCCCGGCCGACTGCGTTCGTCTGGCGATTTTCGAGCTGCTTGACGAGCCTCCGGACGTGGTTCTCAGCGGGATCAACGCCGGGGCAAATGTGGGCATTCACGTCTTCTACAGCGGTACGGTGGCTGCGGCGGCGGAGGGAGCGATGTTTTCCATACCGGCCGTGGCGCTGTCGGCGTTGATCACCGGCGGCCAGATCGACTTCGACTGGGCGGCCCAGCACTGCCGGGCGGCGCTGGAGGTGCTCTTCGAGCGGGGGCTTCAGCCGGGCGAGCTGGTGAACGTGAACATTCCCGAGGCGGGTCTCGGTCGGCCTCGGGGCGTGCGGGTGGTGCCCCAGTCGACCGTCGAGTTGCGGGACAACTACGAGCGCACCGGCGAGCGGGACGGCGCGGAGACTTACGAGATCGTGGACTTCTCGTTCGCCGAGGGCCCGCCGAACACGGACGTGGTTGCCCTGCACGAGGGGTTTGTCACGGTTACGCCGCTGCACGTGAACATGACGGCGGTGGATCAGCTGGAGGCGTTTCGCGAGATCCGCTGGGGCGGCGAGGAGACGTAAGGGGCGGCGAGCCCGGCGGGGCGTTCAGGCGGAGATTTCTTCTTCGTCGGCGAGTCGGTAGCCCACCCCGCGGACGGTCTGGATGTATTTGCGGGCCTCGCCGAGCTTCCGCCTAAGGGCGGCCAGGTGCACGTCGATGGTGCGGTCGGTGACGACGGCGTCGTAGCCCATGGCGTGGTCGATGAGCTGGTTTCGGCTCATAACGCGCCCCTTGGCTGAGACGATCGCTGCGAGGATGCGGAACTCGGTGAGGGTGAGCGAGACGTTCTTTCCGTCGATGTCGACCTGGTGGGTGTCCTGGTTGATGCGGATGGGCCCTGCCTGGAGGATGCCCTTTTCGACGCCGCCGGCCGACTCGCTGCGTCGCAGGACGGCTGCCACCCGCGCCAGCAGAACGGACATGCTGAAGGGCTTGGTGACGTAGTCGTCTGCCCCGAGGTGCAGGCCGACCACGACGTCGGACTCTTCGCTGCGTGCGGTGAGCATGATCGCGGGCAACTCGGCGGTTCGCGGGTCGGCGCGGACTTCCTTGAGCAGTTCGGTCCCGGACATTCCCGGCAGCATGATGTCGATCAGCGCCAGGTCGGGGCTGGAGGTGCGGATCTTCTCCAGCGCCTTTCTCCCGTCGTGGGTCACGTCGACGTCGTAATGTTCTCGTCGCAGTCGCATGGCCACCAGCTCGGCCATGTCTCGCTCATCTTCGACGACCAGGATTCGTTTTTTTGCCATCGCGTGAGAGATTCTACCCGAGGGTTCTGAAAGGCGACAATAGCCCCGGAGCAGTCTAAGCGCAATCTTAACACAATCTGAAGTCTTCCTTTGAAAACCCTGCATAGAATCTTCGCGGCTTGGGAGCGGAAGGCTGCGTTAAGAAAGCCCAGGCGGGATTAGCGCTTTCTTAACACGGCCTTTACAGAACCTTGCCTCGCCTCTCGTACCACTATAGGCAGGCAACGGGACTCGGGGATTCGCCCCGGGGGACCAATCGGAAGTGGCCGACGGAATCGGCCTAACAGACCCAAGCAAGGAGAGATGAGATGACGAGAATGAAGACACTGTCGGTCGTAGCGGTTCTGGCGATGGTTGCCGGGATTGCCGCTGCGGAGAGCAAGACGCTGCAGATTGAGGGTTCCACCACGGTCGGGCCGATCGTTTCTGCATTCCGCGAGGCCTTCGAGAAGGAGCACGACGTCAAGATCACGGTCAAGAAGACCGGCAGCGGTCACGGCGTAGCCGCCCTGATTGACGGGCGCTGCGACATTGCGACCACATCGCGGTTCATGAAGCTTGAGGAGTTCAAGAAGGCCGTCGACAAGGGCGTCATGCCGGTGGCCCACACGGTGGCGATGGACGGCGTCTGCCCGATCGTCAATCCACGAAACCCCGTCAAGGCCCTTACCACCGAGCAGATCAAGAACATCTACCTCGGCAAGATCACCAACTGGAAACAGGTGGGTGGCCCGGACCTGAAGATCACCCCGATCACGCGGGACAGTTCCTCGGGGACGTTCGAGACGTTCCATAAGCTGGTGATGCAGAAGGAAGCGATGGCCAAGTCTGTTGAGCAGGTTGCGTCGAACCCCGCTGCCCATGCCCGCGTGAAGACCACGGTCGGTGCGATTGCGTACGTGGGCCTGGGCTTCGTGGACAGCAAGGTCAAGGCCATCAAGGTCGACGGCGTGATGCCCAACCGCCGCACCGTCGCCTCGGGCAAGTTCCCCGTCGCTCGCCCGCTGTTCATGTTCACCGACGGCTTTCCGAAGCTCGGGTCGTTGATTCACGAGTTCGTGTCCTACCACCTCACGGAGAAGGGTCAGGAAATCGTGACGGCCAAGGGCTTTGTTCCCCTTACCAACTACTAAACCGGATCGGACATCTGCGTGGCTGAAGAGATCACCCCCCCAACCCAACGCAGTGACGCGACAGCGGCCGCCTTCGAGCGGCCGCTGTTGCTCACCGCGGGGCAGGACCTCGCCGGATACGTCGCCGCCCTGATCGGCAAGATCCTGCTGACGGCCATCACGTGCCTGACGATTGTCGCGGTGCTGCTGATCTTCGTGTTCATCGGCGCCAAGGCGATCCCGTTCTTTCAGGAGCGCGGCTTGACCGAGCTGTTCGCCAGCACCACCTGGGATCCGACTCACGAGCCGGCCCGGTTCGGGGCCCTGGCGTTCTTCTACGGCTCGGGCATGGTCACGCTGGGGGCCATGATCATCGCCGTTCCGATCGGGATTCTGGCGGCGGTGTTCCTCAGTGACATGGTGTCCTTCCGCGTCCGACAGATCATCAAACCGGTCATCGAGATTCTGGCGGCGATTCCGTCGGTGGCGTACGGATTCTTCGCGATCCTGGTGGTGGCCCCGTTCCTCCAGACACACATGGGGCTCACCTCGGGAACCAACATGCTCAACGCCTCGATGTTGCTGGCGGTGATGGCGGTTCCGACGATCGTGAGCATCTCCGAGGACGCCCTCTCGGCCATTCCTCGCGAGTTGCGGGAAGGGGCGTATGCCCTGGGCGCCACGCGGGCGGAGGTGCTGATCAAGGTCATCATCCCAGCCGCCCACAGCGGGATCATCGCCGCGATCATACTCGGTGTCATGCGAGCAATTGGCGAGACGATGCTGGTGTGGATGGCGGCAGGTATGTCCAAGCAGATTGCCAGCCCGTGGTGGGACTTCACGGCGTCGGTCGCCACGGTGACGGCGACCATTGCCGGAGAACTGCCCGAGACTCCCAAGGACGGTCTTCACTACCGGGCCCTGTTCGGGTTGGGCCTGTCGCTGCTGGTGATCACCTTCGTGCTGAACATCGTCAGTGAGTACTTCCTCGCCCGCGCCAAGCGACTGGCCCAGGGGAAAGTGAAGGGCAAGCGATGAGACGCTGGTACCGCTCCCTGTTCAACAAGTTGTTCACCGGCACGGCCGCCCTGTCGATTATCCTGATGGCCGGGGCGTTGGTGATTATCCTCGCGCCGATGCTCATCAAGGGGGCCACCGCGGTGGTGTTCCGCGGGACGGTGGAATGGCGCGAGCTGCAACTGAAAGAGGAAATCTTCCAGCGCGGCGACCCGGACGAGGTCTCCGCGGAACTCAAGCAGGTGGCTGAGGCCCGTGAACCGGTCTATGAGATGCTGGAGGAGTTCGCGCGTGGGATCGATTCTTACGAGTTGGAGAGCGAGGTCCGGCGGCTGCACCGCGAGGTGAAAAAGCAGGTACGTCATCGCCTCGAGGCCGGTGAGAAGGTCAACGGCAAGAAGCTCACCGAGGAGCTCACAGACCACATCGAGGACGAGTCGAAGACACTGCGCAACTACCTGCAGGATGCGTACGTTACGACCGATGCGACCGAGGCCGCCGCCGCTCTGGAGAACGTCTTGCAGTACGAGGACCGTGAGCTGTTCGAGGGCACGCGCGGCATGGAGTATTTCGAGCTTGCCCGCGAGTACAGGGATGTGGTTGAGAATGTCGACCTCTCTCGCCGGGACGAATACGCCGACAAGCTCAAAGAGCTCCAGGAGGCCCTGTACAAGCTCTTCGGCCCGCGGCACGGTGAGAGGCCGAAGGCCGACATCGCACAGTTCAAGTACGGCGCGACGCGCTGGGACAAGACACAGGAACTGCGCCACCGCGTCCTGTACACCAAGGACTACGTCGAGGTCCCGGGCCAGAAGCTGTTGGAGAAGCGCGAGGTCAAGCGGGCCAAGGTGTTTGGCCCGCAGCTGGAGCCGATGTTCGAGCTGATCGAGAACGACGAGACGTTTCTGCCGATGATGAATCCGCGGCTGACGATCTACTGGCAGTACTTCATCGACGGAGCGGTCGGCGGACACCTCTTCGGCGGTGTCTGGCCGGACATCTACGGCACGATCATGCTGACGATCCTGGCGATGGTCGTAGCGGTTCCGGTGGGCATCGTCACGGCCGCCTATCTGGTCGAGGTGGCCAAGGATGGGCATTTCATCCGCGTGATCCGGATGTGCATCAATACGTTGGCCGGCGTGCCGAGCATCGTGTTCGGGTTGTTCGGGCTGGCGTTTTTCATGTTGTACTTCTTGCCAAAGTTTGGCCTGCAAAGCGAGACGAGCATCCTCGCCGGTTCGCTCACGCTGGGGGTGATGGTGCTCCCGATCGTGATCCGCGCCAGCGAGGAGGCGATCCGCTCGGTGCCCCAGTCGTACAAGGAGGCATCGCTCTCGCTGGGGGCCAGTCAGCTGCGGACGTTCCTGACGGTCACCCTCCCGGCGGCGCTGCCGGGCGTGCTGACGGGCATCATTCTGAGCATGTCGCGGGCGGCCGGTGAGGTAGCACCGATCCTGTTCGTGGCGGCAGTGGCGTCCCGGCGTGGGCTCCCAACGAATATCTTCAACGGGGGAACCATGGCCCTGCCGTACAGCGCGTGGCAAGTGGCTGTGGGAGACCGCGTCGCCATGGACCATCCGCACCAGCAGTATGGCATTATCATGACGTTGATCGGGTTGGTGCTGATCCTGAACATCACCGCCATCCTCCTCCGCAGCCGCGTTGCCAGGAAACTGCGAGGCTGAGACGTTCGACCCATTTGAGGTGAATCGATGACACCCACAAGCAGCGAGACAGCGTCCGGCGTGCTGGACACCGACGAGGCCGAAACCGACCAGCGACCGACGATCAGCGTCACACGATCGACCGATCGCGAGGCGGGCAACGAGACGTCCGCCGAGACCGGCGAGGCGATCATCCGATCGCGGAAGTTCGCCCTCTACTACGGCGACAAGCCCGGCGTGCAGGACATCAACATGGACATCTACCCGCAGAGCGTGACGGCCATCATCGGCCCCAGCGGCTGCGGGAAGAGTACGTTCCTTCGATCGATCAACCGCATGAATGATCTCGTCCCCAACGCCCGCGCCGAAGGCAGCCTCGAAGTCAACGGCGTGAACGTCTACGAGAAGCGCATCAACCTGGTGAACCTGCGCTACCAGGTGGGTATGGTGTTCCAGAAACCCAACCCCTTCCCCAAGAGCATCTACGACAACATCGCCTTCGGACCTCGGCTGCAGGGCATCCGCAAGCGGTCGCGGCTGGACGAGATCGTCGAGACCTGCCTGGAAAGCGCCGCCCTGTGGAACGAGGTGAAGGACGAGCTGAAGAAATCCGCCCTGGCGCTGTCGGGCGGGCAGCAGCAACGGCTTTGCATCGCCCGGGCGCTGGCGACCAAGCCCAAGGTGCTGCTGATGGACGAGCCCTGCTCGGCGCTGGACCCGATCGCGACCGGACGCATCGAGGACCTCATCGCCGAGCTGAAGGACCGCTACACGATCGTCATCGTCACGCACAACATGCAGCAGGCCGGGCGGGTAAGTGACCGGACCGCCTTCTTCTGCATGGGCGAGCTGATCGAGTACGGCCTCACGCGGGACCTGTTCACCAACCCGCAGAAGAAACAGACCGAGGACTACATCACCGGCCGATTCGGCTAGGAACGGGAGCGAAGCAGATGTCGGAACTTCAGAATCGGCTCGAACGCCTGCTGCTCAGACTGGACCGGATGGGCATGCGGGCCGAGCAGGCCGTCATCGACGCACTCCACGCCGTGGAGAACGAAGATGCCGACGCGGGCAGCGAGGTCGACCGCAACGACAACATGATCGACCGCGAAGAAGTCGAGATCGAGCAGGAGTGCATCCGTCTGCTGGCGCTGTATCAACCGGCGGCGGTGGACCTGCGGGCGATCACCACGATCATCAAGGTCAACTCCGATCTCGAGCGGGTGGCCGACCTGGCTGCCGGCATCGGACGGCGCGTGGAGAACGCCGTCGAGGAACGTCTCAACCTCGGCGAGGATCCCCTCTTTCAGCGCCTGGCGCAGGACACCCTCGAAGCGCTGGGGCGAACCGTCCGCATGCTCACCGCCACCGACGCCACCGGCGCCCGGGGGATCATCGAGACCGACGCCCAGATCGACCGCGACTACCGCGCCTTCGTGCAGTCCGTCCTGGATACCGAAGGCCAGCGCGTCGGCGGCGTCGAGAACGCCATCACCATGATCAATCTCGCCAAGGCGCTGGAACGCATCGGCGACCTGTGTACGAACATCGCCGAGGACATCATCTTCCTGCGAACCGGCGACGTGGTGCGACACCAGCACGCATTCGACGGGCGCAATCCGCTCTCGGAGTAATACCTCAGCCGCCGGGTCGTTTCATGGCGATCAACCCGCGCTCGTGCAGCGTGTTGAGATAGCTGGTGACGGAGATCTCCGCCTCGGCTGCGCTGAGCTTGTGGGCCGAGGCGAACGTCCGCACGATGCTCTTGATCTTCCGCTTGCCGTCGCACAGCTGGTACACCTCCTGGCCGACGGCATCGAGCTCGTAGGTCCGCTCGACGTACGCGCCCCCGCCGAGCAACTGCTGCCAGAACGGCTTCTCTAGAGCGGTGGTCAGCTTCACGCCGTCTTCGGTCTGTTCGGTGCGCACCAGGGGCGTCTGCACGGGCTTGGCGTGGAGGAGGGAGTCCTTCTGCTCGGCGGTGGTCCTCTTCTTGCCCCGTCCCAGCAGCCAGGCGAGGAGGCTTCCTTTGAACATCAGTCCCGTCCTTTCGGTGCCAGATGGTTCATCGCTTCGATCGCGTCCCGCACGGGCGCCTCGTCGCCCAGCCCGCGCTGATCGTACTCGGCCATCAGCAGACGGTTGCGCTGCGGGTCCACCACGCAGGCTGCCGTCGAGGATCGTCCCGGAAGCCAATGCATGGGGAACTTCACGCGTTTGGTCGCGGTGCGGATGCGTCCTTCGCAGCGGCATCCCTCGACGTTGGTCGACCAGTCGCGGAAGTCCATGTCCTTGCCGAGTCGCCACACGCCCTGCACGGGCGGGTAGGTCAGCCAGTTCTCCAGCGTGCGGCGTCCCAGGGCGATGTCCGCTGGGTACACCTGTCGGACCAGCATGCGTCGGCCTCGGGCGCCGACGACGACCGACAGATCGCCCACGTTGAGCTGATGGCCGACCAGGCCCATCCCCGCCGGCGTGCGGAAACTCGCCTCCAGCAGCGACCAGTCGGTGGGCTCGTCGGTTCCGCCGGCGCGCAGGGACGGGAGAATCTGCTCGTGGATGCAGCGCACGGCGGCTTCGTCCTCGGTGCGGAGGGTCACCAGCACCCCCAACCCCGCCCGCTCGTGCCAGCCACACCAACCAGCCCGGTGGTGGGCCCGCTTGCCTTGCGGGGCAAAGGCCCGCTCGGTGAACCCCTCGGGGTCGGGTCCGTCGTCCCGGACGGCCCCCCAGCCGGCCATCGTGCGAAGCTGCGAGCGAACCCATCGCTTCGGGCGGAACCCCAGCGGCGTCCAGCGCGGCGTGAGCCATTGCACGCGCATTCGCTCGTGGTACCCTTCGCCCAGCAGTACGCTGCCTTCCTTCCGCTTGCCTGCGATGCCCAAAGGCCGCCATTGGGGCGGAACGCGCAGCGACCAGCCCGCCCACGCGAAGGTCAACCAGTTGTCGAACGTCTCAGCCATCTCTGTTGCCTGTCGGAATGCTTCACCGAGGCGGGGCTTGTCGACCCGCCCGGGAGGAGAGTAAGCTGGCATTGTAACGCAACGGCGTCTGGTTGACACCCCGGACGTCCCGGAAGAGCCAATGCGCATACCTCATACCGACGAACCGCTGTGGTTTGGGCGGGAGTTCACCGCCTGCGATCTGTTGCACCACGTCTCGGTGCATCACGTGGAGCGATATAACCCCATCGAACCGCACACCATGCCTTGCTGGGAGCTGGGCGTCGTCGAGACCGGTTGCATGGACCTGCTGCTGGACGGCGCTGCTCTGCACGTGCCGGCCGGTGCGATGGTCGTGATCGCGCCGGGCGCCGAGATCGGCTCGGGTCAGGGTCGCAACGCCGGGCGATTCTACTGGATCGGACTGAATACCTCCCTCGCCACGCACGAGGCAGGTCATCCGTGGCTGGCGGGGCGTATCCGCGAACTGGCCGACCGCCTCGCGCAGCGCGCGGGACAGGTCGTCTCTGCCGGCGATGCGATGATGCACCACGCCCGGCAGCTGGTGGGGCTCTGTCTGGATTCGGCGTCGGATGAGCTTCGACGCAGTGGCCTGTCGCTGACACTGGTTGCCGAGGCAGCCGACGCAGTGCAGCGGGCAGCCGAGCCGACCTCGCCGAACGACTCGACCAGGCTTGTCCCGGCCTTGGTGTTGGTGGGCGGCAAGCTGCAGGATCGACCTTCGGTGGCCGAGATGGCGGCGGCGTGTGGCATGCCCCGGGCCTCCTTCAGCGAACTGTTCCGTCGGTGCCTCGGGCAGACACCCGCGCAGTACGTCCGTCAGCAGCAGATTGAACGGGCGGCAGTGCTGTTGCGAACGACCGACCGTTCGGTCACGTGGATCGCTTATGAACTGGGGTTCTCCTCCTCGCAGTACCTCTCGGCTGTGTTCCGCCGGTTCGTGGGTCAGAGCCCCACCGAGTATCGCCGGGCGTACGGATCCGGCGCGACGACAGATTCGAACGACACGTCTGGATCGAGCGGATATGCTGAACCTTCGCGCGATGGGCGCGAAGAGAATGACTGACGTTTGACCCTCGGACGGGTCTGAAGAAACAACCCCCCCGCAGGGCCTGCCGGAAGGAGCAAATCGATGAGACTGAGGCAAGTGATTCTGTCCGTGGCTGTGCTTTGCGCGCTGTCGGCTGCGGTGTCCGGGGCGGACCCCTCCACCAGCCGATCGGACAAGGCGCTGACGGTTTCCCTGGGAAACGCCACGACGCTGCGGTTCGCCCTCCACGGGGACTATCTGCTGGGGCTCAACCAGGCCGGCGTGGGCGGGTTGACGCTCACCAGCGACGCCACCGTCCAACGCCCGATTCTCGCCCAGGAGTTCGGCGAGGATCGTCTGATGTTCCCGGCCATGACGCTCAAGAACGTCCGGATCGTCGACGGGGCGGTCCACGTGACCTGCACGCTGCTGGCGACCCCGGACGAACAGGCCTACCGCGGAACCTTCGTGTACGCCGGCGACCCACAGGCCGCCCTGGGCGAGAAGATCACGCCGAAGCTCGCTGCACTCAAGAAGGCAGCCGACAAGGCGGAAAAGGCATTCGAGCCGTTCTACAAGGACCACAAGGCCTTGGCCAAACACGACCGGAACGTCGAGAAGTGGCAGCAGAAACTCGCAGCCGCCAAGCCCAACCAGAAGCCCGACCTCCAGCGCAAACTCGCCCGGGCCAGGCAACGCCTCCGGGCCGCCCAGGTCTCTCGGCGAGCGGTGCTGGCGAAGCGGCATGGCGAGCTTGCCCAGCCTCTGACGGTAATCCAGACGTTCCAGGAGGCCCTGGCCGAACGAGCGATGGACGTGGGCAAGATTCACCGCGATTTCTACCGTTTTCCGCACCTGCGTCAACCCGAGGACATCTGCAACGTCGAGCACTACACAAAGTTCATCGACGCGCTGGACGGCAAGCTCAGCCAGGCGGGCGAACTGACGTGGATCCTTAAACCCGTCTCCCGCAACATCGCCGGCTGGCGTTGGGTGGGCTGGTCGCAGCGGGTGCGGTTTTCGCTCTCGGGCGGGAAGAAGGTCAACGCCGTGCGGCAACTGGGTACGTGGGAGCTGGGTGGCAGTCTTGACGACGTGACAGCCGTCAATCTGCGATACCGCGGGTTGGGGCGCATCGAGCACACCTTCCAGACCGACGGCGGCAGCGTGGTCAACCCGTTTACCACCACCGAGATCATGCCCGGTGCCGTCGGCGGCGGATACGCCGTCTCGCCGAAGATTCCCCAATCGGACACCAAGGAACTCACCGATCGCGGCTACGCGCTGCGGCATCGCGCCGGGGCGTGGATCTGCCGGATGGCCCGCGGGGCGGGTCACGGGTTCGTGGACTTCCAGCGAAGCCCCGCCGGCGCGCTGACGAGCTTCTACCGCAAACAGGGCAACCTGCGGGCGCTGAGCGAAGCCTTCCCCGGCGATTCCTGCCTCTCGCAGACCGACGAGGAATACTTCGCGCTGACCGACAGCCATACCACCGGCGAGCAGCTTTACCTGGCGATGCCGGTGAATTCTCCACGCGAGGCGGGCTTCTGGCGCACGCGGTGGATGGAGGTGGACCAGCACGTCCGCGACGAGGTCAGCCGGGATCTGAAGTTCGTGCAGTACGAGGTCCGCCCGGGGATCGGCCTTCTCTCCGACGCCGGCTGGGCGGGCTACTACAAGGGACTGGCCGAGAAAGGTCTCGATGGCTGGGCGGAGGCGGGCGTGGAGCTGGTGGCCTATCACAACCCCGGCTGGATCAACGGGCGATACCAGGGCCCCGACGGCCCGCCGAAGACCGGCGGCGGCGTGTGCAACATCTACGACTGGTGGCCGACCAAGGACGTCGAGACACCGTGGCATGACTTCCAGGCTGCCTGCACGCGACGGAAGGTGGCGTTCTATCCCTGGCTGGGACAGACGCAGTGGAAGCTCGCCCCCTTCGCCCGCCGCGTGGGATACGACGAGGAGTACTGGTCGCTCAACACGCCGCTGGACACGCACGGGCCCGGCTATGGGCCGCTGAACATGAAGACCAACGCCCTCAGCGACCATTCGCTTGGCGAGTACGTGGGGCGTCTGGAGAGCGTCCGGAAGCAGTTCGGCTACCAGGGCTTCTGGGCGGACAGTTTTCAGAACCTTTTCATGAGTCAGTTGGACTGGGCACAGGGCAGCGGCAACTCGATGCAGCGGGCCTGGTGGGAGCAGATCGCCGCCTGGAGTCGCCAGGGCGTCGGCTGGATGGGCGAGTCCCACTCGTTTCCGGGCATGTCCTGCTCGATCGAAGTCGCCGGCTGGGAGAAGGACCTGTGGTATTTCCAGCACGTCTGGAAGTGGCTGCGGGGCAACGAGCAGTCGCACTACACCGGCGAGCAGCTCGATGAGCTTACCTTCCGCGCGATGGCCGCCAAGGGCTGGATCGCCCCGGACCACTCCTACAAGCAGCACACGAAGTTCGCCACCCCGAGCTTCACCCGCCTGGCGAAGAGCTACTCTGCCGTCCTGGCGGACATGCGTCGGCCTTACGTGCTTCCGGG
>CAZFPT010000098.1:0-12137 GCA_964521005.1 uncultured Planctomycetaceae bacterium | reverse complement strand
GGGCTCGCAACTTGTTGCGGGCGCATCGCCGAACATGGAAACAGAACATCGACAGGACGCCCATGCGAGGCGCAGGCCCATGAGACGTGAAACGGGTGCCACAGGTGTCTCCGCACACCTGTGCTTTGCAGGGCCATCCGATCCGCCCCGCTGAGACGGGGGTGTTCCTGATTCCCGGCCGACCCCGAAGCCCACGCTGGGCTTTGCAGTACCGGCTTCCTGGCGCCGTTTTGTTGAGATTTTGTATTAACTACGCCTGCGCCGGGGGAAAATGCCGGTTCACCTTGACTGTGAAAAAAATCACGGATATAAACAGGATGGTTTGTGAATCTTTTCACGATCGTCGTTGTGTGGGCAGCGCGGTTTTCGGCGCCGGACGACGATCCGACACATCCCACAGATCCGGCGTGTTTTATCGTCATCGCAGCCCCGCGGGGGGGGCTGGGGACGGGCAGCTCGCCGGGGTCGATTGCAACCGGAGCAGATCCGACGCGGGGCACGTCTTGACCCGCGCGTACAACGGCTAGAACCGTGAGTTCAGGCAGCTCACAACGAAGTCGAAAGGAACCAACATGGCCAAGATTCTCATTGTGGACGATGACCCGGACGTCGTCGCGGCAGCGAAGGTGTTTCTCGAAAAGGGAGGTCACGAGGTCGCCTCGGCAGGAAGTCGTCCGGAGGGCATGAGCGCCATCCAGGACGCCTCCCCTGACCTGCTGATTCTCGATGTCATGATGGATCAGCCCGACGACGGGATGGTGATGGCCCAGGAGCTTCGGCGGGACGGGTTCAAGAAGCCCATCCTCATGCTCACCAGCATCGCCAAGGTGACCGGAATGGATTTCGAGAAGGACGGCGAAATCCTCCCGGTCGACGAGTTCCAGCAGAAGCCCATCGACCCGGCCACCCTTCTGGCCAAGGTCGACGAACTGCTCAAGAAGTAGAGAGGATCCGGACATGATTATCACAGAGCGAGACAAACTCCGCGAGCAGATCAAGGAACTCACCGCCCAATATGGCCAGGACCGCAGCGCCCTGATGCCCATCCTGCAGGCGATCCAGAAGGACCAGTTCTACATCTCCGATTACGCCATGCAGGAGGTTGCCGACCAGCTGGGCATTCACCCGGTGGAGGTTTACGGCGTGGTGAGCTTTTACAGCTTCCTGACCACCCAGCCCCAGGGGCGGTTCGTGATTCGCCTCTGCCAGACGATCACCTGCGACATCGCCGGCAAGGCGGCCGTCGCGCGTCAGCTGGAGAACGACCTGGGCATCAAGTTCGGGCAGACCACGCCCGACGGGATGTTCACACTGGAGTACGCCAACTGCGTGGGCATGTGCGACCAGGGGCCTGCGATGCTCGTCAACGACGACGTGCATACCAAGGTCACCCCGGAGCGCATCCACGACATTCTGGAAGAATGCCGCAAGGCCCTGGCCCCGACCAGGTTTGAGACCAAACAGGAGCACATCGTATGACTGCCGCCCACGAAACTCCCCTGACGTTCGCCGAGGTGGATCTCGGAGCCGGGTACAAGGTCGCCAGCGAGAAGAGTCGATCGGAGATCATCTCCACGATCGGCGATTCGGGCCTTCGAGGCCGAGGCGGCGCGGGCTTCCCCACCAGCGTTAAATGGAACCTCGCTGCCGCCGCCGTCGGCGACGTGAAGTACGTCGTCTGCAACGCTGACGAAGGCGAGCCGGGCACGTTCAAGGATCGCGTGATTCTCCAGAACTACGCCGGGCTGGTCTTCGAGGGCATGGCCATCGCCGCCAAGGCGATCAACGCCGGCCGGGGCATCATGTACCTCCGCGGCGAGTACACCTACATGGTCGACCCGCTCAACGCCAAGCTCGACGAGCTCCGCAAGGAGGGCATGCTCGGCGATTCGTTCGATATCGAGATCCGCCTGGGAAGCGGCGCGTACGTCTGCGGCGAGGAGACCGCCCTGATCGAGTCGCTCGAGGGGGCCCGCGGCGAGCCGCGCAACCGTCCGCCCTTCCCCGTGGACACCGGCTTCATGGGCCGACCCACCGTCGTCAACAACGTCGAGACACTCGCGTGGGTCAGCTGCATCCTCGCCAAGGGTCCGGAGTGGTTCAAGGAGCACGGGACGGCCAAGTCGGCCGGGCTGAAACTCTTCAGCGTCTCTGGCGACGTCGAGACCCCGGGCGTCTACGAGCTGCCCCTGGGCATCACGGTGGGCGACCTGCTGTCGAAGGTCGGCGGTTCGGACGCCAAGGCCGTCCAGATCGGTGGGGCGGCGGGCAACTGCATCCCCCGCAGCGAGTTCGACCGCAAGATCGCCTTCGAAGACGTCGCCACCGGCGGATCGGTCATCGTCTTCGGACCCCAGCGCGACATGCTGCAGGTGGCGCGGAACTTCCTCGAATTCTTCGTCGAGGAATCCTGCGGCCAATGCACCCCCTGCCGCGAAGGCAACGAGAAGCTGCTGGAGGGCGTCGAGATGCTCCAGGGCGGAACCTGCTCCATGCGATATCTCCGGGAGCTGGTCTCGCTGGGGGAGACAATGCAGATCGCCAGCAAGTGCGGCCTGGGGCAGTCCAGCCCGAACGCATTCCTGTCGATCGTTCGGAATTTCCAGGACGAAATCATGGGGCGCCAGGCCGTCAGCGCCTGACCCGAGGAGTTCATAATGACTTGCGAAGACAAATGCGGCCGCGCTCCGAAGGGATACCGCGGACAAACCATCGAAAAGCCCAAAGACATGAATGCCATCGGCGCCCAGATCACGGTGAATATCGACGGCGAGGACATCAAGGTGCCCATGGGTACGACGATCCTCGAAGCCGCCCAGCAGATGGGAATCCATATTCCCACGCTCTGTCACCACGATGATCTCTGCGTGGCCGGCGTCTGCCGCGTGTGCGTGGTGGAGGTGGAGAACCAGCGGACGCTGCAGGCGTCCTGCGCGTTCCCGATCACCGCCCCGCTGACGATCAAGACGCACACGCCCAAGGTTCGCCGGGCGAGGCGTCACGTGATCGACCTGCTGCTCAGCAAGCATCACGGCGAGTGCTACTCGTGCTTCCGCAACAACAACTGCGAGCTGCAGCAGCTGGCCAAAGAGTACGGCGTGGACTACTTCCGCTTCGGCCACCCCGACAAACCGATGTACGAGAAGGACACCTCCAGCTACTCGGTCGTGCGGGACATGAACAAGTGCGTCCTCTGCCGTCGCTGCGTGCGAACGTGCATCGACCTGCAGGAAGTGGGCGTTCTCGAAGCGGGCGGACGATCCACCGAGACGACCATCGAGACGTTCCTCGATAAGCCCCTCGGCGAGGTGGTGTGCATCAACTGCGGGCAGTGCATCAACCGCTGCCCCACCGGCGCGCTGCGGGCGAACGACCCGTCCGACGAAATCTGGGACGCCATCGACGATCCCGAGAAGCACGTGGTCATCCAGACCGCTCCCAGCCCCCGGGCGGGCATCGGCGAGTGTTTCGGCCTCGAGGCCGGCGTGCCGATGACCTTCCAGATGAACACCGCCCTGCGTCGTTGCGGGTTTGACAAGGTCTTCGACACGAACTTCACCGCCGACCTGACGATCATCGAGGAAGGCGTCGAGCTCATTCAGCGCCTCCACAAGGTGCTCGTCGAGAAGGACGAATCGGCCGCCCTGCCGCAGTTTACCTCCTGCTCGCCGGGCTGGGTGAAGTACATCGAGCACTTCTACCCGGACATGCTCCCGCACGTCTCGTCGGCCAAGAGCCCCCAGCAGATGTTCGGCTCGATCATCAAAACCTACTACGCCGAGCACGCCGGAGTGGACCCGGCCAACGTCGTCTCGGTGGCGCTGATGCCCTGCTCGGCGAAGAAGTTCGAGTGCAACCGCCCGGAGATGTGCGACTCGGGCTTCAAGGACGTCGATTACGGCCTCACGACGCGCGAACTGGCGCAGATGATTTCCGAGGCGGGCATCCACCTTCCGGACGTGCCCAAGAGCGATTTCGACCAGCCCTTCGGGACGGCGACCGGCTCGGGCGTCATCTTCGGCGCCTCGGGCGGCGTGATGGAAGCCGCCCTGCGAACCGTCATCGAACTGGTCTGTGGAATCAAGGTCGAGGACATCTTCGACCACGCGGACATCACACCGGTGCGCGGCATGGACGGCGTGAAGTTCGCCGAGTTGCCCATCGAGAAGGTCGGCGAAGTCCCCGACGTGCTCAAGGGCCTGGTGGACGACTGGAAGTGGCTGGAAGGTGCGACCCTCAAGGTCGGTGTCTGCCACGGAACCGCCAACGCCAAGAAGGTCCTCGAGGATATCCGCAACGGCGGGAAGTTCTCCGAGTGCCACTTCATCGAGTTCATGGCCTGCCCCGGCGGATGCCTCGGCGGCGGTGGTCAACCCATTCCGACCACCCCGGAGATCCGCGAAGCACGGGCGGCTGCGATCTACCAGGAAGACAACGACTACGAAATCCGAAAGTCGCACGACAACCCGGCCGTCTGGGACCTCTACGAGAAGTTCCTCACCGACGGTCCGTGCGGCCATCAGAGCCACAAACTGCTGCACACCCACTACACGCCACGCGGAAAGTACATCGACTGACCGCCAACAAGCGTGGGAACCGGGGAGACACGCTGCCGGCGGGCCCGAGTGGCCCGCCGGCGGCTGGCTCGCCATCGCATGTCACGGCCGACCGGGCCCGTACCGGAGACCATCGCGGCGGGGAATGCGTCCCCACCTCGCCCGAAACACCATGCCACAACGACACGCATCCGACAGCTCGATTCGGCGCCTCAGCCTCTACCTCCGCCAACTCGAACATCTCGCCGAGGAAGGGACGGACCGCGTCTCCTCACGCCGACTGGCTGAGGACCTCCACATCGGCGATCATCTCGTGCGGAAGGATCTCGCCTCGTTCGGGCAGTTCGGCCGACCGGGGATCGGCTACGACGTCCGCAAGCTCATCAAATCGCTCAAGGGCATCCTCGGGACCAACCGCACCTGGCGCGTCGTGCTCATCGGGGCCGGCGCACTGGGAACCGCCCTGCTGCGCTACCCGGAGTTCCGCCAGAAAGGCTTTCACATCGTCGCCGCCTTCGACGTGGACCCCGCCCGCGTGGGGCAGTCCATCGGCGAGGTCCCCGTCCACCACATCGACCAACTCGCCAACGTCGTCCGCGACAAGCGCGTGAAGCTGGCGATTATCGCCGTCCCCGCCAATCAGGCCCAGTCGGCCGCCGAAAAGGCCCGCGCCGCCGGGGTGCGGGGCATTTTGAACCTCGCGCCGGCGACCCTCGAATGCCCCGCCGACCTCGCCGTCAACCGCATGGACCTCACCGCGCACCTCGAACAGCTCTCGTTCCAGGTTTCCTCGGCCAACGGGAAACGAACCCGCAACGCCAAACCCAAGGACTGATCGACCCGACCCCGCCGCGCCGGCGCTACGGCTCTGCGTTGCCCGACCGACCCCGCCCGAGGGGGGCGTCCTGCCCGAGCGTGGCCCGCCGCCGCAGAATGTGATGGTAGTGCTGCACGAACCGGTGTGCCTCGTCGCGGACGCTCTGGAGCACGCGCAGCCCGGCATCGTGGCGGGAGAGTTTCAGGGGTTTGTCCCGGCCGTGAACGAAAATCGTTTCCTCCTTCTTCGCCAGCGAAATCAGCATCGGTGGCGTAAACTCCAGATCCTCGAACGCGCTGCAGGCGGCGTTCAGTTGGCCGCGACCGCCGTCGATGAGGATCACGTCCGGGAACAGCTCGGCGTTCATCCCCGCGTGCTTGTACCGCCGCCAGACCACCTCGCGCATGCAGGCATAGTCGTCGTTGCCGTCCACCGTGCGGATCTTGTATCGCCGATAGCCATTCTTGAAGGGCTTGCCGTCGATGAAACACACCAGCGCCCCGCACAGCTCACCGCCTCCGAGGTGGGCGATGTCGATCCCCTCGATCGACCGCGGCGTCTGGGGGAGCTTGAGCACCTCCGCCAGCCGGGTGAGCCCCTCGGCCGGGTCCACGAAGAAGGCCTCGGGCTGGGCGTGCTCATGCACCAGCCCGCGTTTCTGCAGACCCTCCAGCGCCCGCAGCTCGTCGCGCAGTTCGGCCGCCCGCTCGAACTCCAACGCCTTGCTGGCCTCTTCCATCTCGCGCGTCAGCTCCCGCTTGAGCGTGGTTCCCTTGCTGTCGAGAAACTGCCTGAGCCGATGAATCTGCCGGCGATAGTCTTCGCGCGAGACCCGCTTGCCGCACGGCCCGGTACACTGCTTGATGCTGTACAGCAGGCAAGGCCGAAAGTACCGGCGCGACTCGTCGTCGGCGTCGATGTCCAGGGTGCAGGTGCGGAACTTGAACACCCGCTGCATCAACGGCAGCGCCGCCCGCAGGTCCGCCGGTGAGACGAAAGGCCCGTAGAGCTTGACGTTCTTCGATTGCGGTTCGCGCGTGATGGACACCCGAGGGAAGTCCTCCCGCGTGGTCACCTGCAGGTACGGGTAGGTCTTGGCGTCTCGCTGGGCGGCATTGAACTTCGGACGGATGTCCTTGATCAGCCGACTCTCGCGAAGCAGCGCGTCGACCTCGGACTCGCACTCCAGCCAGTCGATCTCCTCCACCAGCTTGCCCACCATGTGCCCGATGCGCTCGCCCCGGCTGGCGTGGAGGTCCGCCCCGGGCTGGAAGTAGCTGGCCACCCGCGAGCGCAGAGACTTCGCCTTGCCCACGTACAGCACCACGCCCGAGGCGTCCTTGAACAGGTACACCCCCGGGCCGGTGGGCATCTGCGAGATCGTCTCGCGAAGGCCTGCCAGCACGGCTGATCGCTTCCCGGCCATGCGTCCAGTATACCGAATCCACCCCCGCCCCGTCACTTCTTCCGGCGGGCGAAGACATTGCCCGGCCGTTGCTCGATGACGCCCTTGAGCACGAGCATCGTCATCGCCGGGGCGGCCTTGGCGACCGGAATCCCCGTCTCGCGAACCACCTCGTCCAACGCCCTGCCCTGACGCGAGAGCGCCGCCACCAGCGTCCGCTCCGTCTGGTCCAGGCCCGGCGGGAGGGGGACGTCTTCCACGCTCGCCGTTTCGCCCTCGCCCTGGGCAGCCGAGATCGCCTCGCCCACGTCGCCGAGGTCTTCGAGGATGTCGTCGAGGTTCTGCACGAGCGTCGCGCCATGATCGCGGATGAGGTCGTTGGTCCCCTGGGACATCGGCGAATCCACCGGACCGGGCACGGCGAAGAGGCTGCGGTTCTGCTCGGCTGCGTCGCGGGCGGTAATCAGCGCCCCGCTGCGACGGGCGGCTTCGACGATGAGCACGCCCAGCGACAAGCCCGAGATGATGCGATTCCGCGTGGGGAAGTTGCCCGCCTTGACGGCAGTCTTCATCGGCAACTCGCTGATCAGCGCCCCCCGGCCGTCGGCGACGATCTGCTCGAACAGCGCCCGGTTCTCTCGCGGGTAGGTATGGCTGAGCCCGCAGCCCATCACGGCGATGGTCCGTCCGCCGGCAACCAGCGCTCCGCGATGGGCGGCGGTATCGATGCCCCGCGCCCCGCCTGAGACCACCGTGAACCCCGCGCTGCCGAGAAGTTCGCCGAACCGTCCCGCCTGCTCCATGCCATAATGCGTGCACCGTCGCGAGCCCACCACGCCGATGGCCAGCGCGTCCGGCTCGGAAAGCTCGCCGCGGACATACAGCAGCGGCGGGCGAGACGGGCCCAGATGCTGCAGAGCGCGCGGGTAGTCGGGGCTGTCGCAGCCGATGATGCGCGCGCCCAGACGCTCGGCTTCGCGGAGCTCGTCGTCGACCTGCTCGTCGGTCACCGAGCGGATCGCCAGCGCGGTCTTCGGCCCGACGGTCTGCACGCGGCGGAGCTGCCCCTCGGACGCAGCGGCCACGCCGGCGGGCGTGCGGAAGGCCTTCACCAGGCGGTGGAACGTCACGGAGCCCACCCCGTCGGCCAGGTGCAGCCGAAGCAGCGAGCGGATGTCGGCGGTATTGTTCATGGTCGGTATCCCCAATGGGGCACGGATTATACACATCGGCGCGCGGCGTTGTAAGATCTTCAGCTCGCTGAAACGCTATCGGCTGGGTTTGGAACGCACGTGCAGCTTGGGCGCTTCGTGATGCACGAGGCTGCCTTCGGTGATGGACTCGGTCACGAACGTGTTGCCGCTGACCGTCACGCCCCGCCCGATGACGGTATCTCCGCCAAGAATCGTCGCGTTGGCGTAGATTGTCACGTTGTCCTCGATCGTCGGATGCCGTTGCAGTCCCTTGATGGCTCGGCCTCGCTCGTCCTTGGGGAAGCTCTTGGCACCGAGCGTGACGCCCTGGTACATCTTCACGTTGTCGCCGATGTGGCAGGTCTCGCCGATGACCACGCCGGTACCGTGATCGATAAAGAAACTCTTGCCGATCCGGGCGCCCGGGTGGATATCCACGCCGGTGATGCTGTGGGCGTGCTCGGAGAGGATGCGCGGCATGAGCGGAACTTCCAGCTCCACCAGTTCGTGGGCCAGGCGGTAGACCACCATCGCGTGAAAACCCGGATAGCAGTAGATGATCTCCGCGATGCTCTTGGCGGCAGGGTCGCCGTCGAAGGCGGCCTGGGCGTCCAGCGCGAGCATGTCCCGAACCCGCCCGATGCGCGAGAGGAACTCGATGGTCGTTTCCCGCGCCTGCGTGCGGCACTGTCGGCAGGTATCGCCGCTGCACTGCTCTTTCGACGAGCAGATGCAGTGGTAGATCTGCTCGGTCAGTTCGGTCCCCACGTCCGAAAGACGCGTGCCGACGTGGTACCCGACGTTCTGGTCGGTCAGCTTCGCGCTGCCGAAATACCCCGGAAACAGCAGCAGCTTGAGCTCCTCCAGCAACGCGACGATGCGTTCGCGCGACGGCAGGAACGCCTGGCCGATGCGCTGGGTGCGTTCGTCGCTGCGGTAGCTTTCCAGGATCTGGCCGGTCAGTTCTTCCAGCTTCTCACTCAATGCTCTGTTCACGATACACTCCCTCCCCCCGGTCTGCTTCATTGTAGGCTCGGCGGGTCCGCCTGTCACGCAACCCTTGACCGCGAGCGGCGCTGCGGGCATTCTGTGAGGCCGAAAGGAGCTGACCATGAAACCCCAGACCGAATCCATCGCCGGGCAGGAATCGTGGATCCTGGACAATGGCGACATCCGCCTGGCCGTCACGCGCCTCGGCGGACACATGGCCCCGGTAACCTTCGAGCCGGACTCGAAACACCCCATCCAGCCCTACTACATCAGCCCCTGGCAGGACGAGGGTCGATCGCTGGATACCGAGGTGCTCCGCCCCCTGCGCGGGAACTTCTTCTGCATGCCCTTCGGCGGCGAGAACCGCTACCGCGGCGAAGACCACCCCGCCCACGGCGAGCCGGCCACCCGGCGATGGAAACACGCCCGGATCGACGTCGATGGGCCCGTCCACACGCTGAGGGCCCGCATGGACACCAAGGCCCGGCCCGGACGGGTGACCAAGACCCACGCCATCGTCACCGGCCAACACGCCATCTACACCGCCCACCGCCTGGAGGGTTACTCGGGCAAAATCTGCCTCGGCCATCACGCCACGCTGGCGGTGCCCGAAAAGCCGGGCAGCCTGCTGGTGTCGTCCAGCCCGTTCGAGTTGGGCATGACGAACCCGTCGCTGTTTTCCAACCCTGCCGACGGCGAGTACCAGTCGCTGGCGATCGGCAAGCGGTTCCACTCGCTGGGCAAGGTTCCGACGCTCTGGAAGGACTGCCCCTGGGCGGACTGCTCGGCCCAGCCGGCGCGGGAAGGATTTACCGACCTGATCGCCCTGATGAAAACGCCCCGCCGCACACCGGCGTGGATGACGGCGGTCTGCCCCTCGGCGGGCTATCTGTGGTTCTCGCTGAAAGACGCAGCCGTCCTGCCGACCACCGCGATGTGGATCTCCAATCGAGGGCGTCACGGCGAGCCCTGGTGTGGGCGGAACCGCTGCCTCGGGCTCGAGGACGTCTGCGCGTACTTCGCCGACGGGCTGACAAACTCGGCCAGGAAGAACGAACTCACCGAGGCGGGCTTCCCCACGACCGTCTCGCTCCGCAAGGACCGATCTGCCGACGTCCGGTACATCGAGGGGGCCGTCCGGGTGAAGAAGTCTTTCGGCCGGGTGCGCCGCGTGCGGTTCGCCCGAGGCAGCGTGACGTTCGTGGACGAGAACGGCAACGAAGCCGACGCCCTGGTCAACCACGACTTCCTGGCGACCGGCGAACTGAACGTCTAGCAGCACCGGCAGGGCCGGTGTTTCCGCGATTCGCCGGGCTGACTGCGTTACCTTCGTTTCCGCCGTTTCTTCACCAGGTTCGGCGCGGTGGTCAGCTCATCCAGCAGCGTTCGCTCGTCGACCATCGCAAAGGCAGTGCGCGAATCGCTCATCGCATACGGAATGATCAACCTGCCGTTGTGGATGACCGACCCGCAGGAGTACACCACGTTGGGCACGTAGCCTTCGCGCTCGTCGTCGGTGGGCACCAGCAGCGGCTCGCGCAGCCGACCGATCACGCGCGACGGGTCGCGGAGGTCCAGCAGCGACGCGCCGATGCAGTACCGGCGCATCGGCCCGACGGCGTGGGTTATCACCAGCCAGCCCGCCTCGGTCTCCAGCGGCGATCCGCAGTTGCCCAGTTGCACCAACTCCCAGTCTTCGCTGGGCGTCTGAAGCTTCTGCGAGACGTTCCACACGTGCAGGTCGCCGGACCGCAGCAGGAAGAGGTTCTCGCCATCGTGGCGGGAAAGCATGTAGTACTGCCCGTCGATCCGCCGGGGGAACAGGGCAGCCCCCTTGTTTTTGGCGTATCGCCCGCTGAGCGGAAACACGTGGAACGTGTGAAAATCCGCGGTTTCCAGCATCATCGGATGCGTCCGCATGCCGTCGAACGCGGTGTACGTGCCGTAATAGGACACCTCGCCGTCATCGTCGACGAACCGCACCAGGCGGAGGTCCTCGATCCCGTTGGCTTCATTCTGTGTGCCCGGGAAAATCACCGTCTCCGACGGCTTGCAGTCCGGCGGAAAGCGAAGCTCGTAGTTCGCCTGCGCCAGCCAGAGCATGTTGCCCTTCATCCGCCGGAAACCCGGCGGTCGGCCTTTGGTCTTGGCCAGGTCGTCCAACGCGGCGTTGAGCTGGCGGGCGGTGAATGTCTCGGGAAGATGGTCCAGCACCCAGTCGACCGGATCGCGTTTGACGTTGTGCTCGTGGAGCTTGCGGTGGAACAAGGCCTTGTCGAGCCTCTTGTCCGGGATCGGCCTGGCCGAGTAGGCGTAGCGAGGCGGCGGGTCGAAGTAGATCTTTGCCCCGCCGTCAATGACGCCGCGCCGGAAGACGATCGACGAAACGTGTCCCTCGCCGGTGGCCCGAAGGCTCATGAGGAACCGCAGGTCCCCGTCCTTCAGGCCGCTCTGGTCGGGGTGGGGAACCATCGAGGGGTTGAACAGGGCCGCCGACTCGATGGAATACTCCATCGTGAAATACGCCCCGATCAGCAGCTTGTGCGTCTCGGAGATCTCGCCGATGTTCCGCACGTGGCGGGCCGCCTGCCGGTAGTTCTCGCGGAACGCCTCCTCGATGTCGCGGTGTCGTCCCTGGAAGCTCGCCTCGACCTCCTTGAGCAAGGCCGATATGCGGCGCCTGGGAATCTTCAGCGTTCGGCGAAAAATCGACCGCACGCGCGGCGGATGATGGAAATCCAGATAGCGAGGAATGACCCGCCGATCGTCGGAGACCAGCCGGCCGGGCAGTCGAAACACACGCAGACGTCGTTTGGGCATCGCGGGCAGTACCTTCCATGGTTCCAGCGGATCCGGGCCAAACCCCCTTCCATCTGCGCAATCCTATGCGCCTCGCCGCTGTCATTCAAGATGCTTGCCCGGCGCCTTACAAGCAACACCCAAATCACAGGGCCCGCAACTTGTTGCGGGCGAAATCGCCGATGATCGAATGGCACTGCCAAGTCGGCGTAAAGACAGAACAGAACATGGGCTGGAAGCCCATGCGACGTGGAACGGGTGCCACCGGCGTCTCCGCACGCCGGTGCTCTGCGGCACCATTCCATCCTGACCCCCACCTTTCGCTTCGCTCAAGATGGGGCTTCAACAATACTTCGGGTGCCACCGGCGTCTCCGCA
>CAZFPT010000097.1:0-12298 GCA_964521005.1 uncultured Planctomycetaceae bacterium | reverse complement strand
CTAGTCCAGTCCGCCCTTGAGGGGGCGTTTGCGTTTCTTGCCCTTCTCGGCCCTGCCGCCGAAACTGCGTTCCACGTCCACCTGGCCGGCTTCGGTGAGCTGTTTGATCGACAGTCCGATACGGCGGGCGTCCTCGTCCACGCTGATCACGCGGGCTTCGACGTGCTCGCCTTCCTTCACCACGTCGCGGACGCTCTGGACGTGCATGGGGCTCAGTTCGGAGATGTGAACCAGACCCTCCACACCCGGTGCGATCTGCACAAACGCCCCGAACTCAGCCACACGCGTGACGTTGCCCTCGACCGTGCTGTTGACCGGCCAACGGGCCTCAGCCCCCATCCACGGGTCGCCCTCGACCTGCTTGATCGACAGGCTGATGCGATTGCGTTTCGGCTCGACGCGCAGGACCTTCACGCGGATCGTGTCGCCTTCCTTCAGTTCGTCGGAGGGATGCTTGATGTGCCGCTCGTAGGTGATCTCGCCGATGGGAATCAACCCTTCGACGCCGTCTTCGAGTTCCACAAACGCCCCGAAGTCCACCAGCCGTGTCACTCTGCCGGTGATGATGCTGTCGACGGGATACTTGTTCTCGACGCCCTCCCACGGGTCGGCCATCGTCTCCTTGAGGGACAGGCCGATCTTGTTCTCCTCGCGATCAATCGAGATCACCGCGACCTTGATCTGCTGACCTTCCTTGACGACGTCGGTGACCTTGTCCACGTGGCCGTGGGCCATCTCGCGGATGTGCAGCAGCCCGTCCACCCCGCCGATGTCCACAAACGCCCCGTACGGCTTGATCGTCTTGACCGTGCCATCGACCACGCTGCCCTCTTCGATCTGCTGGAGGGTCTGCTCGGCCTGCTCGGCCGCCTGGCGTTCGAGCACCGCCCGGTGAGAGAGAATCACGCGGTTCTCGGACCGCTTGACCTCCCGCACCTCGCACAGCAGCTTGCGGTTGAGGTACGGCGTGAGGTCCTCGACGTGGTGCATCTCGACCATGCTGAACGGCATGAACGCCTTGATGCCGCTGACGCTCAGCTCCAGCCCGCCCTTGTTCAGACCCGTCACGCGCCCTTCCACAATGTTGCCGCGTTTGAGGTTTTCCCAGCTGGCCGCCAGCACCGCGCCCTTGCGGGAGAGCATGACCAGCCCCTCGCTCTGGTCATACCCCTCGACGGTGAATTCCACCACGTCGCCCTCTTCGGGCAGTGGCTCGTCCTGGTACTGATTGGCCGGCAGGAGCCCCTGCGACTTGCCGCCGAGGTCCACGAAGATATCGTCGCCCTGGACGGCCACCACTTTCCCGCGTCGAACACCGTCGGGGTCCACCCGCAGATGGCTCGCCGTCGGTGCCTGGTCGCCCTTGTCCTCGGGTCCGGAGCCTTTGTCCGCGGCAGCCTGGGAAGCGGGCGTCTCTGCCGTCGCTTCCTCCATCATGTCCATCAGGCTGTTCGAATCGCCCAGGGCCTCGTCGAGTTCCTTCTGCAGGTCGTCGTCGATGTTCGAATCGGGGCGGAACTTCTTGTCGTCGTCAAATCGTTCCAGAGCGCTCATAGACTGCGTCTCGTGCATTGCGTGGCGAAGGGGTCTTCCGCCCGGCCACGTCGTTTCGGGCGCCGGGTCGAGGAGGTGGAACCGGCGATCAATGCGCCTCCACATCCAATCCGACCCGGATTGTTCAGCATAGGTCGCGCCGGCGGGCACGTCAACCTTCCCCCAAGCCCGTCGGTGCGATTGAACTTGACTTTCACATTCGCTGGAGCATACGCTCCGGCGCTGTCATCGGAACCTTATCGCCCGTTCTTGCAAGGATTACCGATTCGATGCGCGTCGCGATCGTCCACGAATGGCTGACGGTGTTCGCCGGGTCCGAGAAGGTCCTCGCCCAGATGCTCGAAGTCTTCCCCGAGGCAGACCTCTTCGCCGTATGCGATTTCCTGCCCGAACCGCAGCGCCACCTGCTGGGCGGCAGACGCCCGAAAACCACGTTCATCCAACGCCTCCCCCGCGCCCAAGCCCGCTACCGCAGCTACCTGCCGTTGATGCCCTTGGCCATCGAACAACTCGACGTGACCGGCTACGACGTGGTGATCTCCAACAACCACGCAGCCGCCAAGGGCGTGCGAACCGCCCCCGACCAGTTGCACCTCTGCCTGTGTCACTCGCCCATGCGATACGCCTGGGACCTCCAGGAGCCCTGCCTCCGCGGGGCCGGGCTGGACCGCGGGCTGAAGGGTTGGCTGGCGCGGATCATGCTCCACCGCCTGCGACACTGGGACCGCGCCACCGCTGCCGGCGTGGACCGCTTCATCGCGATCTCCGAGTTCATCGCCGGACGGATCACCAAGGCCTACCGCCGCGAGTCGACGGTGCTGCATTCGCCCATCGACGCCGGCGCATTCCCCCTGCAGGCCGACAAAGGCGACGCCTATCTCACCGCCTCCCGCATGGTGCCCTACAAGCGGATGGACCTGATCGTCGAAGCCTTCCGCGAAATGCCACACCGTCGGCTGATGGTGATCGGCGACGGGCCCGGGGAAAAGCGCATCCGCCAGGCCGCCGGCGGGGCGACCAACATCGAATTTCTCGGCAGGGTGAGCGACGCGGAACTCGCCGGCCACATGGGACGGGCCCGGGCGTTCGTCTTCGCCGCCCTGGAAGACCTCGGACTCATGCCCATCGAGGCGATGGCCTGCGGGACACCGGTACTCGCGCTGTCCCGCGGCGGAACCGCTGAAACCGTCCGCGACGGCGAGACCGGCGTGCTGTTCGACGAGCAGAGCGTCCAGAGCATCCGCGCCGCCGTCGAACGATTCGAGCAGATCGACACGTGGGACCCCGCAGCCATCCGCGCTCACGCCGAAACGTTCGACCAGTCCCACTGGCGGCAGCGCTTCGGAGAAATCGTACAGCAAGCGTGGGACGAGTTCGCCTTCAAACGTCCCCCCGCCCGGTGAACCGCCCCGCAGGTGTGGGGCTAACCAACAGAGAGGCAAGTGCCGGGGCTCCCCGTGCCTCCCGGCCCCGTTACAATCCCAACTCCGGGCAAATACCGGCAACGGCGTAAAGGAATGCCTCCGCCTTGACCGTTGCTGATTCTGCGCTGTCAGGAGAAACGCGCATGACTCCGCCGTAATCGCCCGTCTCACGCAGGTCCATCAAGAAATCGAAATCCCGCCCTCGATCAAGATCCAAGACTCCTGTCTTGACCAGGTCACGATGCAAAGCCGCTCGAAGAGCAGAGTGTTTCTTAAAGGTTTTGCCTCGAACTGCAAACAAGGCCGTCAAAGCATGGAAAGCCGCGTAGTAGGCTCGCGAAGCAGCCGAGTCGGGATCAATCCCCGAAAGCTTCCGAGCAGACCGCAAGGCAGTCTGTGCCCGGTCCCACTCCGTTGCGACGAACTCCTTCACGCTGCAACCCCCTCTCGGTGAGCTTCGCGGTAGAGAGGGCAGTCCACGGTTTCGTACTGGCGAGCGGAGACCGGTTTGGCGCTGATCCGTCGGCCCAGTTCGAGCGACAACGGATACAGCGCATCGAGATTCTTCTCCAGATCGGCCCCATAGTCGACCGGTTCGTCGAGCAGAACCAGAATGTCCACATCACTGTCTCGGCCGGCCTCGCCACGGGCTTCGGATCCGTACAGGACAACCCCGCGCAGGCGCTGGCCGTGGGCCCGTTCAAGACGCTCACGAATTGTCTTCAGCAGTTCGCCTTTATCCATCGCGATCTCCTGCCCCTGTCATTGCTTTCCATGGTACCTCGCTTCCGGGATGCCGGCAACACCAACGCCCTTCAGTCCCGTTTTGGTACGGGGTCGTAGCCGCCTCTTGCGAGAGGGTGACACCGGCAGATACGCCACAGGCCCATCGCCCCGCCGCGGATCAGCCCGAACCGCTCGACGGCTTCGATGAAGTAATTGCTGCAGGTCGGCAGGTAGCGACACTGCCTGCCGACGATGGGCGAGAGGGTCACCTGGTAGAGCTTCGCCAGGAGGATCGCTCCCCGTGCGGGCAGACCCGCCACCCACCGAACGAGTTCAACCGCCCTGGCCATCGTCGCCCTCCGCAGGCAGCTTCCGGTGGAGTTGGTCGGCCAGCCGGAGCAGGCTCCGGCGGACCCCGTCGCCCGTCAGCTCACGTCCCGCGCGAGGCAGGAGTACCAGGTCCAGCCCGGCCGGTAGCTGAGATCGCACGCGGCGGAACGCCTCGCGCCCGATGCGTTTGAGGCGGTTGCGCCGTACCGCGTTGCCGTGCCGTTTCGAGACCGCCACCGCCAGCCGGGTGCGCCCCAGATCGTTTCGGACGCCCTGCAGGGAAATGCGCGGATCCACCACGCGGGCGCCCTCGTCGAAGGCGCGCGAGATGTCTGCCCGCGCGCTCAATCGGGCGGCGCGGGGCAGCGTATTGGGCGCGTTGTCCGCCATCCGGGCCATGAGGGCATTGTACGTCGACGGCCGCCAGATCGCATGGGGAAAGGTCGTTCCCGTAGGATAGGCGTCTCGCCTGTCCGCCCGTCAAGATCGCATGGGGAAACGTCAATGACTTGACCCCGGCGCTGTCGATAGGTACATAACACAGGCAGGAATTCACTGAGCAGGGAGACGATCGTATGTCATATCGAGTATGGACAGGCGCGTGGCTGGCGCTGGTGTGCGTGGCTGGGACAGGTTGCGACATGCGGACCACCCGCATTCCCGCGCACAATACCGACGCCGCCGTCCAGCACTATGTCCAGGCCAAACTCCACACCCAGGAGGGGCAGAGCGACGCTGCCCTGGCGTCCCTGCGAGCGGCGATTTCCGCCGACCCGCGCCTGGCGATTGCCCACGAGACCATGGGCGACATCCACCGCCAGAGACAGGCCTACCACCTGGCCGTCCGCAACTACGAGCAGGCATGCTCGATCAACCCCTACGGCTTCCGGAACCACTACAACCTCGGGGTGACCTACACCTTCCTGGCCAACGCTGCCGACAGCGTCCAGCAGGCCAAGGAGTATGTCCGAAAGGCCGTCGGGGTGTACCTCCGGGCGATCACCATCGACAAGGACGACTACGACGCGAACCTGAACCTCTCTGCCTGCTACTACCGCCTCGGCCAACACGAGCAGGCGGAGTACTACTGCAAGCAGGCGATCCGCATCCGCCCCGACGACGGCGGAGCCTACAGCAACCTCGGGGCGATCTACGACGCCCAGGACCGCCCCTACAAGGCGATCAGCGCCTACAAGCACGCCATCGAGCGCGACCCGAACCTGCCGCGCCTTCGCCTGAACCTCGGCCAAACGTATCTGCGACAGGGAACGAAGAGTTCTCTCCAGGCGGCGGCCGACCTGTTCGCCGATTCCGCCAGGCGGAACCCTTACGACTCCCAGCCCCTTCAACTGCTGGGCCTGGCGCGGTTCTACCTGGAAGACCTCGACGCCAGCCGATCCGCCTACCAAGCCGCCCTCAAGCTCAACAAAGACTCCGCCCCCGCCTGGCGGGGACTCGGCGCGGTGCTCATGCGGATGTACCTCAAGACCAAGGACTCCGCCCTGCAGGACCGCGCGATCGACGCCTGGCAGCGGTCGCTGGAAATCGACGACCGCCAACCCCGCCTCCGCAAGCTTCTGCGCGAGTTCTCGCCCCGCATCGAAGGCCCGACACTCGGCGAGTGACCAACGCCGCCGCGTTGCCGCGAGCAAATCGCGTTTCGTCCCGAGCCCGCCGTCGGCTACAATGGATTCTTTGACCTCACGGAGCCACGAGCGGACATGATCGGCATTACCTCGCTGTACTGCGGCAGAACCCATCGCGGGGACGCCCTGCGCTATCGAGGCCACTCCGCCCCGCCCGGCCCCGTCGTCGTCTGGAACGCCACCCGCCGCTGCAACCTCAACTGCCGACACTGCTACGCCGCCAGCGACGATGCCCGCTCCGCCGATGAACTTTCCACCGACCAGGCAAAAACAATGATCGACGACCTGGCCGATTTCGGCGTGCCGGTGCTGCTGCTCTCCGGTGGCGAGCCCCTGCTGCGGGAAGACCTGCTGGAGTTGATCGCCCACGCCAGGCGGGCCGGGCTGCGGGCTGTGATCTCCTCCAACGGAACGCTCATCGACGCGCCGATGGCCGAGAGACTCGCCGAGGCGGGCCTGGCGTACGCGGGCATCTCCCTGGACGGGCTCAGAGAGGTCAACGACGCGTTTCGCGGCCAGTCGGGTGCGTTCGAGCGGACGCTGGAGGGCATCCGCCACTGCCGGGCCGCCGGCGTGAAGACGGGCCTGCGCCTGACGATCAATCGCCAGAACGTCGCCGAGATCCCGGGGATCTTCGATCTCATCGAGTCCGAGCGCATCGGGCGGGTGTGCTTCTATCACCTCGTGCCCGCCGGCCGGGGCGGCGAACTTGACGACGCCCAACTCCCCCACGCCCGGACCCGCGAGGCGCTGGACCTGATCATGGACCGCTCCGCCGACCTGGTGAAAACCGACCCCGCCGCCGAAGTGCTCACCGTCGCCAACCATGCCGACGGCCCATACGTAGCTCTGCGCCTCTTGCGGGAGGACCCCGCCCGGGCTGCCGACGCCCTCGAACGTCTTCGGGCCAACGGCGGAAACGCCAGCGGGGAGCGAATCGCCTGCATCCGCTGGAACGGAACGGTCCTGCCGGATCAGTTCTGGTCCGATCAGCCGTTGGGCAACGTGACGGATCGGCCGTTCTCCGAGATCTGGTCCGACGAAGGAGGCCTCCTCGGTCAGCTCCGCAACCGACGCGAGCACCTCCACTGCCGCTGTGTCGATTGCCGCTTCCTGAACGTGTGCAACGGCAACATGCGGGCCCGGGCCCAAGCCGCCGGCGACCTGTGGGGCGAGGACCCCGCCTGCTACCTGACCGACGAGGAGATCGCCCCCCGGTGAGCCCGCCAGCCGACCCAACCCCCGCCCCGCCGCGACTGGTGTTCTGGGAGTCGACCGCGCGATGCAACCTCGCGTGCGTCCACTGCCGGCGCCTCGACGCGGGGGGCAACCGTGACGTGGACCTCACCGCCGGGCAGATCACCGCAGCGATGGACTCGATCCGCACGCTGGGTCAGCCGATCTTCGTGTTCTCCGGCGGCGAACCGCTCATGCGGGACGACTGGCGCGAACTGGCCGCCCATGCCCGCACGATCGGTCTGCCGGCTGCCCTGGCCACGAACGGCACGTTGATCGATGAGCCCATCGCACGCGACATCGCCGAGGCCGACCTGCGTCGGGTATCGATCAGCCTCGACGGAGCCGACGCCGCCACGCACGACGCTTTCCGAGGCCAACTCGGTGCATTCGACGCCGCCTGCCGGGGCGCCGCGCTGGTGAGGCAGGCGGGTGTGCCCATCCAGATCAACGCGACGATCGCCGCGCACAACGACGACCAACTCGACCAACTGGCCGCCTTGGCCGACCACCTCGGCGCCGTCGCGTTGCACCTGTTTCTGCTGGTCCCGGTCGGGTGCGGCGCGCAGATCGGCCCGTCGCATCAGCTCTCGCCCAGCCGTTATGAGCGCGTGCTGGAATGGATCGCCGACCACCAGGGCGCCCGGATGGAGATCCGCGCCACCTGCGGGCCTCACTACTACCGCGTCGCTGCCCAGCGGGGGCTGGACGTGGGGCGAGGCAAGGGCTGCCTGTGTGGCCAATCGGTGGCGTTCATCAGCCATCGCGGGCAGGTGTACCCCTGCGGATACCTGCCGATCGATTGCGGGTCGGTGATCGACACGCCGTTTTCGGAGATCTGGCGGACCTCCGAGACGTTCGCCGCCCTGCGCGACCCGGACCGCCTGGGCGGAAAGTGTGGCCGATGCGAGTACCGCCGGATCTGCGGAGGCTGCCGGGCCCGTGCCTTCGCCGCCACAGGCGATTTCCTCGCGGAAGAACCCTCCTGCCGCCATCAGCCACGCCAGGCGTAAGAGTAGAGGTCACGACCTGCGGGAGCTGCGAGACTCAGCGTCGATCTCTTCCATGCTCGTTCTGTCCAATCCCCGCCGAACAGACTCTTCCTGAAGGTGTTTGAGAGCACCCATTGCCCGCGCCTGCCGCAGGTCCACCAGGTCCTGCTCAACGTGGTCTTCGTCCGTTCCCATAATGATGGCTATGGGTCTGCCGCTCCGAGTCAGAACCAAGTCTCGCTGATCTCGAAACTCACGACAGATTCTGGCTGATTCGTTCCGCAGTTCGCTGACCGTGATGAACTTCATGGGATTCCCCCGACATGGCGCAGGAAAACGTCTCGACGGCTGAAATGACCATCGAGACGAAACTGGAGCCGAGGGGATTCGAACCCCTGACCTACGCATTGCGAACGCGTCGCTCTCCCAGCTGAGCTACGGCCCCGGGTGGGTTCAGAAGTATATCGCACAGCCCGGATTGATGTACACCCCTTTTTCTCCCTTTTGGGACTGAAATCAAGCCTGCCGAGACCTCTGACGGCCGACATCTTTCGCTCAGGCGGAAGTGTGTCTACACTGGTCGTAACAACAGGACCCGGAACAAGGAGACGCCTATGTCGCTGGAAGGCAAACGCATTGCGATCATGCTGGATCAGGAGTATCAGGAGATGGAGGTTTGGTACCCCTGCTACCGCCTCGGCGAGGAAGGGGCGAAGATCGCCCTGGTCGCCCCCGAAGCCTCGACGGAGTATCCCTCCAAGCTGGGCTATCCGTGCACCTCGACAGCGGCGGCGCGGGACGTGCACGGCAAGGACTTCCACGCGGTGGTCATCCCCGGAGGCTGGGCGCCGGACTACATGCGCCGCGACCAGAGTATGGTGCGGTTCGTGGACCAATGCGCCGAGGCGGGGATCGTGCTGGCAGCGATCTGCCACGGCGGCTGGATGCTCTGCGGGACCGACGCGCTGAGAGGCAAGCGGGCCACGAGCTTCCTGGCCATCCGTCATGACATGACCAACGCCGGGGCCGACTGGGTCGACGAGGAATGCGTGGTGGACGGGAACGTGATTACCGCCCGCAAGCCGGACGACCTGCCGGCCTTCTGCGGCGCGATCATCAAAGCGCTGAAAGAGTAGCGTTCCCGCCCGCAACAAGTTGCGAGCCCTACGGCACCGGCGTGCGGAGACGCCGGTGGCACCCGAAGTATCGTTGAAGCCCCATCTGGAGCTCCGCGACAGGTGGGGGTCGAGAAGTGAAAACCCAACTTCAGAATCACAGGTTCCAAGGAGTGGTCGTTCCGCATCGACCGGCGTTCCCCCCCGCAACAAGTTGCGAGCCCTGCGGCCGACCGACCCCCAGACCAAGGGTGCCCGGCTTTGTGCAGCGAGCCCGGGCGGGCTTATCGGTACTTTCGCATGGCGCGGTCGATGTCGCGTTGCTGGTCGCGTTTCTTGATGGTCTCGCGTTTGTCGTACGAGCGTTTGCCCTCAGCCACCCCGACCTCGCACTTGGCCCAGCCTTTGTGGAAGTACACCGCCAACGGAACCAGCGTCTTACCCTTCTGGCGGACCTGGGCTTCGAGCTCCCGCAGCTGCCGCTTGTGTACCAGCAGCTTGCGTTTGCGCGTGGGGCTGTGCTGCATGCCCTCGGCGGCGTGGGAATACTGCCCGATCGTCGCACCGATCAACCAAAGCTCGCCTTCTTCGATGCGGGCGTAGGCTTCCTCCAGGTTCATCTCGCCGTTACGGAGCGCTTTGACCTCCGTGCCCTGCAGTTCGAGCCCGCACTCGACCTTCTCGAGGATGAAGTACTCGTGAAAGGCCTTGCGGTTCTTGATCCGCGGCGGGCCGCCCTTCTTCTGCTGGTTTTTCTTCTTCCTGGCCATGGATTCACTCTATCGGCATCGGCCGGGGCGGTATGCGGCGCCGGTGGGGTCAGCCTCGCGTGAGGATCGCACAAAACCCCCCGTCATGCCAGCGCGTTGCTTCATCGGCACCGTCCGGCGGGGTGGTGGTGTGCTTCTGCAGGTGCAACCCCGGGTCGTGACGGTCGGCATGGCGGACGGCCTGGCGATTCTCCTCCGGTTCGATCGAACAGGTCGAGTAGACCATCTTGCCACCGGGCTTGAGAAACCGCCCTGCCATGGCGGCAAGGGACTTCTGGTCGTCGGTGAGTTGGCGCAGGGCCTTCTCGTCGAAGTGCCACCTCGCCTCGGCCCGCCGGGCCAGCACGCCGGTGTTGGAGCACGGCACGTCGGCAAGCACGCAGTCGAAGCTCTCCAGCTCCAGTCCGCCGGCCTGTTCGGTATGGAGCGTCTCGATGATGTCGATGCCCATTCTGCCGGCGTTTTCGCGGATGCGGGCGAGCTTCTCCTCGTTGACGTCGCAGGCGACGATCCGCCCGGTGTTGTTCATTCGCTCGGCGATGTGGGTGGTCTTCGTGCCCGGAGCGGCGCAGAGATCCAGCACGGCCATCCCGGGCTGGGGATCGAGCGCTTCCACGACGGCCGTCGCGGTGGGGTCCTGGGGCTGAATGAGCCCCGCCTGGAAGACGGCCAACTCCGTGAGCGTGCGGGAATCGTCGAGTACCACGCTCAGGCCGTTCTCGTGGGCCCGGGCGGCCACCCCCTGCTCGGCGAGCGAGTCCAGCACTGTCTGCACGTCCGCCCGAAGGGAATTGACCCGTGCGATCAGCGGGGCGCGGGTAATCGTATGCGCGCACCACGCCTGGGCGGTCTCGACCGAGCCGGCCTGGGCGATCCAGCGATCGACCAGCTCGTCCGGCAGCGAATACGCCGACGACAGCCAGGCGCCGGCCAGCTTCGCCGGGTCCGGCAGCACCGGTCGATCCAGCTTGATCCAGTGCGTCGCGTCGATGGGGATCGCCTCGGGCTGCATCGGGCAGATGCCCGGTTGCGGCTGACCCATCGACCGCTGGATGGACCGCAGGACCCCGTTGACCATGCCGCGCATCTTGGGTCGGCGATGTCGACCGACCTGGTTGACCGCCTCGTTGATCGCGGCGAAGGCCGGGATCCGGTCCAGCAGGATCAGCTGATACACCGCCAGGTCGAGGATGGTATCCACGGGCCTGGGCAGCTTCTGATTGGGGCGTTTGAGGAACTTCCGGATGATCGAGCGGCAGGTTCGCAGCCGACGGGTAAGACCCAGCGCCAGCTCACGCGCCAGGCCCCGGTCGGCCGGCGAAAGCGATGCACTCGCCAGCAGACGATCCAGGTGAGCGGTCACGTGGCCGGTGGTATCGGTGCAGGCGTGCAGCGCAACGTCACGGGCATTGTCAGGGGTGGGAGAAGTCACAGCAGTCCATTCTATTCAAGAGGCAGGAAGTGATCGCCCTGCTCGACACGATAGCCGTTGCAGAAGTCCTTCCAGTGCATCAATCGCTTTCCGGCGGGTTTCAACTCGCGAATCTCCAGTCGACCGTTGCCGGTAGCGACGTGGCCGTCGGCGTCGACGGTTCCGGGGGCGAGCGTTTCGCCGGTCGACTCGGCCGACTCGACGACTCCAGCCCGCGCGATGACCACGCGGCGCTCCTTGCCGTTGCGTTCGTGGCGGAACACCGCCTGGGCGCCCGGCCAGGGCCAGCACCCATGGGCGAGATTGCGGATCTCCCGGGCGGGCTTGGCCCAATCGACCCTGCCGTCGGCTTTGACCATGCGGCGGGCCTGGGTGACGTCGCCCTCCTCCTGCGGCGATGGCGTCGCGCCGCCGGCTGAGATCATCTTCAGCGTGCGGATGAGCAGGTCGGCGCCGATCTCCGAGAGGCGGGTTTCCAGCTCGTCGGCAGTCTCTTGCGGGTCGATCTCGACCGGATGCTGCAGGTAGATCGGCCCGGCATCCATGACCTTGACGATGCCCAGCGTGCTCACGCCGGTCATCTCATAGCCGCGGATGATCGCCCAGTTGATCGGGGCCGCCCCGCGGAGTTCCGGCAGCAGCGAGGCGTGGAGATTCACCGAGCCCTGGGGAGCCAGCTCCCGCAGTGTCTTGCCGATGAACTGCCCGAAGTCGATCACCACGAGCACCTCGGGCGCGGCGTCGATAATCGCCTCCACCGCCTGGGGCGCGTTGATATCGTCGGTCTCCAGGACCCGCAGATTGCGGGCGCAGGCTTCCTCGGCCACCATGGTGGGGCGCAGGGCACCGCCCCGACCGGCCGGTCTGGGCGGCTGGGAGACAACCAGCGGAACGTCCACCCCCGCCGACAGCATCGCCGAGAGCGACGGAATGCCGAACCGCCCACTTCCACAGAAAACAACTCGCATGAATCTCCTCGTGTTCAGGTCAATCACGCCATTGTGGAGGAATCGCCGACGGCGACAAGCGAAAAACGAACGAAAGTGAGGATCGTGTGCGAGGATGAATCACAC
>CAZFPT010000096.1:1527-12627 GCA_964521005.1 uncultured Planctomycetaceae bacterium | reverse complement strand
AAGAACGAGCTGGTCAGCATGCCCACCCCGCCGAGACGTTCGGTAATGGCGAGCATGAGGCACACCAGCAGCGTGATGCTCAACAGCAGGCCCATGACCAGGGCGAAGAACTTCGCGCCGGGCAAGGTCCAGCTGAGCATTTCATCGATGAAGTAGGTCGTCTCGCTGGCTGCATCGCGTGTGACGGCCGGCGTGGTGGTCGGCTGATTCGCGTCGGCGGGCGCAGCCGGGGCGTTCGGGTCGGCAACGGCAGCGGGCTTCGACGAGCGCTTGGCATGCAGCGGGTCGACCACGTCCATGAACTGCACCGCCACGAAGGCAGCCACCTGCGTGAGCATCGCCAGCAGCAGGACGATCAGGAAGATATTCTTCGCTGCCCTCGCCGAGGCGAAGGCGTCCATGGTGTCCGAGGCGGAGGTGTTGTACTGGAGTTGTTCCATCGTGGTTTCCTTTCCGAAGCGGGGCTGAGGTGGTATCCCTTGTCCCAGCCAAGCTCTATATCGGACAATGGCACGGAAATCTATAAGGATCAAACGAAGTGGTCGCCCGCCGGTTCGTCACGGGCCTCCCGGCGGGGTCGGTTCATCGCTCCGATACACGCCCGAATGCCGTCGCCGCCGCCGAGGCGGTCCGCTGGATGTCGCGCTCCGTGTGGGCCGATGAAACGAACATCGCCTCGTACTGGCTGGGGGGCAGGTACACCCCGCCCTCCAGCATGCCATGGAACCACGTGGCGAAGGCGTCGTGGTCGCAGGCGGCTACATCATCATAGGACCGCACCGGACCCGACGTGAAGAAACAGCTCAACATGCTCCCCACGCGCTGGATGCCCACTCGCTGCTCGAGCCCGGCGTCCCGGGCGGCCAGGAGGAGTGCTTCCTCGACGGCGGCGGCGATCTCCTCCAGCCGGGCGTAGAACCCATCCTCCATGCAGGCCCGCAGCGTAGCCAGCCCAGCCGCCATCGCGGCGGGATTGCCCGAGAGCGTGCCCGCCTGGTAGATCGATCCGACCGGCGCGAGGTGGTCCATCAGGTCCGCCGGGCCTGCCACCGCGCCGACGGGCATGCCGCCGCCGATGACCTTGCCCAGCACCGTCAGGTCCGGCGTAACGCCGAACCGCAGCTGCGCTCCGCCCCAACCGACGCGGAAGCCGGTCATGACCTCGTCGAAGATCAGCAGCGTCCCGTGCCGGTCGCACAGGCGGCGCAGACCTTCGAGATAGCCCTCCACCGGCGGGATCACGCCCATGTTGCCCGCGACGGGTTCGACCAGGACGGCTGCGACGTTCCCGCCGCATTCGGCGAGGGTCGTCTCGATGGCATCCAGGTCGTTGAAGGGCACCAGCAACGTGTCGGCTGTGGCGCCCTTGGGCACGCCCGGAGAACTGGGCACGCCCAGTGTCGAGGCCCCGCTGCCGGCCGACACCAGCAATGCGTCGCAGTGGCCATGGTAGCAGCCGATGGTTTTGATGATCCCCGTCCGATCGGTCGCTCCCCGCGCCAGGCGCACTGCCGTCATGGCTGCCTCCGTGCCGCTGGAGACCAGGCGAACCTTCTCGACCGCGGGGATGCTCGATACGATCAGCTCCGCCAGGGCGGTTTCCCCCTCGGTGGGGGCGCCGAAGCTCATGCCCTTGTGGATGGCCTTGGAGACCGCAGCGACCACCTGTTCGTCGCCGTGGCCGAGAATCATCGGCCCGTAGCTCCCGACGTAATCCACGTAGTCGTTGCCGTCGAGGTCTTCCAGGCGGCTGCCCTTTCCCCGGGCGATGATCGGCGGGGTCCCGCCGACCGCGGAGAACGTCCGGGCCGGGGAGTTCACGCCGCCCACGAGCACTCGGCAGCCTCGCTGGAAGGCCGTCTGCGACTTCTCGGTGGATCGTGGCATGGGGTTATCCTTCCGACGGGTCGGTCGGCTGGGAGGTCGGGGCGGGTGCGCCGGCGGGCTCGTTGGGGTCGAAGGCGCCCAGTTCGCGTCGCTGGAGTACCGCCTGTTTGCGGGCCTTCTCCCACGCCTCGATGAACTGTTCGTGCGGCGGCGGGTCGTCGAGCAGTTCCTTCATCATCGTATGAGTGATGTACCGGGTGGAGCGGGCCGAGAGAATGTGGTCGGTGATCAGTTCGGGCGTGAGGTTGCCGGCCCGCTGGTTGAGCAGGTCGCCCGCGCGGATCCGCCATCCTTCCGGGAGCCGATCCAGCCACCACATGTGGATCTGGTAGCGCGTCTCGCAGCGGGCGCGGTTGCCCTTGAGGCGGATGGCGATCTCCTCCCAGTAGCCCGGGGCGGTGGGAGGCACGCTGACGCGCGTGGGGCGGTTGTCCTGCAGGTTGCGCCACGCCTGCGGGCCGTAAGCGCCGATGAACGCGTCCTGGAACTGGAAGCTCGTCTGCCAGAGGTCAAACAGCTCAGCCGCGAAGCGCTTTTCCATGGGGCTTCCGTGCAGGCTCGCCAGCCACGCCTCGCGGTCGCCCGAGAGGATCGCGCCGCGCACCCCCCGCAGGAGCCGGCGGATATCGCGGCGGTCCTGGTCTTGCTGGTCTTTCTGCTCGGCCGACATGCAGCCGACAACGGCTGCGCTCAGCGCCAGCGCCACCACCAGCAGGGTGAAACGATTGTGGGGGATGCCTCGAAGATTCATGCCCACAGTATAACAGCAGGCCGAGGGATCCGCGAGGGATCCCGTCGGCCTGCGAATTCTCGGCGTCGCGCGGGCTACTCGGGCAGTCGGTTCATCTCGGGTGTGGGCATGTCGCCCATGCCCATCGCCTTCATCTGGGCCTGCATAAGCTTCTTGCCGATGCTCTCGACGGTTTCGCCTTCCTTGCCGATGTCGTCCATGACGGCTTCATACGCCTCGACCTGGGCTGTCATCATCTTGATGGCCTTGTCGGGGTCCTCGCCGAGCTTCTCGCCGAGGTCGATCTTCCAGGCGCCGTCCTTCTTGACCAGGTCCATACCCGCCTGTTGGTCTGGCATTTTGAGCGTCGCCTTGTCGCCATCGATCTTCACCTCGGCCTTGTCGATCTCGTCGGTGTTGATGTCCATATTGCCCTTGAACTTGTCGCCATAGGCGTCTTTCATCTTCTTGTGGTACGCCATCATCGCCTGGGTCATGTCGAACTGGGCGCCGATGACCTTCTTCTCGTCTTCGGTCGCGTCGAACTGGGCGAGGTACTGGTCCTTGTTTCCGTTCTCCATCGCCTCGGCCATCAGTTTGGCGGCCTCTTTGGGGGTGGAGGCTTCCTTGGGTCCGCAGCCGGTGGTGGCGATGGCCACCACCGGCCCAGCAGTGCAATCACAGTCAGCGTTCGTGCTCTCATTTTCGTCTTCCTTTCGTTAGGGGTTTTCATTTCACGACCAGATTGATCAGTCGGCCGGGCACGGCAATCTTTTTGACGAGTTCCTTGCCCGCAATATTCTCCTGAACTTTCGGATCGGCCAACGCTGCCTCGATGGCGTCGTCCTTCGAGGCGTCGGCGGGCACCTGGATGCGGGCCCGGACCTTGCCGTTGATCTGCACGGGCAGTTCGACGGTATCCTGGGCGAGCATGTCTTCATTGTACGTTGGCCAAGGCTCGTGGGCTAGCGATTCATCATGCCCCAGCGCCGCCCAGCACTCCTCGCAGAGGTGCGGCGCCATCGGCGCCAGCAGCAGCACGAACCGCTCGGCCTGCGATGGTCCGATCGTCCCCGCGCGGTATACCTCGTTGACGAACTCCATCAGCGCGGCGATGGCGGTGTTGAACTTCATAGCTTCGTAGTCCTCGCCGACCTTCTTGACCAGCTTATGCAGCGATTTCTCGATTTCCTCCGGGCCGGCGTCGTCGGTGAGCAGGGCGGGGTTTTCCTCGTCGCCGCAGACCATCCGCCAGACGCGCTTCAGGAACCGATGCACGCCGGGCACGTCGCGCGTGTTCCACGGCTTGGACGATTCCAGCGGACCCATGAACATCTCGTACAGCCGAAAGGTGTCGGCCCCGAATTCCTCGATGATGTCGTCCGGGTTCACCACGTTCCGCAGAGACTTGGACATCTTCTCGATGGTCGTGGTGAGCTGCTCGCCGGTCTCGGCGTGCACAGGATGCTCGCCCGAGAGGTCCACCGTCTCGTGGGGAATGCTCACGCCGCGTGAATCGCGATAGGTGAAGCTGGTGATCATGCCTTGGTTGAACAGTTTGCCGAACGGCTCGGGGCTGTGAACGTGCCCGAGGTCGTAAAGCACCTTGTGCCAGAACCGTGAGTACAGCAGGTGCAGCACCGCGTGCTCGGCCCCGCCGACGTAAAGGTCCACCCCGCCGGTCGGGTTGCGGTCCGAGTCGGCCATCCAGTACTGCTCGATGGCCGGGTCGCAGAACCGCTCGTCGTTGTCGGGGTCGAGATAGCGCAGGTAGTACCAGCAGCTGCCCGCCCATTGGGGCATGGTGTTCAGTTCGCGCTGGGCTGGGGCGTTGCAGCGGGGGCAGGTGGTCTGCATCCAGTCGATCGCTTTGCCCAGCGGCGGGGCGGGCGGCGCGTCGCGATCCTCGCTGGCTGCAGGCGTGAAATCGTCCATCTCCGGCAGCAGCAGCGGAAGCTGATCGTCCCGCAGGCCCACAGGCCCGCAGCTCTCGCAGTGGACGATCGGGAACGGCTCGCCCCAGTACCGCTGTCGGCTGAAAAGCCAGTCGCGCAGCTTGTAGTTCACCGCCTCCCGCGCGAGGCCCTTCTCGTTGAGGTCCGCGGTGATCCGCTTCTTGAACTCCGCGGTCGACAGGCCGTCGTACTTACCGGAATTGACGGCAGTGCCTTCGCCGGTGAAGCACATCTCGCCTTTGCGCACTTTGTCGCACATTGCCTCCCAGAAAGCCCTATCTGATGTGTCTGGTGTATCCATGTCAACCATGGGCCCGACTTGAAAGTAGTGCTTTCCGTGGGTCTCTCTTTCCGTTTCAGATGTGTAGAAATCTCGGAGTGAGCACTGTTGGGCGTCAGGGTCTACGACGGGAGCAATCGTCAGTCCGTGAGCGTGGGCGAAATCCCAGTCTCGTTCGTCGTGTGCGGGGACAGCCATGATCGCCCCGGTCCCGTAGCCCATCATGACGTAGTCGGCCACCCAGATGGGGATCTCCTCGCACGTCACGGGGTTGATCGCATGAGCCCCGGTGAATACGCCGGTCTTCTCCTTGCTCTCGGTGGTGCGCTCGAGCTCGGACTTGTGCACCGCCTGCTCGACGTACGCCCGGACGGCGTCGGCCTGCTTAGGCGCGGTGATCTGCTCGACCAGCGGATGCTCCGGCGCCAGCACCATGTACGTGGCGCCGTAGAGGGTATCGGGACGGGTGGTATAGACTCTTATCACACCGTCTTCGGGAGCGCCCGCAAAGCCGTTCTCCATGCGCTGGGCGAACCAGTCATCGGTGTTTTCGATGAGAGAGGCGATCGGGAAGTCGACTTCCGCACCGATGCTCTTTCCGATCCAGTTTCGCTGCATGATCTTGATCGGTTCGGGCCAATCGACGGCTTCGATGTCGGCCAGCAGCCGCTCGGCGTAGGCGGTGATCCGCAGCATCCACTGCTTCAGGGCGCGTCGGTAGACCGGGTAGTTGCCGCGCTCGGATTTGCCCTCGTTGGTGACTTCCTCGTTGGCCAGCACGGTCCCCAGCTGCGGGCACCAGTTGACGGGCACCTCCGCCTGGTAGGCCAGCCGGTATTCGTCGATCAGCCGATGCTGCTGGTCGGGATCCATCTCGGGGAATTTGATCAGTCCGACGGTTCCGCCGCTGATGGATTCGATCTCATCGCCGGCCGAGGCGGCTACGAGATTGCCATCGACGTCCACCAGGTATTCGCCCGCCTCCAGGGCGTCGATGAGTTCGCGGATCGGCCTGGCCGCCCCGACCGTCGGGTCGAACCAGGCGTTGTAGATCTGCAGGAAGATCCACTGCGTCCATCGGTAGTAGTCCGGGTCGGTGGTCGCCACCCGGCGCGACCAGTCGTAGCTGAACCCGAACATCTTGATCTGCCGCTCGATGTTCTCGATGTTGCGTTCGGTGGTTTCGCGCGGATGGACGCCGTGCTCGACGGCGTACTGCTCCGCCGGCAGGCCGAACGAGTCGTACCCCATCGGATGCAGCACGTTGCAGCCGGTCATTCGGCGGTATCGCGCGACGATGTCGGTGGCGGTGTAGCCCTCCGGGTGCCCCACGTGCAGCCCCGCCCCGGAGGGGTAGGGGAACATGTCCAGCACGTAGAATTTCGGGCGGTCCTGGAAGGCGTCCTCGCCCGGGTTGGGTTGACGGAAGGTGCCCTCCCGGGCCCAGTACGCCTGCCACTTGGGTTCGATGGATTTGAAGTCGTATGCCGGCATGGTTCTCTCCTGGCGATGTGTTGCGTGTGTCTATGGTCGGCCGACCCCGCAGGGGGACCGGACAGTTGTTATGCACGAAAAAACCCCACGTCGAGGGCATCGGCCGCGGGGTGGGTGAACTTCGCTGGTGAAACGCGTTCGCCTCAGCGCGCAGCCGACGCGGGCGATAGCAGGCACCGCAACGGATTGTGCGCGACGTGTCTCATGGAAGTTCCCTGGGCGAACGACAGAATTATCGCCCGCCTCCCATGCGCCGTCAAGCCTAAAGGACGACGCGCCGGCGCACAGAAGCGCCCGGGACCTGAGGAATCCCGGGCGCCGATGGCCGCACGTCGTGTGGTGGAGGCGTGCGTTCTCAGGAGGCCTGTGAGATCAGTCGGCCTGCTTCTCCTCTGCATCCGCAGCTTTGGCGAAGGGCTTGCGTTTCTTGCCTGCCGCCGCGAGACCCGCGGCGCCCAGGCCCAGGTACGTCATCGTGATCGGCTCGGGGACCCACTGCTGGGCGATGAGCGCCTCGGAAAATCGCCCGGCCATCAGGTCGCCGCCAGCCGCATTGGGATGGATTCCGTCGCCGGTCATCGTCTCGGCGTCAAAGCCGGTCCATGTGTCCACGAGAATCACCGGCGAGTCGGCCGTCGCGATGCCACCGGAGATGAACGCCGACGGATCGGGGCGAACCGGAACCGGGTCCCACGCGCCGCTGTTGCCGATGGCCCAATCCGGAGCGGAATCGAGGTCCTCCGGCACCGCGTACGTGCCGTTGACCAGCTTGATGATCTCGTCTTTCAGTGCGACGATCGTACCCGGTTCGCGATAGCGCCGGTCCGAGGTGGTAGGAATGCCCGTCGCCAGGGCGATCTTCACGTCGGGGTTCTGTCCGCGGAGAAAGGCCACCACGTTACGGATGTCGTGGATGGTCTCGTGTACGGCGTACTCCGGCACGCCTACGCCGCGATCCTTGGCCATCATCCCCCAGTCGAAGCCGATGTCGTTCGTGCCGGTCAGCAGGCAGACCACGTCGGGGGCGTTGGAAAAGTAGGACCACTTGCCCTGCGAGATCGCCGTCGCCATTCCCGTGTTCTGCGCGCTGCCTTCGCCCCCTCGACCGGTGATGAGCTGATCGGTGGTGAACCCGCCATGGCCTTCGAAATCGTGGTCCCAGGCGGTGCTGCCGCCGTTCTCAAGATACGAGTTCCTTGCTCCCACGAAATCGAAGTCCGTCCCGTGGGCCGCCCCGGCGCCCGTGAGCTTGTCGAACAACGAACGGCGGTAGGTGTCGGTCTCCGAGATCGAATCGCCCAGGATCAGCACGCGCTGCCCCCCGTCGTAGCCGTGATGGATCTCCGCCCCTGCTGTATTGCTCATAGCCAGTACCATCCCTGTGCATATTGTCAAGTAAGCCAGTCGTTTCACAGTACATCCTCCTCCGCCGGCGCGAAGCCCGCCCGTGTGGGGCGCGGCGATCTGTGGAGAAAAAGAAATCCCGGGCGCCGTCGGCGTTGATGCCTGCGCGACGCCCGGGGAGAAATCCCGCCCCACGCGCGGGGTCTCAGTTACTTGCGTCGACGACGAATCAGGGCCGCCAGCCCACCCATCGCCAGCAGACTCATCGTCGCCGGCTCGGGAACGGCCTCGAAAGAACTGATGAAGATGTTTCCGGTGCTGGGTGCGAATGACCCACCGAATGCGGTGATGTCGTCCAGATCATCCAGAGCAATTTCAGCCCCACCGTCAACAAGGGCTCCGGTGGAGATGTCATACTGCTTCCAAGCTTCGGCCGCCAAGTCGGCCTTCGTGGCGACGAGGTAGTCCGTCAGCCCCGGACTCGCTGCGATGATCGGTGATCGGTACAGCGTTCCGTCGTTCATAACCAAGGCTGCAACATTGTCATAGATGGCAAGATCGCCGTTGATGGCGTCCTCCAGGTTGAACCTGAACAGCACGTCCGTGTTGGCCATCCCGTCTAAGCTGTAGGTTCCACCGGGCGTCCAGTAGATACCGACCGTCGCGGACGAGTCGCCATCGACCCGCACGCCCATGTGTCCCGGTTCAACCCACCATGTCAGCGGACCATTGGCTCCGTCGTAAAACATCTGCTGCGGGCCGTTTTCATCGGTGTAGCCATTGAGGGCCCCCTTGGTCAGGGCCGTGCCTTCGGTGTTGTCGTGTGTACCGGTCCAACTTACGACCGGCGCACCCATCGCCACGCTCGCCAGCCCACACACAACCAGTAAACAGATGATGCGTTTCATGTTTCTGCTCCCTTCCTTCTTGAAAAGTAGACATGTCCCTCGAAACTTCGGGGTTCCATTGGCCGGCGCTTGTCGCCGACTCGCCTCGATGTTCACCAGACTATCACGGCCTGATTGGGGCATTACGTAAAAAAATTCCGCTGTTGCGTAGCGACAGAAATGCCGATAAAATAGAGGAATGCAACTACTCTTTACGGAGAATAGGTATGGCATTTACTCCGAGCGTTGCACTGGTGGTGGAAACGAACAGCCGCATCGGCCGGGAGATGCTCAAGGGCATCGGGCGGTTCCTGCGCACGCACGCGACGTGGGACACCTACGTTGCCGCCGAGGGTGGAGGTCCGCTGCCGACGGGCCTGCGGAACTGGCAGGGCGACGGCGTGATCGCGACGATCAAGTCGCGCGAGATCGAGAAGCGCTACATGCAGCTTGGCGTGCCGGTGGTCAACGTCTGCGCGGTCGAACGGCTGGATGAAATCCCCTCGGTGATCAGCCAGGACGACGCCATCGGCCGCATGGGGTCCGAGCATTTCATCGAGCGGGGCTTCCGCAATCTCGCCTACTTCGGGCTCCCGGAGAACTGGTACTCGCATCGCCGCGGAGAGGGGTTCGCCCGGTCGGCCCGCAAGGAAGGCTTCGACCCGATCATCTACGATCACCCCCCGCTGCGGGAGGAGGATTGGCCCCGCTGGCGCGCCGACGCGCGCGATTGGCTGGCGACGCTGCCCCTGCCGGTCGGCGTGTTGGCCTGCGACGACAACCAGGGGCGCACGCTGTTGGCCGTCTGCCGTGAGATGGGCCTGCGCGTGCCCGAGGACGTCGCCATCCTCGGGGTGGACAACGACGACGTGCTCTGCGAGCTGTGCACCCCCCCGCTGAGCAGCATCGAGATTGGCGGCGAAGCCCGCGGGTTCGAGGCAGCCGCCCTGCTGGCGAAGCTCCTGGCCAGCAAGGCCGGACCCTCCAGGCCGCTGGAGATTCCTCCCCAGCGCGTGGAGGCCCGCCAGAGTACCGACGTGCTCGAACTGGACGACCGCGATGTCGCCCTGGCCATCCGCTACATTCGCAGCCACGCCCACAGACCCATCAGCGTCACGGACCTTCTGGATGTGGTCTCGATCAGCCGAAAGTCGCTGGAGATCCGCTTCGCCGAGTCGATCGGCAAGTCGCCGGGGCAGGTGATTCGCCAGGCGCACCTTCGCCGGGCGAAGATGCTGCTGACCGATACGGACTATCCACTGGCGGAAATCGCCAAGCGCTCCGGGCTGCGCAGCGCCAAGACGCTCTGCGAGCTGTTCCGTCGTTACGAGGACATGACACCCACCGAGTATCGCCGGACGTTCGTGGTTCGCTGAGGAGATAAGCCGAATCCGCTTCGTTCCTTCTGAAGATTCGCGGGGCGGTTTTCGATATGATAGACGGAGAGGGCGTCCAGCCATCGCGCGGACGGATCGGATCGGGGCCGACCGTGAGAGTCGACCACCGGGGAAGTTCACCAGCCAGGAGGGCTGGAGAGACAAAATCGTGGCCCGCTGGAACGCAGAAACACGGGGTATCCAGGCCGCCTTTCGCGGCAAGCCCATCTGTGCGCGCTGCGACCGCCCCACCTTCGGGCCGGGCCTGTGCTCGGAATGTCACACCCGCTTCCGCCAGGGTCTCTCCGACGCCCTGTTCACCATCGGGGCGATGGTGGCCGTCCCATGCGTGGTGGGTGCGGTGTTCCTCTGGGTTGCCCACGGCCGCGAAATCGCCGGCGGCAGGGTGCCCGAGGGCGCCACGATCATCCTCGGCCGCGCAATGAGCGGAGACGTCGCGGGGATTTTCTGGCATCTGGCGATCAGCGCCCTGACCGCGGCGATGCTCTCGATCGGAAGCTTCCTGCTGCTGGACCTGCCGCGCGTGCTGCGTCGTGAGGAGCGCACCGAGATCGATTGGCGGGACATGGTCGCCTCGCTGAAGGACATCCGCCTGCTGTTCGAGAAGCGCGTCACGCCCGCAGGCCCGCGCCCCGGCGAGCCGGAAAGCGCCAACCCCCTGGACTACCAGACCGCGATGCAACAGCTCCACAGCATGCTGGGCATCGAAGGCGACATCCCGCCCGACCCGACCGCCGACGAGGACGAACCCGCCAGCGAGTCGACCGGCGAGCAGCCTCTACGCGGGCCGGCCGTCAAGGACGTGGAGACCATCGAGTCGCACATCACGTCCCCCCGCGAGCGCACTGCCGAGTCGGCTGAGCCCGTCGAAGAACCCGCCGCCTCCGAAGACCTGCCGCCCACCACCCCCGAAACGCCGACCGAAGAAGCTCCCGAGCCCGAGCCCGTCAAGGTCGAGTCGCCCTTGCCCGCCGCCCAGCCGCCCGAGCCCGCCGAGGAAGAGGTCCGCGACGTCCATCCGCCGCTTGCCGACGCCGAGCCCGAATCGGCCGACATCGACGAAGACCCCGCGCCCGAGCCGGATGAGCCCGTTGAGACGTCGACCGACGAAGACCCCGCGCCCGAG
>CAZFPT010000096.1:0-1427 GCA_964521005.1 uncultured Planctomycetaceae bacterium | reverse complement strand
CGGATGAGCCCGTTGAGACGTCGACCGACGAAGACCCCGCGCCCGAGCCGGATGAGCCCGTCGACGAACTCCCCGGCGAGGAAGTGGAAGAGCCCGACAGGCCGATCGTGCAGGTGAAGGACTCGCCCTTCGCCCAGCGCCATCGGCTGCGTCGACCTCTCTTCGAGACCACTCCCCCGCCGCCCGGCCAGAATGACAGCGAGGACGGCCCCGCCCGGCCGCGAACGCCGAGCGTGGTCGACGACCTGCTCGATGAGTCGGTCGCGCAGCTGTTCGATCGACCCGCGCTGCCCGGGCTGCTGCAGGTGAAAACCTCCGAATGGGACGACCTGCCCGCCGCCGAGTTCGTGGCCGAGGATCCTGCCGATACCGCCGAACAAGCCCAGCCGCCGCACGCCCCGGAAATCGAATGGCTGGACGAGGAGCAAACCCCCGCCGACGCCGAGTGCGACGACATTCTGGACGTCGAGCCCGTCCCCGTCGAGCCCGAACAGCCTCCGACGCCCGCGCCCGCCTCGCCGCCGGCCGACGCCACCATCAACGAACTGCCCGGTGAAAACGACGAAGCCGACACCATCGACTCGCTGCTCGGCGAGCCCGAAGAAAGCTCCACGATCGACGAGATGCTCGACGACCTCCTGGAGCCCCCGCAGACCGAACCCGCCGACCAGCCCGAACCGCCCGTGGCCGAAGACGCCGACACCCGCCCGGCTGCGACGGACGAGGAATACGAAGAATCGCCCGTCGCCGAAACGAGCGAAGCAGATCTCGAAGAATCGCCCGAGTCCACTTCCGCGCCGAGCGGCGAGGCAGAACCCCCAGCCGAGCCGGCGGCAGCGAGTATTCTCCTTCGCGGGCCAAAAGGCTCTGCCGGCATCGAGACGTCCCTGACCGACGCCGACGGAAATGTCGCCTGCCCCGGGTGTGGCCGACGCAAGCCCTCTCCCGGGCCCGGCCGATACCACTGCAGCTCCTGCCAGAGCGAGTTCGTCATCCCCCGCGTCCTGGCCCGCTGCCCCGGGTGTGGCCGCGAGCGACCCTCGCCGGGGCCCGGCGTGTACCAGTGCTCCCAGTGCACCACCACCTTCCGCATCCCCCCGATGGTTTCCTGCCCCGGCTGCGGGCGGTCCAAACCCTCTCCGGGAACCGGGCGACTCCGTTGCAGCGCGTGCGGAACCGTCTTCGAGGTCGTCAACGAGACCGGCGCCGTCCGCTGAGACGCCAGGCCGGCTCGCGTGAGCCCCCACGGTTCGCTTCGCTCAAGATGGGGCATTAACGATACTTCGGGTGCCCGGGCTTGTGCCGGTCGGACCGAGCGCAGCGAGGGAGGAACGGAGCAACCCGGTTGCTGCGATGTCCGACCACTAGCTGGAGCGCGATCCGGACCAACCCGGTTGCTCAGCTCGCTTGGGCTCGCTGCACAAACC
>CAZFPT010000095.1:5367-12732 GCA_964521005.1 uncultured Planctomycetaceae bacterium | reverse complement strand
GCAACAAGTTGCGAGCCCTACGGCACCGGCGTGCGGAGACGCCGGTGGCACCCGTAAGCGTCGCTCACGTCCCGCGTTGCCATTCGGGCGGGTCGGAGAGCTTGTAGAGCATCTCGCCGGCCTTGGGGACATAGAGGGTGTCCTCGCCCTGCTCCCACTCGGCCGGGTCGATGGTGGCCGGGTCGCGATAGCAGAGGTTCACCGCCTCGCACTCTTCCTTCGGGATGGCCGTGGCGAGCGTCACCTTGATTCGCGGCTTTTCCACGCCGTTTTCTATCGTACCGATCCCGCGGACGTGCGTGCTGTGGGCGATGACGCCCCAGGGGTAGTCCTTGAACTTGTCCCACTGGGTGAGGAAGTAATCGCGCGTGTGGTAGCCGAGCTGTTTGATCGTGGCCCCGTGGACCACGGAAATCTCGTCGAGGTGCGGGGCGTAGATGATCAGCTCGCCGCCATCGGCGACAACCGGTTCCATCTTGTACATGCACTTGGCGCCGACCCACAGCTCGTCGTACATCTGCGGCGCGCGGGAGAGCACCGACCGGTAGGGCTTCTCCACGTACCGCACGTGCGTCTGGTCGGCCAGGTCGGCCGCCGCGGACCAGGCGTCCTTGACGCTTCCGAAGTACAGCCCCGCCAGGTCGCCCCCGGAGACCACCATGCACAGGGCGTAGTTCTCGGTGGGCACCATGTCGGCGGCGACGTGCAGCAGGTTGCGCACCGGGGTGTACTTGTTGCCGATGATCTTCGGGCAGGAAATCACCGCGCCCTGCCAGTGGAAGAAGTTCAGCAGTTCCGGCCCGCAGATGCCCGGGAAGAAGTACTTCGCCCCGCCCGAGAACCCCACCACCTCGTGGGGAAAGACCGGCCCGCAGATCAACACCCGATCGTACTGCGTGATGAGGCGGTTGATCGTCACGTCAATGTCGATGGCGAAGGGCTCCATCTCGGGCGGGGAGATCTCGCGAACCTGATCGGCCGTGATGGTGCCGATGCTGATCAGCGCGTCAGGATCGTCCCAGGCGTGGTTGAAGAACTTCGCGTCGCCGAACACCTCGCTCCGCCGGCCTGGCTGGCAGCCGACGAGCTTGTCGATCTGCTCGTCGCTCATCGCCGGGTGCGTACCCAGGGCGATCAGGAAGTCCATCTGCTTCGCGCCGGGGGAGATCGCGGCGTACAGCTCGCGCGTAATCAACCCCAGCGGGCAGGTGCGGGTGGCGTCGGGGATGATCACCAGCACGCGCTGGCCGACGGTATCCATCCGCGAGGCGGCGTCGGAGACAATGCTCTGAATTTCGTCTTTCATCAGGGCCCGGTCGGGTTGGCCCTTTCCGATGGTCGTGGTCATGGTCGCTCCGGGGAAATCATCTCGGGTCTCGCATCGAGTGGTCCCTATGATACACTGTCGGCGCGGGCGCAGCCAGCCAGGGACGGGGAAACAAACTGCGGCAATCGTTCCTGGCCGACGCCCCGGGGGATAACGCCCCGAAACCGACCGGCGCTGGCGAAACGCATGGGCACAGGTCCCTTTGCATGAGAATACGATCGTCCTGCAGAATCCCGTCCGCCCGGCCGATACCCATCACAGACTGTTACGCACCACAGGGAAGGAACCGCACATGATCGTCGTACACGTCACACACGAAGCCGTCGAGAAAATCGGCGGGATCGGCGCCGTCATTGCCGGGCTCACCACGGCCGACGCCTACCAGGAAGAGGTCTCACGGACGCTGCTGGTCGGCCCGCTGTTCGACGCGGACACCTCCGTGGACAACCGGCTCGGCGACGACGGGGAGGTGCTCTACAGCTCGCTGGACGGCATCGAGCCGCCCGAGTGGGTCAAGGTCTTCCGCCCCGTGGAACGCATCTACGACGTCCACCTGGTGTACGGGCGACGCACCATCCACGAGCCCTGCGGCGGCACGCCCGTCAAAACCGAGGTGCTGCTGGTGGACGTGTTCCACTACAACGACGAACGGCTGAACGTGTTCAAAGGCGAACTGTTCGAGAAGTTCCGCATCCCCTCCCATCAGTTCCAGTCCATCTGGGACTACGAGCAATACGTTCGACTGGCCGAGCCCGCCTACGACGCCCTCAAGCACCTCGGCGTGATCGATGCCGACGAGCCCTGCACCCTGCTGTCCCACGAGTACATGGGCATGCCCACCGCGCTGAAGGCGGAGCTGGACGGCTCGCGGAGTGTCCGGACGGTGTTCTATGCCCATGAGGTGGCGTCGGTTCGACCCATCGTGGAAGACGAGCCCGGCCACGACACGATGTTTTACAACGTGCTGGACCAGGCCGTCGATGCGGGGCTGACCATCGAAGATGTCTTCCCCCAGGTGAATGACAACTACAAGCACTGCCTGGTCAAGGCAGCCCGCTACCTCGACCACGTCTTCGCCGTGGGCGATTACGTCGTGGATGAGCTGCGCTTCCTGGACCGGCACTTCAAAACGATGGAGATCGACCTGATCTACAACGGCATTCCCGCCCGTTCGCTCACGCTGGACCAGCGGCAGGAATCCCGCCAGCGGATGAAGCTCTACTGCAGGAATCTCTTCGGCTTCGAGCCGACGTGGGTCTTCACGCACGTGGCCAGGCCGGTGCGTTCCAAGGGACTCTGGCGGGACTTCCGCGTGATGCACGAGCTGGAGAAACTGCTGGCCGACCGCGGCGAGACGGCAGTGTACTTCATGCTCGGGACGCTCGCCGGACAGCGCAAGTCACGAACCGTCCGCCAGATGGAACGAGTGTACGGCTGGCCGGTCGCACACGAGGAAGGCTACCCCGACCTCTCCGGCGGCGAGGAAACGCTCTGGCCGATGTTCGACGCGTTCAACCGCGACCACGAGCGGATTTCCACCGTCCTGGTCAACCAGTGGGACTGGAACCGCGAATGTTGTGGCCGACGCATGCCCAAGGAGATGACCTTCGCCGACATCCGCATGGGCACGGATCTCGAGTTCGGGCTCAGTGTGTACGAGCCGTTCGGAATCGCCCAGTTCGAGGGTCTCAGCTTCGGGGCGCTGTGCGCGGTGAGCAACGTCTGCGGCTGCATGGGCTTTGCCCGCAAGACCATCGCCGGGCGGGGGGAGTTCGACAACGTCATCGAATCCAGCTTCCTCGACGTGCCCGAGTCGATGGGCCTGGACGAACTCAAAAGCATCCCGATCCACCTGCGCGACGAGATCGAGGCCAGCGAAGGACGCCGACTGGCGAAGATCATCGCCGACGCCCTTCCGCGAGACGAGAAAACCCACCAGACCCGCATCGACCACGGATACGCCCTGGCCGGCGACATAGACTGGGAGCACGTAGTGACCGATTACTTCCTGCCCGCCCTCGAGCGGGCCATCGAGGACGTCTGAGCAACACGAGGAGAGAGGCTGAATGAGCATCGCGATCCGCCCGTTCGGGCTGGATGAAATGGAATCGATCCAGGCGATCGACCGCTCCGTCGAGCAGACGGCAGAGTATCGGGTGGAACCGACGTCCGACGCGGTGGGACTGGTGCTCAAGCGCCGCCCGCTGCTGGCGCCGGTTCCGATGGCCGGCTGGGCCGAGGGCGAACTCGCCGCGCGCCTGGAGCAGTGGCGGCAGTCCGTCAAGCAGGGCGCCACTCCCATCGGCGCCTACGAAAACGACAGAATGGTGGGCATGGCGCTGCTGGGCGAGACCCTCTTCGACGAGACGGCCGAGCTGCAGGCGTTCTTCATCGCCAGTCGATTCCGCCAGGGACCGGCCGCCACCAAGCTTCTGTCGGCCGTCGAAGACCAGGCGCGGGAGCAGTCGGCCGCTGCGATCTTCCTGTTCATCACGCTGACCAGCGCCCAGGCGATCGACTTCTACCTGGACTCGGGCTTCCGCGTGATCGGCCTGCAGGACACCTCGCGGGTAAAGAACCGTGGCTGGGAGCTTCGCCTCGCCAAGGTCGTCACACCAACGGGCCCGGGCACGGATTAGGATTTCACCCCGCCGCCGGTGAACGTACAATGAGGCCATGAGCGAACTGGAAACCTTCGAGAACCCCTGTCCCGACCGGGAGTACGTGATCCGTCACGTGGCGCCGGAATTCACCAGCGTCTGTCCCAAAACGGGTCAGCCGGACTTCGGGACCATCGAGATCGAATATGTCGCCGCGGAACTCTGCGTGGAACTCAAAAGTCTCAAGTTCTACCTGCAAAGCTACCGCAACGAGGGCGTGTTCTACGAAGCCCTCGTCAACCGCATCCTCGACGACCTGGTCGATTGCCTCTCACCGGTTTGGATGACCGTAAGCGGCTCGTTCACACCGCGCGGCGGGATGCATTCGACGGTGACAGCCGAGTATGACCGAGACGAATACGCATAACCGCGAGAATCCATGAGCAAGCACCTTCGAACCATCATCGGCGTGCTGATGCTGTGCGGCGTGGTCGGGCTGATCTTCCTGGGGCGCTGGATGACCTCGGGCGGAAGCCCCCTGCTGGTGATGCCCTCGACCGACATCGCCGGCGTGATGAGTACCGAGGGGAAGATGATCGCGGTGGTCCGGGCGGACGACAGCCAACGGGCTTCGCGGGCCTTCCAGGCGGCGAAGCAGACGCTGCGGGACGTCGAACGCCTGATGAGCTCGCACATGACCGGCACGGAGATCCACGCGCTGAACAATGCCCCCGCCGGCGAGCACGTCGCCCTCTCCGACCGGACGCTGAGCGTGCTTCGTACCGCGCGAGACCTGCACGTCGAGTCGGCCGGCGCGTTCGACATCACCGTCAGGCCGGTGCTGGAGGTGTGGAAGCAGGCCGCCAAAGACGGCCGAATTCCACCGCTGTCGAAACTGATGGCCGCCCGCAACGCCAGCCGATGGGACCAGATCGAACTGACCCCCACCGGGGCGATCAAAACCACCGATACCGCGGGGGTGGACCTGGGTGGCATCGCCAAGGGGTACGGCATCGACCAGGCCATCGAGACCCTCAAAGCCCACGACGTTCACGGCGGGCTGGTGGAGCTCGGGGGCGACCTTCGCTGCTTCGGGAAACGCTTCGACGGGCGGGCGTGGACCGTGGGGGTGACCAATCCATTCGATCCGGGCGAAACGCTCTGCCTGCTGCGGATCGACCCCAACGCCGGCGGCGCGGTCTGCACGAGCGGAAACTACCGCCGACCGGTTGAAATCGCCGGCCAACGCTTCAGCCACATTCTGGACCCGCGCACGCTCTCGCCCGCCGATCATTCGCCGTCGGTCACCGTCATCGCCAACACCGCCACCGTCGCAGACGCCTGGGCGACCGCCCTGAGCGTGCTGGGACCGCCCGGGCTGGACACGCTGCCGACCGACGAGGGAATCGAGGCGATGATCATCATGGGAACGCCCCAACGGGCGACCATCCATACCACCCCGGGCTTCGGGAAGCTGATCGTCGGCGAGCCCCCCTCCTTCGCCCCCCGTCCGACCACCGAGCCGACCGAGGCGAACTCACCGATTGAGCCGATCACTCCCCGCTGAGGCAGCGGGCCACGAAGGCACGAATCGCCCCCGAGTACACCTCCCCGCTGACCTGGTGGGCGTCATTGTGGCCGCCGGTGAGTTCCACGAATCGCTTCGACTCGCCGGCAGCGGCGAAATTCGCCTCCCCGTGCGAAAACGGTACCAGTTCGTCATCCGGCGAGTGCATCACCAGCACCGGGCACCTCACCCGCTTGAGGTGCTCGCGCGTGTCGTACTCGTACCGACACAACCCCCGCAGCAGGAACCCCGGAATGTACCAGTACAGATCGCTGCCCATCTCGGGGATCGACATCGGGGTCGACTCGATGATCAGCCCCGCCGGGGCGACCTCCCCCGCCAGCCAGGACGCCACCGACCCGCCCAGCGATCGACCCTGGACGAAGATCCGCTCCGGCGAATATCCCCGCTGGTTGACCAGCCAGTCCCACCCGGCCCGAGCGTCGTCGTAGGTGCCCTGCTCGGACGGGCTGCCCTCGCTGGCCCCGTAGCCGCGATAGTCGAAAATCAGCACGCCCAACCCCATGCGATGGAGAATGTCCAGCGTCATCAGGCGATCGCTGATGTTGCCGCCGTTTCCGTGACAGAACAGCACGACCGGGGCGTTGGCGTCGTCGGCAGAGACGTACCAGGCGCTGATGCGCGTCCCGCCGGAGCTCTCGAACGTGACGTCTTCGTAGGACAGCCTGACGTCGGCGGGGGTAAACTCGATCTCGGAGAGGGGATGATAGACCATGCGATCCTGCATGAGATACAGGACGCCCAGGAAGACCACCACCGACGACACCGGAGCTACCACCAACCACCAGATCATTCGCTTCAGCGTGCTCCTTTTCATTGGTCACCCCTGGATCGGCCTGCCGTTACCCGTGCCACTCGGTATCGTCCACGGTGGTCTTGAAGTCGGGGGTGACCACCTCGGGCACGTCGCCCTCGGCGGCGGCCTTCTCGGCGTCGGAGGGGTTGCCCACGTACTCCAGACGCTTCATGGGACACTTCTCGATCGCCTGGCCGATCTTCTCGGCTGCGTCTTCGTCGGCGGTGTATTCCTCGTAGTCCACCTGCGGCAGGTTGTTTTTCATTTCCAGCAGGCCCTCCAGCACGCGGGTACACGCCTTGCAGCCGAGACAGCCCACCTCGCAGACGGCTTTGACGTCCTTGCCGAAGTCCTTGTTGGAGCATTTGATCACGAGCATCTGCTCCTGCTTGAAGGGAACCATCGAGATGATGTTCCGCGGACAGACCTTCTCGCACTTCCCGCAACCGATGCACTTGTCGTAATCCACCGTCGCCAGCCCGTCGACGACGTGGATCGCATCGTAGGGGCAGATGGTCTCGCAGTCGCCGAACCCCAGGCAGCCATACGTGCAGCCCTGCACGCCGCAAACAAGGTTGGCCGCTGCGCAGGTCCGCTCGCCGCCGTAGTCATGCCGCTTGAGACGCTGCTCGGTGGTGGCCCCGCAATGCACCACCGGGCGGTACGGCAGCGCCTCTCCCAGCTCGACGCCCAGAATGCCGGCGATCTGGTTGGCGCACTCGGCCCCGCCGACGGGGCAGGCGTTGGGGGGCGCTTCGCCTTTCACGACGGCTTCGGCGTACTCGCCGCAGCCCACATAACCGCAGCCGCCACAGTTGGCCCCGGGCAGCACCTCGTTAACCTGGTCGATGCGCGGGTCCACCTCGACGTGGAACGCGCGGTTCGCCCAGCCCAGTACCCACGCCATCGCGACCGCCAGACCCAGCATCGCCGTGGCGGCCAATATGATCGTAATGGTTTCCAACATGTCCATATCTCCCGGACTCGATTCTACCGGATGAGGGTTCGGCTACGAAGTAGTGAGGCCGAGGCATCCTGCCTGTGCGACGCTCTT
>CAZFPT010000095.1:0-5267 GCA_964521005.1 uncultured Planctomycetaceae bacterium | reverse complement strand
GAGGGTTCGGCTACGAAGTAGTGAGGCCGAGGCATCCTGCCTGTGCGACGCTCTTAGTTGCACGGGCATCTTGCCCGTGAATCCGTTCTCTTTCAGGTCATGGGCTGGAAGCCCATGCGACGGCATCTTGCCCGTGAATCCGTTCTCTTTCAGAACATGGGCTGGAAGCCCATGCGACGCATTCGGGGGGCACGGACGTCCTGGCCGACTCGGGGGTGTCCACTTCCACCTGGGCGGGTTTCTCCGCCGGTTTCACCAGTTCGCCCAGGCTGCCGTTGACGCCGGTAAAGCCCATGAACGCCAGGGCGAGGATTCCCGCGACGATCAGCGTGATTCCCGCTCCCTTGAGCGGCTCGGGGACGTCGCAGAGGTCCAGCTCCTCGCGGATGCCGGCCATGATGACGATCGCGATGGTAAAGCCCACCCCGCCGAAGATCGCCAGCGCCAAGGCCCGCCCGAGGTCCCACGCCATCGTCGGGTCGCTCACGCCCGAGACGTTCTTCATGATCTCCAGGCAGGCGAACAGGATCGCGCAGTTGGTGGTAATCAGCGGCAGGAACACCCCGAAGCTCTTGTACAGCGGCGGGAAGAACTTCCGCAGATACATCTCCACGAACTGCACGCTCGAGGCGATCACGAAGATGTACACGATGTAGCTGAGAATGCTCAGGTCGGTCTGCGTCTCGGGGTTCCCGCCGGCCAACTGCCAGACGGCCATCGTCAGCGGCGCCCCGGGACGAAGGATGTAGAAGGTGAACGTCCAGCTCAGCAGCGCCGCGATGGTGATGACGAACGTCACCGCGCAGCCCATTCCGAAGGCCATGTCCACCCGGCGCGAGACGCCGATGAACGGACAGATGCCCACGAAGTAGTGGAGCACGAAGTTGTTGATCAGGGCAGCCCCGACCGCGATGATCAGAATTTCGCCGAGATATTCCATAGGTCCGATCCTGTGAGGGTTGGCTCAGATCAGCTTTGCGTTTTGGCCTTGGCCCGCGAAAGGGCGATCCAGTTGACGGCTCCCAGCAATACGCCCAGGGTGAGGAACGCTCCGGGCGGGAGGATCATGATGACCCAGTTGGGCCAATCCGCCCAGCCCAGCACGTTGATCTCGATGGGCATGTTCTTGAACAGGTAGCCGGTTCCCAGAAGCTCCCGTACCGAGGCGATGCTCAGCAGCGCCAGAGTGAAGCCCACCGACTGACCCACCGCGTCCGCGGCGGCAGTGGGAATCGACTGCTTCGATGCGCATACCTCGCAGCGGCAGATGATGATGCAGTTGACGATAATCAGCGGAATGTACGGGCCCAGCTGCTTGCTCATGTCGTACATGAACGCCGCCAGGAACCGGTCCGCGATCGTCACGAACGTCGCGATCGTCAGCGTGAACACCAGGATCCGCAGGTGAGGCTTGAGCAGGCTTCGGATGGCTGAGACCATCACGTTCGCGCACAGCAGCACGAACAGCACCGCCCCGCTCATCGTCAGCGCCCCGCCCAGAGAGTTGGTCACCGCCAGCACCGGGCACATCCCCAGAAGCTGACGGTACACCGGGTTCTCCGGCAGGATGCCCTGAATGAACCGCTCCATCGGCGTTGGTCCGCTATTGGCCATCGTTGCCTCCCGTCGCGGCGTCGGCGCCGGCGAGCTTCCCGGCCGATCGGAACTCGCCGACGGCCCTGTTCACGATGTCAGTGACGGCCTTGGAACTGACCGTCGCGCCGGTGATCGCTTCCACCTCGTTGGCGCCCTCTTTCGGCTCGCGCTTGACCACGGTCAGCGGCTCGGTGGCGTTCTTGCCGGTGAAGTTGTCCAGGAACAGCGGCGCCTCCTGCGGCGAGTCGGCCCGCATGGTGATCTTGTTGCCCAGCCCGGGCGTCTCCTTCTGGTCCAGCACGTACAGGCCGGTGGTTCGCTCGGCGATTGCGTCCAGACCGATGAGGATCTCGATCCTGTCGGCGAAGCCCATCCCGCTGGCCGGCAGGACCCAGCCGATGTGCTCGCCGGCGTCGTCGAACACCTTGTATGCCGACTTGCCCTTCGGCCCGAAGGTGACCTCCTCGGTCTTCTCGATCGACGCGCCGGGCACGAGCGTGGGAATCTGCCCGACCGTCTCGTTCCGCTTGTTCTCGGCGATTCGGCCGGACAGCGAAATCTGCATCGCCGCCAGTGCCGAACCGAACACCATCGCCAGCAGCAGCACCAGCCAGGCTTGTTTGAGATATCTCATGTCTCTCCCTTGCTCAGGAGTTGGTCGTGTTCGTTCTCGTCAGGCCGTCCGCACCGGCACCGGCCCGCCCACCGGGCGCGGAACCGTCCATCGGTTGATCAGCGGGACCACCGCGTTGACCAGCAGCACGCTGAACATGACGCCCTCGGGGTAGGCGCTGAGCGTACGCATCAGCATCACCAGAACCCCGAACAACGCCCCGAAAATCCACTTGCCCTTCGGCGTAAGCGGGCTGGAGACCGGGTCGGTAATGATGAAAAACGACCCGAACAACAGCGCCCCGCCAAAGAGATGGTGCAGCAGCGTCCAGTCGGCGGAGAGGTCCATCAGATTGCCGATGCCCGCCCAGAGAACCACCGCGCCGATCGCGCCGGCAGGGATCTCCCACGAAGCCGTCCGACGGATGCACAGGAACGCCCCGCCGATGAGGCACGCCAGGGCACTGGTCTCGCCCAGCGAGCCGTTCGTGTTGCCCAGGAAGAGCTTCCAAAGCAGCCCGGGCTGGACATTCCCACCCTTGTACGCCTCGGTCATGGGAGTCGCCTGGGTGATCGCGTCGGCCCCGGCCCCGTCCGGTGCGACGTAGGCGGTCGCCCCCAGGGCCGTGGTGAAGGCGATCATCACAAACGCCCTGCCGACCATCGCGGGGTTGAAGATGTTGAACCCCACCCCGCCAAAGACAGCCTTGCCCAGCCCGATCCCGGCGAAGGAGGCAATCACAGCCACGTACCAGGGCGCCGTCCCGGGCAGCGACAGCGCGAGGATCAGCCCGGTCACGACCGCGGAGAAATCGTTCAGCGTCAGCGGGCGTTTCCGCATCCAGGTGAACACCGCCTCCGCCGCCACGCACGCGCCCACGCAGAGCACGAGCTGCCTGGCCGCGTACAGCCGGAACACCCACAGGGCCACCGCCATCAGCGGCACCAGGGCGATGATGACATCCAGCATCATCCTGCGCGTGGTCAGCGACGTGTCCGACAGGTGAGGTCCGGGTGCGACCGGAGTGCTCACCGCCTGCTTGCTGTCGTTCTCAGCCATCCTCTCTCCAGACCATGTCCTGCCGTGTCATTGTGTTCGAGGGAATTCGTCAGTCCTTGGGGGCCTGCACCTTGCCCATGCGGATCAGCTGCACGAGCGGAATGCTCGCCGGGCAGACGTAGGCGCAACACCCGCACTCACAGCAGGCAGCCATGTGATAGCGTTTGGCGACGTCCCAGTTGCCCGCCCGCGACGCCAGGGCGATCCGCGTGGGCACCAGTCCCAGCGGGCAGACGTCCACACACCGCCCGCAGCGGATGCAGTTGGTCTCCGTGGCCCGGCGGACGTCGTCGCCCGTCAGCACGGTCACGCCGCTGGTGCCCTTGGTGACGGGCACGTCCAGCTCACCCAGCGTGAAGCCCATCATCGGCCCGCCGGCAACCACCCTGCCGACGTCGTCGCCCAGCCCGCCGCAGAAGTCGATCAACTCGCCGTAGCTCACGCCGATGGGCGCCAGAATGTTCTTTGGTTGACGGATGCCCCCACCGCTGACCGTGATCACCCGGTGGGTCAATGGTTTACCCCGCGTCACCGCCCGGGCGATTGCAGCGGCCGTCCCGACATTCACCACGACCACGCCCACGTCCAGCGGAAGCCCGCCGGTGGGGACCTCGCGGTCCAGCGTCGCCAGAATCGTCTGCCGCTCGCCGCCCATGGGGTATTGCGTCTTGACGGCAGCCACCGTCACGCCCGTGCCCTCCGCCGCCTGCTGCATCGCCTCGACGGCGTCGGGCTTGTTGTCCTCGATGGCGACGTAGATGTTGGCTGCCCCGCACGCCCGGGCAGCCAGGATCGCGCCGGTGATGACCGGGGCGGGATACTCCACCATGACGCGATGATCCGCCGTCAGGAACGGCTCGCACTCGCAGCCGTTGATCAGCAGCGTGTCCACGCTCTTGCCTTCGGGCGGGGTGAGCTTCACGTGCGTGGGAAACGCCGCCCCGCCCAGCCCGACGATGCCGGCAGCCTGGATGGCCTTGCGGATCTCATCGGGAGACTGCTCGAATCCGCTCGTGGGCCAATCGCCCCCGAAGATATCGCCCAACAGGGCCTCGCCGGCGAGTTGCTCTCCCTCGTCGGCCTTGACGGGAACGGTCTGCACGTGCCGCCCATTGGGCAGCGTGGCAACCGATGCCATCTGCGCCAGGCCATGGATGGGGCTGTGCGCCGGGGCCGAGACGAATCCGCCGGCCTCTCCGAGCACGTCGCCCATGCGCACTTCCTGGCGCGGCTTGGTGGTCGGTGTGCACGGGGCGCCGATGTGCTGCAGGAGCGGAACCGCCACCTGCGCGGGTGTCGGCAGCACCTCGATGGCGGCGTCTTTGGAGAACTGCTTTCCGTCCGGCGGGTGCACGCCGCGGGCAAACTCACCGGGACCTGGAATGGAAGATTGCGTTGCGGTCATGGAGTCTCCTTGGCCGGGGCAGCGATGCGATGGACGATCGGGCGGGCCGCCAGCACTCCCAGCCCGCCGGCTGAGACCGCCGCCAGCAACTGGTGCGTGCGGCCGGGCCCGAAGAACATCGCCGCCACCATCGCGCAGACCAGCGGAAGCAGGAACATCGTTGCCGCCGAGGTGCTCATGCGCCAGCCGGCGGGGGCATCTTCCAGGCAGCGCTGGGCGTCGTCGGCGCCGCCGCTGCAGTGCGGACAACCCGTCGGGCAGTGATACCCCTCCGGAACGTCGCCGGATGGTTTGCTGGAATCGTGCATGGTGAACCCTGCGCTCGCAGCCGATAAAGCGACCCGGACGAGAACACATAGCCCCGCGGGCCGAGGAAAAGGAGCCCTTATACTAGCAAGCGCTCCGCATGTCTGCAAAGAAGTTGGGCACGCTGTTGTGAACTTTTTCACAAAGATCGACGAGGCCCGCGAACCGTGGGGGTAGAGAAGCGAAAAGCAGCGACGCGCGAATCGCGACGCGCGACAAGTGGTCAAACACATTTGAAGCCCCATGGTGAGCTCCGCGAACCGTGGGGGTAGAGAAGCGAGAAACAGC
>CAZFPT010000094.1:0-12868 GCA_964521005.1 uncultured Planctomycetaceae bacterium | reverse complement strand
GCGACAAGCGACAAAGCAGCGACAAGCGACAAGCAACAAGTTGCGAGCCCTACGGCCTGTCGTCGCATGGGCTTCCAGCCCATGTTCTGTTCTGTTTCGTCTTCGGTGTTGAGCCCGCAACAAGTTGCGGGCCTTACGGCATCGACGCATGGTACCGCTGGTTCATCCCGTGGCCTTTGCGGCGCAAAAGAGGACGCGCCACGGACTGGGTACCCGTCGAGGCCCAACTGGCATCGGAACGGGAGGTCGTGGGCCTCGCTGACGGATCAGCGGGGGACCGGAAGCCGACGGGCACCCAATCTGCAGCGCGTCACTGGTTGTGTGCAGACAGGCGGCGGACCGCCCCGGCGAGAACCGCCTCGGACGACCGATGCCAATACGGTCCAGCATCGCCGGGGAACCCAAAGATTGCATGAAGTGCGCGCAAATACGGCGCGGCCTTTGTGTGAAGATGCCCGCCGACCCGTCCGACAGCCCGCTCAGGCTCCCAGGCTTGCTTCGTCGTCGCTCTCGGCGTCGGGGACGTACTCGTGGTGGCGCTTGAGTGTCACGTGGAACGTCGTGCCTTTGTCCAGCTCGCTTTCCACGCGGACCTCGCCGCCGTAGAGGTGAATGAGCTTCTTGAGGATCGACAACCCCAACCCGCTGCCGAGAATGTTCCGCGTGCGGGCGTTCTTGATGCGGACGAACTCGCCGAAGAGGCGATCGACGTCCTCCGGGCTCATCCCGATGCCCGTGTCGGCCACCGAGATGGTGACCTCCTCGTCGGAGGCTGTGAGGGTGACGTCCACCCGGCCGCCGTCGCGGTTGTACTTCACGGCGTTGGAGGTGAGGTTGTTGAAGATGATCTCCAGTTCGCCCGAATCGCCCGTCATGGGGAGGGTCTCGGGGGCGTGGAGGTTCACGTCGATATCCCGCGCCCGGGCGTCCGGCGTGACGGTCTCGATGGAGCGCCTGGCGACCTCGACCACGTCCACCTCAGAGACCTCGCGCTTCTTTTGGCCGCTCTCGATGCGGGTCAGGTCCAGCAAGTCGTAAATGAGCTTCTGCATGCCGTCCAGACGAATGACGCACCGCTCGACCATCTGCTCGTACACCGCCGGATCGTCGCCGGCGCTTTTGTCCTGCAGGATGCGCAGATAGCCCATGATCGCCGCGATGGGGGCTTTGAGCTCGTGGGCCAGCACCGAGATGAACTGGAAGCGAACCTGCCGTTTCTCCTCGGCGAGCTTCTTCGCCTGGCGCGACAGCACCAGTCGGCCGGCCGTCTTGCGGACGGTGTTCTTCAGCTCGTCCGGCGTGAAGGGCTTGGGCAGGAAGTCGTACGCGCCGCGTTTGGTCGCGGTGATGGCCGTCTCGAGCGAAGCGTAGGCGGTGATCATCACCGTGAGCATCTCGGCCGGGTCGATCTCGACTTTCTCCAGCACGTCCAGCCCGTTCATTCCGGGCAGTTTGTAGTCCAGCAGGAGAATGTCCGGCGCCTGGGCGTGGATCTTCTCCAGCGCTTCCTCGCCGGTCTCGGCCTGGTCGACGTCGAAGAGTACGTCCTCGTTGATGTCGGTCAGGTGGGCGGCAAAGTTGCGCAGTGCGCGAACCACACCCAGACGCATGCCCGGCTCGTCGTCGCAGACCAGAATTCGCAATCGCTCAGCCATGGGGTCCTTTCGCCGGGGGTCAGGCCTTCTCAGCCGACATGAGGCGGTCCATCTCCTTGCGGAGCTGCTCGAAGCGGATGGGCTTGGCGAGCATCGCGTCGGCCTTGATCCACGAACGTTCCTCGTCGGTGGCGGCGTCGAACTCCAGGCCCGTCTCGTTGGCTACCGCGGTGACGAGAATCACGGGGATCCCGGCGTTCTTCCGCTTGATGTGGTAGCACAGGGCGAACCCGCCGTCCTGGTTCTCCATCATCAGATCCAAAATCGCCAGGTCGGGGGTGACCGTCTCGAGGAGTTGCTCTGCCTCGGCCTGCCCGGCGGCGGAGACCACCTCGAAGCCGGCGGCGGTGAGCTGCAGCTCCAGTTGCGTGCGGAAGTCGATATCGTCGTCTGCCAGCAGAATCGTCTTACTCATCATCCTCATCCGTTGTAGGGGACGTCTCGCCCGTCAGGAACGCCACTTCGTCGGCCAACCGGCCCGGCGCGACGGGCTTGTCCAGAAACTTGAGCACGGGCAGCCAGGCCTCGTCCGGCTCGAACCGGAACGGGCTTCCCGTGGCTTCGTGAACGCCCGAGAGCATGATCATCGGCAGCTCGGGGTACTTCTCGTGTGCCCAGCGGGCCAGCTCCAGCCCGGCGGTGGGCGACTCCATCATCACATCCAGAACCGCCGCGTCGGGGCGGGCGTCGTCCAGGGCGGCCCGGGCCTCCTGGCCTGAGTAAGCAACCCGCACCTCCAGCCCCCTCGCTTCCAGTACGAGGCGGTTCTGCTCAACCAGGTCGACGTCGTCGTCGACCAGTAAAATAGTAGCCATCTGGGTCTCTCCCCGCGGTGTGGGCTATGCGGCTTCCTGCCGTCCCTTGCGGGGCAGCGTCACGGTGAACGTCGTACCGGTCGGCCCGTTGGCCGGGTCGTCGTTGGACTCTACTGTAATGTCCCCGTGGTGCATTTTCACGATGCCATATGTCACCGCCAGCCCCAGCCCGGTTCCCTTGCCGATCTGCTTGGTGGTGAAGAACGGCTCGAAGATCTTCTTGAGGTTCTCGTCGCTGATCCCGCTGCCGGTGTCGCTCACGACGACCTTGACCTGCTCACCGTCGCCCAGCGTGCGGATGTTCAGCTCGCCGGACCCGTCCATGGCGGCGTAGGCGTTGCTCACGAGGTTCGAGAGCACCTGCACAACCTGGTCGGCGTCGAGATCGGCGACGGGGTCGTCCACCTCGTGCTCCAGGTTCACCGTCACGCCCTCGGGGCGCGGAACCGTCCGAAGCGTGCGGTCGACCACGTCCAGAATGCTGGTCGGCTCGAGCATGACCTTGTTCTGGCGGGCGAAGTTCAGCAAACCGGCGACGATCTTCTTACACCGGTCGGCCTGCTCGGCGATCATCGAGAGGTCCTCGTGCATCTCGGATCGCCGGTCCGCCTCGTCCAGCAGCAGGTGAGCGTACATCAGCACCACGCCGAGGGGATTGTTCACCTCGTGAGCGATACCGGCCGCCAGTTGACCCATGCTGGCCAGGCGCTCCGAGTGCATCAACTGCTCCTGCGTGCTGGCGAGCTGGTCGTTGCTGGACGCCAGCTCCTTGACCGTGCTGCGAAGCTGTTCGATGGTGTTGGGCAGACACATTTCGGTCTCGGCCAGGCCCTTGAAAATCGCGATGGCATGTTCGCGGCAGGTCTCGTAGCCGCAGGCGCCGCAGTTGAGTTCGTCCTCGGGGTTGATCTTGCCCATCCGCTGCATGATCTGGTCGATCTCGTCGTTGAACGGCACGGGGATCCGCTGATCGTGCGGATGGAACTCGCGCGAGAGGTCCAGGTCGGCAAACTGCTCGGCGGCGCTGGCCCAGCCTTCATCGAGTGTCCGCTGAATGCGGCTGCGAACGTACTGCGAGACTTTCGAGCGGCGCGAGAAGAGCGGTTCCTCGCTGGTCATGCCCGCTCCCATGATGCAGCCGTTGCAGCAGAGCACCTCCAGCAGTCGGGCGTCGAGGTCGCCGGCTTCGAATTCCTTGATCGCCTCGACGAAGCTGATGCGTCCCTCGGCGGCGACGACGTTTCCGTTGATGAGGTCTTCCTGGATGTTCGCCGCCTGCAGCAGCCCGCGGGAGATGCTGAACAGCGCGCCGGCACCGGCGTGGGGCGGGTCGAACTCGTCGGCGTCCATCGCCGTGACGTCCAGGTCGATCGCCGCGAACATCTCACGCAACTCGGAGAAGGTCAGCGCCGCGTCGATCTCCGACTCGCCCGCGCCGCTCAGCTCGCCCTTCTTGGCCACGCACGGGCCCACGAAAACGACTTTCAGGTCCTCGCCGTGGAGTTCCCGCAGTGCACGGGCCGAGGCGATCATCGGAGAGACGATCGGCGCCAGCGACGGAACCAGCTCGGGGTGGTACCGCTCGATGTAGCCGATGATGGCCGGGCAGGTGGTGGCGATCAGTCGCTGGCTGTCGTTGTCCGTCTCGCCCAGCAGTCTGGCGTAACGGTCGGCCACCAGGTCGGCCCCGACGGCCACCTCCGAGACGATGTCGAACCCCAGCTTCCGCAACCCGCCGACCAGCCTGGGGTAGTCCACCTCGGTGAACTCGGCCGGGAAACTCGGAGCGATGATGACGGCCGTCTTTTCGGGACCGGCAATCAGCGCCCAGACGTCGGTGGTTTCGTCGAGCACTTCCTTGGCGTTCTGGCTGCAGACGCGCACGCAGTTCCCGCAGGCGATGCATCGCTCGTTGACCACTTCGGCCTGCCCGTCGGCAATGCGGATCGCCTTGGCGGGGCACTCCCGAACGCAGGTGTAGCACACCCGGCATCGTTCCTTGATCGTGCGAATCAGCGGCTTGTTGTCGCGATTGGCCAAAAGCTCTCCTCGGGGTCAGCCCGTACAGGGCGTCCGCTCCTTACTACGTGTCGGAACGGCTAGCGGATCGCTTCGCGCGGTTCATACTTCGTATGCAACAAATGATGGCTCGTCTCGGAAAGCGGCCGACCGAGAAACTCCTCGTACAGCCTCGCGACGTCCGGGTTCTTGTGGGAAACCCGCAGCGACTCGTCGCGGTCGATGCGATACAGGGCGTTCATCCGCGACTTGACCGCGTCGATCTGTCCGCCCTGGGGCTGACCGCCGCCGGCGATGCACCCGCCGGGGCAGGTCATCACCTCGATGAAGTGCAGATCATCCCGGCCGTTGCGGATCTCCTCCAGCAACTTGCGCGCGTTGCCCAGACCGCTGGCCACGGCCACCCCCACGTCCAGATCGCCGATCTTCACGCGGGCCTCCTTGATCCCGTCCATGCCCCGGACGGCCGTCACGTCCAGCTTGTCCATCTCCTTACCGGTCAGCAGGTAGTGGGCGGTGCGGGCAGCGGCCTCCATCACGCCGCCGGAGGCGGCGAAAATCTTGCCGGCCGAGGTCCGCTCGCCGAAGGGCGTGTCGGCGTGCGACGGTTCCAGGTCGCCCAGCTGCAGGCCTCGCATCTCGATCATTCGCGCCAGCTCGCGCGTGGTCAGCACGGCGTCCACGTCGGCCACCCCGTCGCGTCCCATCTCGCCCCGACCACACTCGAACTTCTTGGCGGTGCAGGGCATGACCGAAACGCTGAAGATCTTCGACGGGTCGACGCCTTCCTTCTCGGCGAAGTAGCTCTTGATGATCGCTCCCATCATCTGCTGGGGGCTTTTGCATGTCGAAAGGTTCGCGGTGAACTCCGGGTAAAAGGTCTCGACGAACTTGATCCAGCCGGGCGAGCAACTGGTGAACATCGGCAGCGTTCCGCCCTCGGCCACGCGGGTTGCCAGCTCGGAGGCCTCTTCCATGATCGTCAGGTCCGCGGTGAAACCCGTGTCGAACACGCGGTCGAACCCCATCCGCCGCAGGGCGGTCACCATCGTCCCGCAGACGTCCTGGCCGGACTTCATCCCGAACTCCTCGGCCAGTGTCACCGAGACAGCCGGGGCGTGCTGGATGACCACGAACATCTCCGGGTCGCTCAGCGCGTCGATCACCTGCTTGACGTGGCTGGTCTCGCGAAGGGCACCGGTGGGGCAGACCATCACGCACTGGCCACAATTGATGCAGCTGGAGACGTTGAGGCCCTCGTCGAACGCGGTGGCGATTTTCGCCTCCGAGCCTCGCCCGGCGAAGTCGATCGCCGCGACGCCCTGAACCTCCTCGCAGACCCGCACGCACTTGCCGCACAGGATGCACTTGGCCGGGTCGCGTACGATCGACGGGCTGGAGACATCCACGTTGGCGCTGCTGTGCCGACCCGAATAGCGACGCTCACGCACGCCCAGCTCGCGGGCGAGCTTCTGCAGGTCGCAATTGCCGCTGCGAACGCAGTAGAGACAATCGTCCGGATGGTCGGCCAGCAACAGCTCGATGATCGTCTTGCGGGCGCGGATCGCCCGGGGCGAGTGGGTCTGCACCTTCATCCCCTCGCTGACCGGATACGCGCAGCTGGGAACCAGCGTCCGCGCTCCGTCCACCTCCACCACGCACATGCGGCAGGCGCCGCTGGGGAACAGGTCGTCCATGTGACACAGCGTGGGAACGTTGATCCCCGCCCGACGCATCGCGCCGAGGAGCATTTCGCCGGTTTTGGCCTGGATGGTTCTGCCGTTGACTTCGATCTCTACCACGGTTCAATCCTCTCACGCGCCGCCCCGCTGGGCGGCGCCGTTGGTTCGGGTCCTGCTCAGCTCACGTCCACCGCGTCGAAGCGGCAGACCGTCACACACGTCCCACAGCCGATGCACTTGTCGGGCACGATGTAGTGCGGGCTCTTGGCGGCCCCCATGATCGCACCGGTGGGGCACTTCCGCATGCAGGCGGTGCATCCCTTGCACTTCTCGGCGTCGATGGTGTACTCCAGCAACTCGGTGCAGACCCCGGCCGGGCAGGTCCGCTCGTAGATGTGGGCCTCATACTCGTCGCGGAACCACCGCAGCGTGCTGAGTACCGGGTTCGGGGCCGTCTGCCCCAGCCCGCAAAGGCTGGTGTCCTTGATGACCTCCGCAAGACGGTTCATGTACATCACGCCGCGGAACCGGTGCAACGCGTCGTGGCCGCTCTCGGTCTTTCGGCTGGTGGTGATCCGCTGGAGAATTTCCAGCATCCGACGCGTACCCTCACGGCACGGGATGCACTTGCCGCAACTCTCCCGCTGGATGAAGTCCATGAAGAACTTCGCCACGTCCACCATGCAGGTCTTGTCGTCCATCACGACCAGCCCGCCCGAGCCCATCATCGCCCCCACTTCCTTGAGCGACTCGTAATCGATCTCGATGTCCAGGTGCTCGGCGGGAATGCAGCCGCCGGAAGGCCCGCCGATCTGCACAGCCTTGAACGTCCTGCCCTCCGGAACGCCACCGCCGATGTCAAAGACGATCTGACGCAGCGGCGTGCCCATCGCCACCTCGACCAGCCCGGTGCGCTGAATCTTGCCCGAGAGAGCGAACACCTTCGTGCCCTTGCTGCCCTCGGTGCCCACCGAAGAGAACCACTCCGCCCCGTTTGCCAGGATGGCCGGCACGTTGGCGAACGTCTCGACGTTGTTGACGTTGGTGGGTTTGTCGAACAACCCGCGAATCGCCGGGAACGGCGGGCGGGGACGGGGCATGCCCCGCTTGCCCTCGATGCTGTGAATCAGGGCGGTCTCCTCGCCGCAGACGAACGCACCGGCCCCCATCTTGATGATGAGGTCCAGGTCCACGCCGGAATCGAAAATGTTCCGCCCCAGCAACCCGTACGCCTTCGCCTGGGCAATCGCCTGCTTGAGACGCTCGATCGCCAGGGGGTACTCCGCCCGGATGTAAATGTACGCCTTGGTCGCGCCGATCGCGTAGGCGGCGATGGCCATCCCCTCGATCAGGCGGTGCGGGTCGCCCTCGATGACCGCCCGGTCCATGAACGCCCCCGGGTCGCCCTCGTCGGCGTTGCACACCAGGTATTTCTGGTCGGCCGGCGTGTTGAGGGCGAACTTCCACTTCCGCCCGGTGGGGAACCCGCCCCCGCCCCGGCCTCGCAGGCCCGCCTGCTCGACCGTGTCGCACACCTCGCCCGGCGTGCGGGTGGAAATGGTTCGCACAAACGCCCGATAACCGCCCCGGGCAATGTATTCCTCGATGCGCGTCGGGTCGATTTCGCCGCAGTTGGCCAGCACCCAGCGCGTCTGCGGGGCAAAGAAGGGATGGTCCTTCAGCAGCGGGGCGTCCCACGCTTCCAGCCGACCGGGCTCGAACTGACCCAGCACGCCCCCTTCCGGCAGCTTGCCGGCCAGCACGGTCTCCAGCAGGTCGGCCGCCGTCTCGCCGGTGACCTGCGTGAAGCTCACTCGCGGGCGGGAGGGCAGCTGAACGTCCACCATCGGCTCGACCGCGCACATCCCGATGCAGCCGACCTCCAGAACGTCGGCGTCGATGCTGTTCTCGTCCAGGTACGTCCGGATCGCCGCGAGCGTCTTGGCGGCACCGGCACCGAGCCCGCACGTTCCCGCACCCACGTAGATGGTGGGCTTCTCGACGTCCTCACGCTTCAGCGCCGCCGAGAGGGCCTGCTGGGCGTCGGTCAACTCGTTGCCGGGGGCGGTCAGCATGCTCACCAGCTGCGGGTCCGGGGCGATCTTCGCACGCTCCACGTGCAGGTCGGGCTGCTCATTCGGCCGAATCACTGGTGGCCTCCTTCCGGCAGTTAGCCAGCACCTTACGAACCGATTCGGGCGTCACGCCGGCGTAGAACTCGCCGTTGACGCTGATGACCGGGGCCAATCCGCACGCCCCGATGCACGCGACCACCTCCAGGCTGAACAACCCGTCGCGGGTGGTGCTGCCCGCCTCGATCTCCAGCTCGCTCTCCAGTGCGTCCAGCACAGCGGCAGAGCCTTTCACGTGGCAGGCGGTCCCGCGGCAGACCTGGATGTGATACGTCCCGTTGGGCTGAAAGCGGAACTGGTTGTAGAACGTCGCCACGCCATAGATCTTGCTGGCCGGCAGGCTGAGATGCTGCCCGATGCGGACGACCGACTCCCGCGAGAGATACCCCTCGGCCTCCTGCACTTCCTGGAGGATGGGAATCAGCGCGTCGCGCCCGGCGCGGGGGTGCTGGCTGAGGATGGTTTCGACGGCTTCCTTCGACACGGATGTACTCCTACCTGGCGTCGCCCGATCGCGCGAAGTACGCGACCTTCTCCAGCGACGTTGTCATGTCTATGTTGTCCACGTATACGTCCTCGCGAACCCGCAGCGGGGTCGGCGCGAAGTTCAGAATGCCACGAACCCCCGCACGGACGGCCTTGTCGGCGACCTCCTGGGCGGCGTCGGCGGGCGTGGCGATGATAATCTGCCGGATCCTCTGCTCAGCGACGATCGCCTCGAGCTGGTCCATCGGGTAACACCGCACGCCGTTGATCACGCGGTTGCCCTTGGACGGATCGGCGTCGAAGCCGGCGGTGATCGCCAGCTTCGGACGGCGCCCGGCGAAATACGCCAGCAACGCCCTGCCCAAGTTGCCCACGCCGACCAGGGCGACGCCCTCGAGATCGTCGTCGTCCAGGAACCGACCGATCGCGTCGACGAGCTGACGCACGTCGTAGCCGCGGGTGGGACTGCCCGAATAGCCGATCGCCATGATGTCCCGCCGCACCTGGGCAGCGGTGCAGCCGGCCATCGTCGCGAGCTGATGCGAGTAGACATTCTCCGTCCGCTCGGCGAGCAGATCGTTCAGCAGCCTGCGGTACAGGCTCAGTCGGCCGATCGTTCGGGCCGAAGCGGTTGCGGTTCCTCGGGTAGGCATGGCTGCTCGACGTCCGGAGAGTTCCAATCAAACCCGCCGACCCCGCCGGAAACACATCCGCCCCGCCAGGTCGACGACACACAGACTCCAATCATGCTGCACAGTACGGTGAACGCGTATGCATATACATGCTGTTACACGATTCACGCTGTGAAATACATCACAACGATCTTTACGATCCGGACTGAAAGTTGTCAAGGGGGCAAATCGAAGAGGGTCCTTTTTAGACGGCGTCCAGAAATGCCCGGCGAATGTCGAATCACTGCAAAGACTTTTCTATACAGTGCTTGCGATCCGCCAGAAAGGTCTTGCAGCGCCCTGTGAGATCGGTCGGAACGGAGGTTCTGTGAAAATCTTCACATTGTGAACCGCCGAACGCAATCTCTGCCCCCGACGATCACAACAGGGACGTGCCGGCTGCGATTCGCGCCAACTCGGCGTCATACTCCCCCGCCACGGCGTCCCAGGCGTACCGCCGGGCCCATTCAGCCCGGGCAGCGCGAGCCGGGCCCTGCCGCCAGTCATCTCGACCAGCCAGACCCGCCAACGCATCGGCCAACTCCCGCGCCGATTGCCCGTAGAACAAGCCGGCCGCCCGACCATCGGAGCTCTCGACCCCGGCGAACACCTCCGGATACGCCAGCCGACGCGGCAGCACCGCCAGCGCCCCGCAGGCAGCCGCCTCGACGGCCGAGATGCCGAAGAACTCGTGCCCCGCCGTCGAGACCAGCGCATCCGCCCATCGCAGCGTCGCCAGATACTCCGCCCGCGTCCGCCGATGCCCCCACACCTCGATCACGTCGGCAAACTCCTCCCGCGCCCGCTCAAACACCGTCGGCCGATCGCGAAACTGCTCGCCGACCACCGCCAGGCGAAACGCCACCCCCGCCCCCCGCAGAAGACGCATCGCCTCGAACAACTCCTTCGGCCCCTTGTCATGCTCCCAGCGGGCCGCCCAGACGAGGCGGATCGCCCCGTGGCGCCGATCGCCACTCCCCCCCGCCTCGAAACAGTCCGCCGAGACCCCCGGATGGCGAACGGCCGCGCCGGCGCGGATTGTCCGGGGCGCGTCGCGGCAGTGGGAATCCGGCATGTCCGAGAGCAGCTCCTCCAGGCCTGTAAGGAAAGCGTCGCGATGGAATGCCGAGTTGAACCACACCGCATCGGACGCCAGGGCAGCGGACATGTTGGTCAGGGCGAAGTGAACGTCGCGCGGATCGGCGTGGCGCGTCGGATAGGTCAGTTGCGACTCGTGGAAGCAGGTCACCGTCGGCAGCGAAGCGATGGATCGATCCGCCAGGCCGCGGAAGCTCGCCACGTCCAGCATGTCCGTCGCGAAGATCAGGTCCCACCACCGGCCGGCGCCCGGCAGATCGGACGCCTGCTCTGCCAGCGTGACCGCGGCGTGGCGCATGCGCCACTTCCAGTGATGGGCGGGCAGCGTCAGCAGCGTCCACTCGTGGCCGCTGGCGGAAACCCAGCCGTCAAGAAACGCCCGGTGCGACCCGCCGTAATAGGGTTCCAGTGCGAGAATACGCATGGACGAAGTATGCGCCGCAGCGGGTCAGCCGGCAAGGCCCCTGCCGTCAGCGACGGCGTCGAATCGCCAGCAACCCGCCGGCCGACAGCACCATCAGCGTGCATGGCTCGGGCAGACTGCTTACCGCCTGCTCCAGGCTGGGCGGCAGTTGGGATGGATAGTTCTGCTTGAGGATGGCTGCGTCACCGGCATCGACGTCGCCGTCCCCGTCGAAGTCGCCCTGCTCCCACGTCGCGCCGGTTTCGGTGGGGTAGTTGCTCAGCAGAATCCACGCGTCGTTGAACGTCACCGCCCCGTCACCGTCGGCGTCCCCGGGCAATCCGGCAGCCGGCGCCGTATCGCTGGGCAACAACACGTCCATCTCCAGAACGGTGACGTCTCCATACGGGTCCTTCATCGTGCACCGGACGGTGCGTTCATCGAGATACGGCGAATCGGTATACGAGAACCATTCCAGATAATCACCCGGGTTGATCGCAGTGGCCAAGTTGGACCTGCTTTTCAGACGGAAGCCCCTATCACCGTCGCCGGTTAGGGCCTCTTCGCCGATCCACATCGCCGAAGGATGCTGGAAGTAGACCCAATCCGCGGGGCGGCGCTGTGCGAAGGGGATCAGGAGCTCGGTGAGAGAATATTGCTCATCGGAGGTATTCGAGACGGTGTACCGGATCTCACCGTCAGCCAGGGGTTCATGTTGCGTCCACTGCAGCGAGATATCCGCCGAAGCGACTGCCGGCAGCAGCGACGCCAGAATGCACAGCACGATACGGTAGCGAGCCATGGGGTAGCCTCCTGACGATGTATCCCCGTGAATAGTGTGTAATATCGTACCTCTGGATCACCGCATGTCAACCGGGTGTAAGGAGAAACGTCACGGCAGGGGGCCGTGTTTTCCGGGTCGAGATGACGGCTCCGATTCGCGAGGCAGGCTGGTGCGGGCTTAGTCGGCCACCTCGAACCAGTCGGTCGGCTCGTACCGTCCCGCCAGGTGGACCGGCAGGTCGGGCCCGATGATCTCACGCCAGGTGCTCACCGCCAGGTCCGGGCAGTTGTTGTCGCCCGAGAGGTGCGCCAGGCAGACCCACTGAAGCCGATCGCCGGCGAAGCGGGACACCAGGTCGGCCGCCTCCTCGTTGGCGAGGTGACCGCCCGAACCGGTGATGCGCTGCTTGAGGAACCACGGATAAGCGCCGGCCTCGAGCATGTGAGGGTCGAAGTTGCTCTCGATGACCACCGCGTCCAGCGAGGCGATCACGTCGGGAAGCTCGGCGAAGACGGTTCCCAGATCGGTCAGCACGCCCAGCCGACGCCGGCCATCGGTGATGACGAACCCCACGCCGTCGACCCCGTCGTGGGGTGTGGGAATGGTCTCGATCCGCGCGTCGCCCACCGACAGCACGTCGCCGGCGGTGAACAGCGAGACTTCGCCCAGCTTCCCGAGCTTCCGCCGCACGCGCGACGCTTCGAGCGTCGGGCCGGTAATGTGCATCGGCAGCTGGAACTTCCGCTGGTAGACCCCCGCACACGAAACGTGGTCGGCGTGGTCGTGGGAGATGAGCATCGCGTCGACCTCGCGGATGTCCACGCCACCGGCCGAGAGACGCTGCTGGGCCCGTTTGCCGCTGATGCCCGCGTCCAGGAGAATCGTCGCGTCGGCAGCCTGCACGCAGAGACAGTTGCCGTTGCTGCCGGACTGGAGAGAGATCACCTTCATGGAGACCCATTTCAGCGGATCGCCCCCGCCCGATCAAGGCGAATCGCGACAAGCGACAAGGCAAGAGCGACAAGCGACAAGCGAATCGCGACACGCGACAGGGGACTACCGGGTGCCCGAGGTACTGTTGAAGCCCCATCTTGAGCGAAGCGAAAGGTGGGGGTAGAGAAGC
>CAZFPT010000093.1:0-12888 GCA_964521005.1 uncultured Planctomycetaceae bacterium | reverse complement strand
TCCACGCGTTCCTCAGGTTGGAACGGCCGATCCTGTTGTTCTCGGCAGACTCCTCATTCACCCGTCTGCCCGCTTGCAGCACCGACGTGAGATCTCGGCCGGCGACTGCCGTTGATTACATCGGATCATCGAGAGCGTCGATGAAGCACCGCATGGAGGAATTGTCTGCCCCCTCGCCGCCGAGCGAGAAGTCCCTTGATCCCCCTCCCGGCGTGGCCTCCTTCTTGACGTTTGGCCTTTCGCGGCCACTCGCTCAGTGCGCAGAAAGAGAGGCCGGCGGTGCGTGCCGCCAGCCTCTCTTGATTTCTTCGTATCTGGGTTCAGCTACGTCGCTTAGCGACGCTTCCGACGGATCAGGGCACCCAGGCCACCGATCGCCAGCAGGCTCATCGTCGCCGGCTCGGGAACGATAGCCCCGTTGAAAAATGTCTTCTCGCCAACATCATTGGAAAGAGCGATATCATAGACAGCTTTGCCCGTTGTCTCGCCCTCAGCTAGCACCAACTCCGGCATATTGCCTTGAAAAACGATCTGTAGCAAGGGCCGAGTCGCAAGCTGCTCTGCAGTCTCGAGCCCCCCGGCGACATCAATGTAGCTACCAAGACCCACCTCGAAGTACTCTGTAGTTTTGAAAACGGAGGTCTGATCCTCTTCTGGACTCGGGATGTCACCGCCACCCAAGATCATTTCGGAATCAAAAACAGCATGGCTATCGATGCCCTGCTCCGGATCACCTTCATAGAAGTGATCGGTAGTGGGCGTAGGCAGCGGGTCCCTACCCCCCTTAGCCCAAGCCTGCACCAAAGGAGACTCGTCGGCGTCAATGTTGATAACAAAAGCAGTTACAGTGTCCGCTGTGTTGGGCGCATCCCCAATCAACGTGACGACCGTATAGTCCTCTGCCTCGAACTGGACCACCGTCGTTGTGCTTGTCAGCAATGGGGCTGCGCCAGCAGTCCCCGCCATAGCAACTAAAGCCAGTACAGTCAGGATCTTCTTCATTTTGTCTCTCCTCGCCTTTCTCTAATTGTGACTGAGCCAGATGTGTGAGCAATAGGCTTCTTTTGCCTCGATTTGCTCTTTCATTCTACAACCGATCTGGCTGCTGTCAACTGAATTTGTCTCAGATCGTCTGAAAAACCGGGGGATACCCTTGGCGGAGCCCAGCCATACCGGGCCCCGCCAAGACTCTTGTATGCACTCTACTTGCGACGCTTGCGACGCTTGCGACGCAGCACAGCCAGTCCGCCGATGGCCAGCAGACTCAGCGTCGCCGGCTCGGGAATCGGCTGAATGCTGCCGGTGGGCAGCGACTGGTCCCATCGGCCGGCAAGGATGCCCAAGTCGCCGACATCCACGAGACCATCGCCATTGAAGTCGCCCATATCCCAAGTCACCACAGCCTCGGTGGTCTCCCAGTTACCAGCCAAGATGCCCAAGTCACCCACGTCTACCAGACCATCCAGGTTCGCATCGCCCGGAAGCGTCAGCTTGGTGAGATACTCGCCGGCAGCCACGTCCTTGGTGCCGATGGCCAACTCGGTGTCGTCGGTCATCAGTTGGCCGGCTGCCACGAGGTCCAGGATGTCCTGCTCGGTGTAGCTGGCGTCCTGAATCAGCAGCTCAGCACCGCTGCCGGTGAACTTCACCGTTCCGCCGGTCGCCAGGACCAGGCTCTGCACGACGCTTTGGCCGTTCTGGGCCTTGAGCTCCAGCGTGCCGTTCTCGGCGATGTCCAACGCCGCTGTGTCCACGGTCGAAACAGCGGCAGCCGCGTCGGCACCGATCAGAACCTGCACTGCCGCCAGCAGATCGCCCACGTCGGCCGATCCGTTGACTTCCAGCGTGTCCTGCGTCACCGGGCCGGTCGAGCCGACCTCCAGCGTCGCACCCGTGTTCACCACCGTCGTGCCCGTGCCCGAAATGCTGGCCACGTGCTTCGGGCCACCCACGGTAAACGTGCCGTCATTGACGACCGTCACGTGGTTCGCACCGTCCGAGAGCGTGTCCACGCTGCCGCCGATGTTGGCCGACGCGCCGTCCTCGATCGTCAGCGTCGTGCCGGCCGCCACAGCCACCGCGCCGCCCGAACGGTTCAACGTGAACCCGTTGCCGACCACACGAACGTCGCCGTCCCAGGTCGTGTCGCCCGAGCCGTACACGTTCAGATCCGCAATTTGCGGAGCAGCCGTGGTCACATCGCCGTCACCATCGTTCAGCGTCAGATTCGCCGCCGTGCCTTCGTCGGTCGTCATCTTGCCGCCCAGCAGATTCAGCGTGAATGCGTTGCTGGAAGGAAGGCGATCGCTCGCGTTGCCGCCAGTGATAGCGGCATGGCCGGACTTCACGGTAAGCGTACCATCACTGGCCGCCGACCATGTGTCGCCACTGCTCTCATCAAAGTAGATACTGAAGATGCCCCAGTCGTCGGCACCTTCGCTGGTCTCGTTGGCACCCTCGAAGACCAACTCGCCAGCCCACTGGTTGACCGGGCTGATCAACTGCCCGGCCACCTGGAACACGGCGTTGTTCTCAGCGGTTACCGTATTGACGGTACCGTCCTTGACGATCATACCCCAGAATCCGTAGTCACCATCTTGGAAGCCGGCCGCATTCCCGGAGAGAACTCCGACATCGCCGCCGTCAAATATGATCGTCCCGTTCTGGCGGTAATCGCCGGCGTTGGGCATCTCGTTGACCTTGGTCATGCCGCCTTCCAGCGTAAGACCCCAGCCATGGCTGATTCCACTCGTGGAACCGATGCTATCCAGAATCAACGTGCCGTCGCCAGTTCGACGAAGACGCGAGTTGGCCGACTGAACGGTGAAATCAGCGGACAGCGTAGCCGTTTGGGCGGCGTCCACCTCGATGGTTGCTTCGTTGCCGACGGGCTGGAGGCGTGAGCCCCCACGAATCGACAACTCCGAGCCAGTCCATGTCATCGAACCGGTCAGGCGAAGCTTGCCTTGCGAGGTATTGTCTCCGTGAAGGCCGTACAGCCAAAGCTGACCAGAAGAAAGCTGGTCTCCATTATCTGCCTCGATCGTACCGGCGTAAACGCGGGTAGCGCCGGTATACGAGTTCGAACCCCCTGACAGCCGAAGCGTGCTATCACTGCCTCGCTTGATGAGGAAGCTGGTGATCCCGTTGACGTTGGTGATATCCACGCCACTGGCGTCGACAACGCCACTGTCACCGTTGAAACCGATGCCGATCACGTTTACACCAAGCGCGTTTGTAATCACGCCAAGCTGATCGAGACTCGTGAGCGTGAATCCATCCACAAAGCCAACCGAGCCGCCCTTGAGGTTCACTTCGTAACCGCGGTTCGCACTGGCGCCATGTTGGCCGTTGGCATACAGAAGGCCAACCACCGGGTCTCCATCCACGCCCGTCCACGTCAGATCCACCTGCTTCTTGCTGGCAGGCGATCCGCCGATCGCCAGGTCGCTGCCGATGCCCAATCCGCCGGCGGAGAAGTCCAGCGTACCGGTCGAACCGCTGTTGTCCCCGGTCAGAATCGTAACGCCCGGGCCCTGGATGGTGACGTCGTCACTGCCCCAGGAACCGCCAACGAACAACACGCCCCCGCCACCGCCGAACTTGTAGCCATCGCTGGTGTTGGGAGTGATATTCGCGAAGCTCACGGCCACATTGTCCGAGCCAGGCTTGTAGCTGTGCAGCCACAGGCCCTTGCTGCTCAGGTCGATGGTCCCGCCGTAGCTGCCACCCAGAGCAAACACCCCGTCACCACTGACGCGTGCGATATCGGCAGCCGAAGGCGCCGGCCCGTTGGCATACACCGCACCAGCGGAGACCACCACGTTCCCCCCGCCGGCAGCTGAGCCGACTGAGTCACCCTTGGCCGCAATCAGCGTGCCCTGATTGACCAACACGTCGCCGGTGAAGCCGGTATTCGAACCGGTGATCTCCACCGTACCTCGACCGTCCTTGATCAGCGTACCGCTGCCCAGGAGTTGGCCGTCCACCGCCAGGTTCAGCTTCCCGATGGTGGATTCCTCGATCACGCCCAGCGGTGCCGGGGGCTGACCGCGAAGCACGTTGATGTCGCCATCCTCAACGGCTGTCTGGAACGCGTAAAGACTCGTGGTCGCCGGGTTGTTCCCCGAGGCATACCAGTTCGTGCCGTAGTCCGTATAGAGTGTGCCTCCACCCGAAGCGATCGTGATCGCTCGGCCGGCATCGAGGTCGGCTTCCTGCGAAGCGCCACCGGCGCGGAACGCCAGCGTACCGTTATCCAGAATGATGTCGTTGCTGGCATCACCCAGCACGTCCTGCGTGTTGGCTGCCAGAGTGTCGCCATACACGTCAGCCCTTAGGACAGCGCCGCCGGTGACCTTCCAGTCGCCTTGGACCGTATTCTCGTTATTGGTTACAATCACCACGCCCGGGCCGGTCACATCGATCGTGCTCGAAGCGCTGCCGCCGGTCAGTTTCGCGTTGACCGACATAACTCCCTTCGTTGGCAACCCGTATCCATCCCGGGCCAGATCGGTCGTCGTGCGGATCTCAATGTCTCCCGAGACGTTCACCGTGTCCAGGTCGGTCCCGAAGGCATGCTGGCGAGGGTTACCCGAGTTATTGGTCACTTCCGCCCCGATGCCCTTCCAAGGGCCCGTTGACGTCGAGCCGACTTCGAGGGTGACCGGGTCGCCCAGATCGAAGCCCTCCGAGTACGTGTCGCCTCGAATACCGTAGATGTACTTCGGCGTGACCCCGAGGTTCTGCACCGTGTCAAGCGGGTCGGCCGAAAGATCGCTGTGGGCGATCATCGCGCCGTCGCCAATGGTGATATCCGTACCCAGCGTGTAGGTGCTCAGAACACTGGTCTCAGCGGAGAAGGTCGCGCCCGCCGCGACCGTAACGCTGTTCACGCTGAAGTTCCCCATCTGTCGATACGTGACATTCGCTCCGATCATCAGACTGTCCACGTCCATCCCGCCGGACTGCCGGACGGCCGTGGGAGCATCCGCCTGGATCGTCAGGGTGTTCGAACTCACATCGGCCACGTCGCCCTGAAGCAGCAGATAGCGGCGATTGTCGTCGTTGTTGATCGTGATCGTCAGATCGTCGGCAAGGTCGATACTGACATCGTCCTCGAAGATGACGTTCGCACTCTGCTGCGATTCTCCGGCCCATGTGTACGGGTTGAGCGCACTGCTCTGCTCGATCAGCAACGAGGCGCCGAGCCCGTTGTTGTCGAACCGCAGACCACCGCCCCAGAAGTTCATATTGGCCTGCATTTCCGAACCGGATATCTCCAAGCTTCCGACGGTCATATCGCCGAAAAGGTCGACATCCAGATAGTCGGTCATGTTCAGCCCGGCAAATGTCGCCGAGTCGCCCGCACCATCGGGAACACCGACATCCCAGTTGCCGGTACTGTCCCACAGACCATACCCGGTGTCCGGGCCGGTCCACGTCGCGTCCGTCTGGGCCATGGCGCCGCCCGCGAATACGGCAATCGCGGCCAACGTCAGCCAGATTTGCATCTTTCGGTTCCTCATGGTGGTCCTCTCCTCTTGAGAAATTCTCGGTCTGCATCCTCAGTGGCTGTCAGACGTCCCCGCCTCTCGGCGGGGGGTGTGGCATCTCCGCGGCTAACACGCCCTGTTGGGGGTGTGCACGGTTCGGCGTCCGAGGGGCTCTCAGGCGGCGAACCGTTCCACACCCATTCCAGCGGCGGGCTTGGGGGAGTCTTCGGTTGTGAGCCCGGTCCTTCGCGGGGTCCGGATCGACTTCTCCAGGACCCCGCAACAGGCCGGGAACAAAACCGGGCGGCCTTTTGACGGGCCGCCCGGTGTTCACTTATCAACTTGTCTGGGGCGACGCCAGCGGTCTGTACCTGCCGGTCTCCCCAGCAGGGATCCGCTCTTAGCGACGCCTACGACGGATCAGGACACCCAGGCCACCCAGCGCCAGCAGACTCATCGTCGCCGGTTCGGGAACCTCGACAACCATGTTGTCGATCGTCATCGTGCCTTGCGGGCCGTATGCGAACATATTCACGCCGGTCACCTCATCAGCAGCGCCCGTGTCCGTCAGGTCGGGAGCCAGGCTGGTGTCCTTGTCGATCCACAGCGAGTAGATTCCCGTATCAGAGTCGGAACCAAGGCTCAGAGTCGCCGTCTGCCCACTGTACAGCTTGAATCCGGAAGCCTGTTTCACAGTAGTTCCACCGGTCAGGCCGATCTCGATGAACTCTCCACCAAGGTCAGTTCCGTGACTGGCGATACCGATACCAGCCGCCTGCACACTACTCACACCCTTGATGAAGCGTGCGAAGTAGTTCGAGTCATAGCCACAGCCACCACCATAGGTCAGGTCGAAGGTCAAAATGGCCTTCACCTCGTCAAACGCCCCCCGCACCTGATACTGATGACCTTCACCCGGCCCAACAGTCGCTTTTCCCGTGGCCGCATCCACAACCCAATCGCTGTCCCTGGACGAATCCAGAAGCCAAGGGCTTCCGTCCAGGCTGCTGATCTCGCCGCTCGTCGCGTAGTCGAAATTCTCGCTGAACAGCGGCGCACCAAACACCGGGGCGGCCATCGCCAAAACGGCCAAAATCGTGAGTGTCTTCTTCATCATGCCTCTCCTTCAGAAATGTACCTCAGGCTCCAGACAACCGGTCCCGAACCAGCGGTCGTAACCGCTACGCCGCCGGGACTCCTCAGGGCGGCTGCCCGACTTGAACTCAACATCCGGCTGCCGGAAGAAACGGAAACGGCGGATTACTCGCGATACGAAAACCCTCCGCTCGCAAGCCCGGCAGCGTGTTTCATTGTATTGTGAAGTTTTGAAGTGTGCCTCAAAATCGGCGACCGGAGCGGGATTCGCCTCAGAGCGTCTCTCTTCCTCCGATCACTACAAGAATGATCTTACCACAATCCTCACACAGGTCAAGGGGAATTTGGCAAAACCTTCGCTGCGATGCAAGGGTTTGCGACACATCATCGCGTTCCGTAACCCCTCATACGCACGGAAGGAATCGTCCGGCGACCGGCGACCCAGAGTCCATTATCCATTCTGGGCCCACAAAAATACGCCAGATCTCCCGGAAACGCCCGGGCGAAGAATGACCAAACACGCCCAGCCCTGACGGCGTTCACTCACCCCCTTGCCCGCTGTGGCCCGACACCTTAGCATGCATCGCGGGGTTGAAGATCTTGGCTGCCCCCCATGGGCATCGTCCTCGTACACCGGAGAACATCATGGCCGACCGTTGTCGCCGCACGCTCATCGCACTGCTGGCCGTCCTGCCGGCTGTCCTCGTCGGCTGTGGGGGGCCAGACAGCAGCGACGCCAACACCCCGCCGACCCTCCGGGTGGGATACGTCGGGCACGATCACCAGCTCGCCCTGTACGTCGCCGCCCTGGAAGGCGACGCCCTCTCCGCCAAGGCCAACGTCCATCTGCGCCCGCGGAAGGCCCGGCAGGTGTACGACCTCGTCGAGGACGGGCGGACGCTGGCGACGCTCGAACTGGTCAAGGTCGGCGGGGCGGCCAACCTTCCCAACGCGATGGCTTCGGGGCAGGTCTCCATCGGCCTGGGCGGGGTCGCACCGGTCGCCCGGTTCATCGACCGCGGCAGCCCCATGAAGATCCTCGCCCCCCTGCAGACCGAGGGCGATCAGATCGTGCTCAAACCCGATTCCCCCATCGACAGCTGGGATGCCTTCGTCGCTGCCGCCCGCCGAGCGGACAGGCCCATCCGCATCGGCTACAAGGGCCCGGTGGCCGTGGCGAAGCTGATCTTTCTGCGGGCCCTGAAGGAAGAAGGCATCGCCTACACCCACGACCCCGCCGACAGCGACGCGAAGATCCTGCTGGTCCACATGATGAAGGGCTCCAACGCCATCCCCATGCTCGCCGGCAAAACGGGCGGCGCGATCGACGGGTTCGTCATGAATCAGCCCGTCCCCGCCAAGGCAGAGCAGATGGGGGTCGGCAAGGTCATCGCACAGCTGCGGGATCTGCCACCCCCCGGCGCATGGAAACAACACCCCTGCTGCTGCGTCGCCGCCAATGAAGACGTCATCGCCGAACACCCGCGGGCCTTGAAGGCCTTCTTGAAGCTCCTGCTGCTGGCGACCGAAACGATGCGCGAGAACCCCGCCGTCGCCATCGAAGCCTCCGTCGAATGGACCCGCAGCCCGTTGGCCGTCGAGAAACGATCGATCCCGACGATCACCTATCTCGCCGAGCCGACAGACGAATGGCGCCACGGCGTGGTTCGCTACTACGGGATGATGCTGGATGTCGGCGCCTTCAAGGGGCGCTTCCGGGGCGCTACCGGCCAGGCCGTTGCCGACGCCTGCCTGGAGACGACACTCTGCGAGCAGTCGGCCGACGAGCTGCGCGCCTCGGGCGCCCTGCCAACTGTCGGCCGATAGGAACCATCCGATGCCCCTGCCCTCCCGCCAAACCTGCCTGCGTGTTCTGCTGTGGTCGGCCCTGCCGGCTGCCCTGTTGGTCGGCTGGGCGTGGGCTGCTTCCCTCAGCGTGGTGGTCCCGTCCATTTCCGAAACGCTGGGCGTGCTCTGGCGGATGAACCAGCCCCCGCCCGCGCTCGACGCCGCCCCGCTGCTGGACGGCATCCTCGTGAGCGTGCTCCGGGTGACGCTCGGATTCGCCCTTGCCGTGGTGACGGCCGTCCCGATCGGATTGGCCGTGGGACGCTGGCGACCCGCGCGCGACCTGCTGGCCCCGCTGATCGCCGGGGGTAACGTGATCTCACCCATCGCGTGGATTCCGGTGGCGATCATCGTCTTCGGGTTCGCCAGCCCCGCGACGCTGTTGGCCGGCGACGAACACTGGAAGATGGGCATCCTCGATCAGCTGCGGTTCGCGATCATCGCGGTGATCTGGTACGGCGGGTTCTTCCCCATCGTGGTCAACACCGCCGACGGCGTCGCCGGCGTGCGTCGCTCGTACCTCGAAGCGGTCCGCGTCCTGGGCGCCTCGCGCTGGCAGGTCCTGCGGCGGGTGGTGCTCCCGTCGGCTGCCCCGCAGATCTTCACCGGTCTGCGGATGGGAGCCGCCATCGCCTGGCGCGTGATCATCGCCGCGGAGATCTTCCCGGGCACCCGCAGCGGGCTGGGCTATACCATCGCCTCGGCCAGCCAGATGTACGAGTACGAGTACGTCTTCGCCAGCATCCTGGTAATCGCCGCGATCGGCATGAGCCTCGACGGCCTGCTGCGCCTCGCCCACCGGCGCGTGGGTCACTGGCAGGAGGCCCAGCGATGAGCGACCCCTCCTGCCGCGGCGATTGCGTGTGCTTCCGGAACGTCCACCGGCGGTTCGTCACCGACGCGCGCGGGGCAATCTGCGCCCTTGCCGACATCACGCTCACCTGCTCCAGCGGCGAGCTCACCTGCGTTCTGGGCCCCTCGGGCTGCGGAAAGACCACGCTGCTGCGGTTGGCTGCGGGGCTGGACCGCCCGGACGAGGGATCCGTCACCGTCGCCGGCCATCACGTCGGAGAGACCGACGTGTCGATGGTCTCCCAGGAGGGCGACCTGCTGCCGTGGGACCGCGTATGGGAGAACGTCTCGCTGGGACCGCTCCTGCGGGGCGAGCCCCGGCGCGCCCGCCGGGCCGTGGCCCTGCGTGCGATCCGCCGGATGGGCATGGACCGCTCGGTGATGGAGGCCTACCCGCACGAACTCTCCGGCGGAATGCGGCGGCGAATTGCCATCGCCCGGGCCCTGTGCAACAACCCGCGCGTGCTGCTGATGGACGAGCCGTTCAACGGCCTGGACGAACCGACCCGACATCGCCTGCAGGACCAGGTCGTCGACCTGTGGCGAAGCGACCACCGCACGATCGTCTTCGTGACACACTCGTCCGAAGAGGCGGTCTACCTGGCCGACCGGATCGTCGTGCTCAGCGCCGGGCGTCTGGTCGCGGAGGTACCCATCGACCTGCCCCGCCCCCGCAGCCGCGCGGGCGACGCATTCGTGCGACAGGTGCTCGACGTCCGCCGGCACGTTGCCCGGGGCGGCCAGGACCCCGACGCCCTGAGCGTGTGAAACGCTGGACGAACCGATCCGCGACAGGCACAATAGACCGCCAACAGACCCCAGCGACAGGACGCACCCCATGACCGAGACCCACCGCCAGAACCTCCTTCGGAACCTGCCCTCCATCGACGCGCTGCTCCAGGCCGAGCCCGTCGTCGGTTGGCTCAGCGACCACCCCCGCCCGCTGGTAACCGACTGCCTCCGCCAGACCGTCGAATCGGTCCGGCGGCAGATTCTCGCCGACGCAGGAGGTCGGTGCGGGGCCGCCCACGTCACCGAGGCGTACCTCATCGACCTCGCCCGCCGGCGGCTGGATGCGGTGACCGTCCCGCACATTCGGTCGGCCATCAACGCCACGGGCATTCTGCTGCACACCGCCCTGGGTCGGGCCGTCTGGCCCGAAGCCGTCACCGACGCGATGACCGACGTGCTGAAAAGCTACTGCGTCCTCGCTGCCGATCGCGAGACCGGCACGCGCTCCGAGCGGGACCAGCGCCTGGAATACCTGCTCACCGAACTGACCGGCGCCGAAGCTGCCACCGTCGTGAACAACAACGCCGGGGCGACGCTGCTGGTATTGGCCGCCCTGGGGGCGGGGCGCGAGGTGATCGTCTCGCGCGGCCAACTGATCGAAATCGGAGGCTCGTTCCGCCTGCCGGACGTCATGGGCCAGTCAGGCTGCCGCATGGTCGAAGTCGGTGCGACCAACCGCACGCACCTGCGGGACTACCAGGCGGCGATCACCGACGAAACCGCCCTGCTGTTCCGCGCCCACCCCAGCAACTTCCGCGTGGTGGGCTTCCAAAAGGAAGTCCCCATCGACCAGCTCGCCAAGCTCGCCCACGAACACAGCCTCCATGCCATCGACGATCTCGGCGCGGGCGCCCTGGTGGATCTCACGCAGTTCGGCCTCTCGCATGAACCCTCGCCGGCCGAATCCCTCGACGCCGGCGCGGACGTGGTGCTCTTCTCGGGCGACAAGCTCATCGGAGGCCCGCAGGCGGGCATCATCGCCGGGTCGGCCGACTGCATCCGGCGCATCCGCCAACACCCCCTCGCCCGGGCCCTGCGGGCGGACAAGACCTGCCTGATGGGGCTGGAACGCACACTGATGCTCTTCCGCGACGAGGATACCCTCCGCCGCGAACACCCGCTCTATCGCATGCTCGCCACCGACCTGGACACGCTGCAGAAACGCGCCGAGGAACTCACCACGGAAATCCGTGCCGCCGCCCCCTGCATGAGCTGCCAACCCGCCCAAAGCGTCGGCTACCTCGGCAGCGGATCCTGCCCGATGGAAGGGCTGCCCTCCCGCGCCGTGAAAGTCACCTCCGAGGCGATGTCCCCAGCCGAGCTGGCCGATCGACTGAGACTCGACGACGCCTGCGTGTTCACCCGCGTCGACGACGGCGCCGTCTGGCTGGACGTCCGCACGCTTTGGCCTCACCAGCTTGCCCGCATCGCCGAGGCGATGGGACGCATCTGCGCCGCGGGGCGGGAATAAAACCACCATGCCCCTGACCGCCGACGACCTGGAATTCCTCCGCTCCGACCGCGCCGCGCGACTCCTGGCCGGCGAGCTGCCGGACGAACCCGTGCAGGCGGTCTCGAAACTCCGCAAACGCTGCTCGCCCGAAGAGACCTCCGCCATCCTCACGATGCGCGAGCTCCGCCGGCGCGCCTGCCAGTCAGGCCGATTCCCCCGCGCCCTGGCCGAGAGACTCCTTGCCACCGACAAGATGCTCCAGCAGGCCTCCTCCTGGCGATTGGCTGTCCACAAGGCCCGCCAACTCGTCGCCGCCGGCGATGGACCCATCCGCGATCTCTGCTGCGGAATGGGAATCGATGCGTTGGCGATCGCCACCGAGGGTCGAACCGTCACAGCCGTGGATCGCGACCCTGCCGCCATCGCCTGCACAGAGCACAACGCCGAGGTGTGGGACGTCGCGTCGCGATTGGCCGTCGAACAGGCCGACGTGATGCAGGGGACCCTCCCCGCCGAGGCGATCGTGCATATCGACCCCGACCGCCGCCCCCGAGGCCGACGCGGAACATCACTGGCCGACGCCGCCCCGCCGCCGCGATTCCTGGCCGGCGTGATGACCGCCACGGCCGCCGGCGTCATCAAGCTCTCTGCCGCGATCGACCCCGACGAGCTCCGCTCCCTGCCGCCCTGCTCGCGGGAATATGTCAGCGAGCACGGCGTGGTCAAGCAACTGCTCGTCGGCTGGGGCCTTCCGGGCAGACCCGCCGACCAGACCTTCGCCACCCGGCTGACCGGAGACATGGAAACCCCCGTCGCCACGTCGCTGGCCGCGGGACTCGCCGCGCCGGCCGGGGCAGGCGAGTGCGGGCCGTTCCTCGTCGAACCCGACCCTGCCGTCATCGCCGCCGACGCAACCGACGACCTCGCCGCCGCCCACGATCTGTGGCGCGTCGAGCCCGGCCACGTCTGGCTCACCGGCAACGCGCCGGCCGATACGCCGCTGGCCGCGAACTTCCGAATTCTCGACCACATCCCAGGCCGCGAGAAAGACATCGCCCGCTGCCTGCGCAAACACCAGGCCGGCATCGTCGAGGTCAAGCCCCGGGGGATCCAACTCGACACCGACCGCCTCCAGCGAACCCTCCGCGGCGACGGGCCGACCACCCTCACCGTCCTGTGGACCCGCCGGGGACGCAGCCAGATCGCCTTCATCGCCGAACGATGCCCGCCGGCGAAAAGGCCCCAACGCCATCCGGGCGATTGAACGACCCGTAGGGTCCGCAACTTGTTGCGGGCGGGATCGGCGAAGGCGGAAACACAACAGAACATGGGCAGGATGCCCATGCGACGCGC
>CAZFPT010000092.1:0-13093 GCA_964521005.1 uncultured Planctomycetaceae bacterium | reverse complement strand
TGCTCTGGGCGGGCGTCGTGCAGATGCTGGCAGCCGTCGGGTTCGCCATCAATGGGATCGTGATGCGCGAACGCGGCGCCGACCAGTCCTAGCAGCCCGTTTAGAAATGGGCTTGTCGGCGAGAGCGAGGAATGCCGGCGAGCACCAAGGAGCGAGAACGCAGGCAAATCCCGTTGATTTGTCGAGTTCTTGCGACGCAGACGCACAGCCGGCAGGCCCGCTCGCAGCCAGAGCAGCTTTCTAAACGGGCTGCCAGCGCCGAAGCATCCTTCCCCGCAGCCCGGCGGATGGATATAATCGCGCCCAACGCCAACCCAAGGGACCCCCATGAGCGAACACAGAGCGACACGCGCAATCTTCCCCGGGACATTCGACCCGATCACCAACGGCCATCTGGACATCATCCGACGCGGGGCGGAGTTGTTCGATGAGTTGATTGTCGCGGTGGGGCAGAACCCCGAGAAGCAGGCCTGGCTGGGGCAGAAGGAGCGTACCGCGATGATCCGCGAGGTCCTCGCCGCCGAGGGCCTGCCCTCCGTCCGGGCCGAGGCGTTCGAGGGGTTGACGGTGGACTTCGCCCGCCGCGAGCAAGCGACGGCCATCCTGCGGGGCATTCGCGATTCCAGCGACCTGCACTACGAGTTTCAGGTCGCACTGACCAACCGGGTGGTCGCGGGCGTGGAAACGGTGTTCATCATCACCTCCACCGAGCACGCGTTCACTTCCTCCAGCCTCATCCGCCAGATCGCATCGATGGGGGGCGACGTCTCGGCGATGGTGCCCCCGCAGGTGCTGGACTATCTCGACGGCAGCAAGCCCGCCACCCGGGGAGACGCCGGCATCGGCGAGACGGAGTAGGCCTCCCAGCCGCGGCGAAGGGCGCAAAAAAATCGGCGCCAGGGGAGGGGAGCCTGACGCCGCAAATCTCGGCCAAAGGAGGGAGTTTGACCGAGGAGCCTCTGAAAACACTCTACCACGTCCTGCCCCCTTGTCAAGCTGTGCTTCATTTTGATTGGCTTTTTTTCGTTTCGCCGCTTCCGGGATGCTCCCGGCGCGCGGCGTAGAGGTCCTGCCGGTCGATGTAGTCCACAACGCATTGCGGGGTCAGGTACGAGATCGACCTGCCGGCAGCGCGACGGTCGCGGATCTGCGTCGAGGAGATCTCAATCCGCGAAGTGGGCACGATCGAATCCCTCAATCGCGCGACCCGATCGCGGCAGAAAGCGTCTTCCAGCGTCTGGAAGATCTCCTCGATCCGTTCATCCAGGGGAGGCCTGGCCGCCACGAGGAAACTGGCCCGCTCCAGCAGTTCGTCCGAGCGCTGCCAGTGCGGCAGGTACTCCAGCATGTCCGTCCCGATGATCAGCGTGACCTCGCAGCCTCGCTCGCGGAGGGTGTCGACCGTGTCGATGGTGTAGCTCCTGCCCTCGCGGGCGAGCTCCAGGTCGCTCACGTCGAACAGCGGGTCGCGGTCGGCCACCCGCTGACACATCGCCAGGCGATGCTCTCCGGACGTCCGCGAAGCCGCTTTGTGCGGCGGCACGCCGGCGGGCATGAGCGTGATGCGATCGAGCCGACGTGCCTCGGCAATGTCGCGCGCGACGATCAGATGCCCGTTGTGGATCGGGTCGAACGTTCCGCCGAAAATCGTAATCCTGCTGCTCATTTTCACAACCTTGCCGGTTGGGGGCATCCATCGTTGCAGACACGCGTGGCGCCCGTGTAGAATGTCGATTCTTTGGACCGGAGTATCTGGAGTATACCGATGCTTGCCAAGCGAATCATCCCCTGCCTGGATGTCGAGAAAGGACGCGTCGTCAAAGGCGTGAACTTCCTGAACCTCCGTGACGCCGGCGACCCGGTGGAAGTCGCCCGTCGTTACGAGGCCGAGGGGGCCGACGAGTTGGTCTTCCTGGACATCACCGCCTCCCACGAACAGCGGGACATCATCATCGACATCGTCGAGCGGACCGCTGAGCAGGTCTTCATGCCCCTCACCGTCGGCGGAGGCATCCGAAGCATCGAGGACGTCACCGCCCTGCTCAACGCGGGGGCGGACAAGATTTCCGTCAACTCCACAGCCGTCCGGAACCCGGAGTTCATCACCGAGGCATCCCGCCGGTTCGGCGCCCAGTGCGTGGTGGTCGCCATCGACCCCAAGCGGATCGAGCGCGACGGCAAGGAGGTCTGGGAGGTCCACGTCAACGGAGGGCGCGTGCCCACCGGGCTCGATGCGGTCTCCTGGGCGCGGGAAGTGGAGCGCCTCGGGGCCGGCGAGATCCTCCTGACGGTCATGGACGCCGATGGCACGCTGGATGGCTACGACGTGGAAATCACCCGCGCAGTCTCCGACGCCGTAAACATCCCGGTCATCGCCTCGGGCGGGGCCGGTTCGCCGGAGCACATGGTCCAGGCGCTCACCGAAGGTCGGGCCGACGCCGCCCTGGCTGCGAGCATTTTCCACTTCGGAACCTACAGCATCGAGCAGACCAAGCAGATTCTCGCCAGTCGGGGCGTGCCCGTGCGTCTGACTCAGCCGACGGCGGAGAACACCGAAGGAGACGTATCGTGAACGTACCTGCCGGCCAACCCATCGACGAGCACGACCAACATGCCGACCGCCACGGCCAGGCGTTGAAAATCGAGCGTTTCTTCCGGGCGATGCAGAAACTCGACGCCTCGGACCTGCACATCAAGGCCGACTGCCCGCCGCACTTCCGCACGGAAAGCGCCCTGCGCAAGAGCAACCAGGAGGCCATGAGCGGCGACGAGATCCTGGAGATGTGCCTCGAACTGATGAGCGAGAAGCAGCAGGCGTACTTCCTGGAGCACGGCAGCATCGACCTGGCCCACGACCTGAGCGGGTCGGACCGTTTCCGGATCAACATCTTCCGCCAGCGGGGCGAGGTCTCGCTGGCCGCCCGCCGCGTGACGCGAAACATCCCGGATTTCGACTCGCTGCACCTGCCCGCCACGGTGCGGACCATCGCCGAGCAGCACCAGGGACTGGTCTTGCTCTCGGGCCCGACCGGCAGCGGCAAGAGCACCACCATCGCCTCGCTGCTGGAGACGATCAATGCCCGCCGGCCTTGCCATATCGTCACCGTCGAGGACCCCATCGAGTACCTCTACGAGGACAAGAAGGCCCTGATCAACCAGCGGGAGATCGGCATCGACGTTCCGACCTTCGACGACGCACTGAAATACCTCATGCGCGAGGATCCGGACGTGGTGCTCATCGGCGAGATGCGCGACCGCGAAACATTCCAGGCGGCCCTGCAGGCCTCCGAGACCGGCCACCTCGTGTTCGGAACGGTCCACGCCAGCAGCGCCTCGCAGACGGTGGAGCGCGTTCTGGCACTGTTCCCGCCCGAGTCGCGCGAGCTGATCCGCCAGAGTCTCTCCTTCAACCTCAAAGCCATTATCTGCCAGCGCCTCCTGCCCTGCCTCAAAGACGACATCGGGCGCGTGCCGGCAGCGGAAATCTTGATCATGAACCCCTCGGTGAGACAGCTGATCGAGGAGGGACGGGACGCCGAACTGATCGAGGTGATCCGGTCCAATGAGAACAACGGGATGCTTTCGTTCACCTCCAGCCTGCTGGGCCTGATCGAAGAAGACCTGATCGACCCGAAGGTGGCCTACGAGATCGCCCCGAACGTCGACGAACTCAAGATGCGCATGAAGGGTATTTCCGCCGGTCAGGGCGGCCTGCTGGGCAGGTAACTCACCCCGACCGCGAGCAAAACGAAACGGAGCAATCCATGATGGCAGGATTCCCCGGCCTGGCCGAGGTCTGCATGTTGATGGCGATTCCCGAACCCGGCGGGTACCTCGCCGGATGGAAGATCATCCTCATGCTCGCAGCCGTGCTTCCCTGGCTGGCGATGGCGCCGTGGGTGCAGCGGGATGAACAACTCGTGCGGGCCCCGCGATACCTCTGGAGCGGCGTGGTACTGCTGTGCGGAACGCTGGGCGTGGTCCTCTGGCTGGCGATTCCGGTGTACTTCCTGGGCATGGCGATCTACGTCATCCTGGCGGCGGGATCCATGCTCGGATACGTCGTCTACCGCAACGGCCGGGTCGAACCCGACCAGCGCGTGCTCACCGGCGACCATCTCTCTGGACTCCTGAAGGGCAAGAACGCCGCTCCCAAGGCCCGCAAGCAGGACATGGCACACCCGACGGTGGAAATCCAGGACTACGAGGAACGCCCCGTCCCCGCTCCCTCCACCGAGGTCGACGAGGCGACCGCCCGAGGCTGGGAGATCGCACAGGACATCCTCTACGACGTCGCCTGGCGGCGCGTCAGCGAGGCAGCCCTGATCCCGACCGGGCAACAGACGCGCGTCCGCCTGGTGATCGACGGGGTGGCCACCGAGCGAACGCCCCTCACCCCACAGGACGCCGAGACGTTCATCCAGTACATCAAGCCCCTGGCGGGGATGGACCCCGAGCAGCGACGCCAGCCCCAGGAGGGCAAAATCTTCGTCGCCTTCAACGCCCCTGCCTTCGAGGTCACCGTCAAAGTCGCCGGCTCCACCGGCGGGCAACAGATGCACATGCGCGTCACCCGCGAAGTGGTGCGCACCAGCCTCGACGAGCTCGGGCTGGCCGACGACACGCTCGAGCGCGTCCGCGAGATGACCTCCAACAAAGCCGGGCTGCTGATCGCCTCCGGCCCCAAGCGCAACGGCGTGACCTCGACGCTCTATTCGCTCCTGCGGAACCAGGACGCGTTCACCAAGCAACTGGTCAGCGTGGAGGCCTCACCGGCAGTGGACCTAGAGAACATCACGCAGAACGTCTACGAAACCCCCGCCCAGCAGAGCGAGAAACTCGCTGCCGCCGCCCGCCGCGATCCGGATGTGATCATGGTCGACCGGGTCGCCTCCGAGCAGGTTCCCGATTCGATCCGCGAGATCTCGGAAGAGAAGATGATGTTCCTGGGCATGAACGCCCCGGACGCGTTCACCGCCCTGGCCAAGTGGGTCAAGCTCGCCAAGACACCCAAAGCACTGCGAACGCTGCGCGGCGTGCTCTGCCAGGTGCTGGTCCGCAAGCTCTGCCCTGCCTGCAAGGAGGCCTACAAGCCCGATCCGCAACTCCTGGCGAAGGTGAACCTGCCGGCGGAGAGAATCTCGCAGTTCTATCGCCCGCCCAGCAAACCGCTCACCGACGAGAAGGGCAACCCCATCACCTGCCCCACCTGCCAGGGAAGCGGGTACGTCGGGCGGACCGGCGCGTTCGAACTGCTGGAGGTCACCGACGACCTGCAGAAACTCGTCGCCGAGGGCGGCACGCTCTCGCAGCTGCGATCCGCCGCCCGCAAGAACAAGATGCTCTACCTGCAGGAGCAACTGCTCCGCAAGGTGATCGAAGGCGTCACGAGTATCCAGGAAATCATCCGCGTCCAGCAGCAGGACAAAAAGAAGAAGTCCAACGCCTGAGACACCCCGGGAGACCGAACACATGATTGTCATCATCATTGCCGCCGCACTGATCCTCTGCATCGCCGGGTTCCAGGTCGTCCAGGGGCTCTTCACCGCCCTGGTCAACGCGATCCTGACGCTCTTGTGCGCCATGCTGGCGTTCGCCTGGTATGAGGACCTCGCGGCGATTCTTCGAGAGAACGGAATGCAACTGCTGGCCGACGGAGCAGCGCTGGTGCTGCTGTTCGGCGTGCCCCTGCTGGTGCTGCGCTTCGTCGTGGACCAGCTGATCGTCAAGGACAACCTCGCCTTCGGGCCCTGGGCCGACCGCATCGGCGGTGGCGCGCTGGGACTGTTCACCGGGATCATCCTGGTCGGAATGGCGTCCCTGGGCATGCAGATGATGCCCTTCGAAGCCTCGGCGATGGGCTATCTGCCCTACGACGAGAACCTCCAGCGACACCAGACGCTCGCCCCCTTCCAGCCCGACGAAGTGGTGCTTGCCCTGGCCGACGGGCTGTCCTCCGGGTCGCTCAGCGCCTCCGACGGCAAGGCGTTCTCGGACATTCACCCCGACTACACGCTCGAGTTGTTCTGCGCCCGCAACCGCGCCGGCCGCAACGGCAGAATCTCCACGCCGACCGACGCGCTGACCGTCAAGGGCGCCTATCATCCCCCCGCCAACGCGGCCTGGCTGGAGGACGTCCCTGCCGACGGCCTGCTGAGCAAGACCCAGCAGAACCGCTCGCGCACGGTGGTTGTCCGCGTGACGGTCGACGAGCAGGCCCGCTCGGAAGAAGACGACTGGTTCCGCATGCCCGGCACGCATTTCTGCCTGGTCACCAAGGACGGCTGGCGGACCTGGCCGGTGGGCTACCTGACCTACGAAGCGATCGAGAAGTACCGCCGCGATCCGGACGATATCAAGGTCGTCGAGAGGAAACTCAAGATCATCACCAACAACGACGTGCCCCGCCTTCGCAAGGAAACCCGACAGAACGAGGACGAGGACCTCAGCGGACGCGGCGGGCCAGGCCGAGCAAACCTGGTCGTCCTGCGCCCCTGGCGGAAGAACGGCGGACCCAAGGAACTCTTCATCGACTGGGTGTACAAGCTGCCCGAAAACGCCGAGCCGTCCCACCTGATCTTCCGACGCTACAGCACCGCAGCCGTCCCCGACGTAAACCCAGACGCCATGCCATCACGCGACAAAATGCTCAAACGCGTCCACGACGAGTAAGCCCCGCACCGACACTCTTACAAGCGGGCGGTCGGGATCGGCTGCCCGCTTGGCTGCGCGCTCAGCGTGCCCGTCGTCGGTGGCGGGCCGGCAGGATCTTCCGCCAGTAGCGATAGGCGATCTCCGGGTGGCGGAAATGGCCGCCCTTGATGATCTCGCGCTCGATGACGAATCCCCTCTGTCGCAGGTAGCGATACGCCTCCCAGCACTGCTTGCGGACGCCGTCGTCCTTGCCCCAGTACATCGCAAAGGGCAGCTTGCGCGCCCGGTCGGTCAGTTCGATGCGTTCCAGCTGGTCGGAACGGAAGTTGCACGCCCGCGCCACCAGCATGCCGAACCGCCCCGGGTTGCGCAGGCCTGCTTCGTACATCGGAAAGCCGCCGCCGGAGAACCCCGTCAACAGCACCGTGTCCGGATCGATGTTGTACTCCCTGCCGACCTTTTCCAGCGTCGCCAGGATCGCCTCGCGGTCCTTCTGCAGGTCGCCGTACCACACGCGGGGGATCACCGGCAGCACGCCCTGGCTGGACCGCAGGTACGGAGCCACCACGATAAACCCTTTTTGCTCAGCGAGATACTTCCACTCGTTGATCTGTTTGTCGTAGGTGTCGTATGGAATCGTCCCGTGCAGCGTAATCACCAGCGGCCAATCCTCGCTCGCATCGTACGTGCTGGGCACGTAGATGTAGTACGGGTTGCCGGTCTCGGGTTCGCGCTGGTGTCTGGCGTCCACCGGGGTGTCCTGCCGCTGATGAACCACGCAGCCGCCGAGGAACCCCAACGCTGCGATCAACACGAATCCGCCTGCCGCCGTCCGTTTCATTCTGGTCTCCCGCGCCGCGTCGGGCGAGGCCCGGCGGCGCAAATCGTTTGGCATTGTTTCCTGCTGCCCGTATCCTAGCGTTTGGAGTCGTGGCGTGTCCAATAGGATGGCTTGACGTTCATATCCATACGACAACGAAGTGAGAGACCCATGAAACTTTCGCGGCAACTACGGACGATAACCCTGATCCTGCTGACGCTCCTGGCCGGGCGGGCCTTGGCGCTGGAGCCGAAGGAAGTGCTCGTCGTCGCCAACAAGAACCTCGACGACTCGCTCGCCCTGGCGAAATACTACGTCCAGCAGCGGAAGATCCCCGCCGACAATCTGCTGGCCGTCGACGTCAGCCGCGCTTACGAGATGCAGCGGTCGGACTACAACGACAAACTCCTGACGCCCATCCGCAAAACGCTGGTCAAACGCAAGCTCGTCGGCCAGATCAAGTGCATCGTGCTGATCTGGGGCGTTCCGGTCCGCGTCACCGGCGAAGACATCAACGACTCGCCGATCAAGACCGTCTACCGCCGCGCCAAGACCCGCAGCCACTATCGGATGGCCACCGCCCAGGTTCTGCTGGCAACGGTCGGCAAGAAGTTCCCCCAGCTCAAGGACACCGGCCTCACGCCGCTGACCAAGCTGTTCGACACCAAGCCCAAGCGGTTCGAGAAACTCCCCGCCCCGGCCGATCTGCGGAAAGACCTCGACCGCGTCATCCTCTACAAGACCCGTCAGGTGCCCCGCGAAGGCGACAAAGGCAACCAGGTCGTGATGGCCCGCCAACTGATGGCCCTGCAGCTGGACGTGTTCGGGCTCGAAGGGCTCATCGGCTACATCACCTCCCACGAGCCGATCGGCGCGCCGGACATCGCCAAACTCAAGAAGCAACTCGCCGCCGCCAAGGCGAAGATCAAGGAGCTCGGCGAGCCGGAATCCGTCAAGGAAGCGAAGATCAAGACCGCCCTGCTGGAGATCGTCTCCGGGGCGTGGGGGTTGTACCAGTTCGGGCAGGAACACGGAACCGGCAAGCGTCCCAACCCCATGAGCGGCCCGCAGAAAGACGCCGCCGTCGACAGCGAACTGGCGATGATGTGGCATCCGAACTACCCGCTCAAGAAGTTCGTCGCCAACCCGCTGCACTGGCGGATGGCCAAGCGTCTCAAGGGCAAAAAAGTCCCGCCGACGATGATGACCGCCCGCATCGATGGTCCGTCGGCCTCCGACGCCAAGCGGATGATCAAGGACTCCGTCGCCGTCGAAGCCAAAGGCCTCAGCGGACGGGTGTACATCGACGCGGGCGGAAAGCACCCCGCCTGGGACCGCAACCTGGTCGCCCTGAACAACCTGCTCAAGGCCGAGAAAATCGACCTGCCGGTCGTGCTGGACCAGAAACAGAGCGTCTTCCAGCGGGGTCAGTGCCCCAAGGCCGCCCTGTACGTGGGGTGGTATTCGCTGCGGAAGTACATCCCCGCCTTCCAGTGGCAGCCCGGGTCGGTGGGCTATCACATCGCCAGTTTCGAGGCGATGCACCTGCGCGACCCGAAAAGCCAGGAATGGTGCCCGCAGATGATCCAGAACGGCGTAGCCGCCACCATCGGACCGGTCAACGAGCCGTACCTGGGCACCTTCCCCCTGCCCCAGGAGTTCTTCCCGCTGCTGCTGACCGGCAAATACACCCTCGCCGAGGCCTACTGGCGAACCACGCCCGCTGCCAGCTGGCGGATGACGCTCATCGGCGACCCGCTCTACAACCCCTTCAAAACGAACCCGCAGCTGAAGACCTCCGACCTGCCCGACGACCTGGTTCCCTGAGGCGTCATCACAACCAACCCGTTGCCACGCCCCGCGGCGCGAGGGTACGATACCGCCATGGCCAACGAACCCACCATCGCGGTGCTGCTGCCGTGCTACAACGAAGAGTCGACCATCGGAAAGGTCGTGGACGATTTCCGCCGCGAGCTGCCCGAAGCGACGATCTACGTCTTCGACAACAACTCCTCCGACGCCACTGCCCGCCTGGCCGCCGAGCACGGAGCGGCCGTCATCCACGAACCCCGCCAGGGCAAGGGATACGTCATCGAGCGAATGTTCGCCGAGGTGATCGCCGACATCTACGTGATGACCGACGGGGACGATACCTACCCCGCCCAGAGCGTCCACGAGTTGCTCACGCCCGTCCGCACCGGCCGGGCCGACATGGCGGTGGGGGCGAGACTCTCGGAGTACGAAAACACATCATTTCGGCCGCTGCACGTCGCCGGTAACGGACTGGTCAAGGGGCTGATCAACCGCATCTTCGGTACCCGCCTCACGGACATCCTCTCGGGCTATCGCGTGTTCAACCGGCGCGTCGTCGAGCGGATCCCGATCGTCTCCAGCGGCTTCGAGGTGGAAACCGAGCTGACCATCCACATGCTCTACTACAAGCTGGCGATCACGGAAGTGCAGGTCCCCTATCGCGGCCGGCCGGAAGGATCCCAGAGCAAGCTGCGAACCTTCCGCGACGGGTTCCGCGTGCTGTGGAAGCTGTTCAACCTCGCCCGCGCCCTCAAGCCGCTGACGTTTTTCGGACTGCTGGGAATCGTCCTGTTCCTTCTCGGCATGGCGGCCGGCCTGCCGCCGGTGATCGGCTACGTCGAGAGCGGATACCGCGAAGTGCGGCGATTCCCCCTGGCGATCCTGGCGACCGGGCTGATGCTGCTCTCTGCCGGCAGCGTGTTTCTCGGGTTGATCCTCCACGCGATGAACTGGCGGTTCAAGGAACTGCACAACGTCCTGGTGCGAGGCCAGCAGCAGGTGGGCATGCAAGCCGACGAGAACCGCCCGCCACGCACGTTCACCTGACGCTCAGTCGGCCGACCCGGAAACAGTCGGCATCCGCTCCAGCACGCGCTGTCGCCGCATCTTCGCCTGCCGGGCGTACTTCGAATCCGGGGCGATTGACAGGACCGCGGCATACAGCTCCGCCGCCTCGCTCAACGCGCCGGTCTTCTCGCGGCAGAACGCCAACCAGAACATCGCCTCGACGTTCGCCCTGCCACCCTCCGCCGAGTTGGGCGGCGACGCGGCAAGCTGACGATCGCTGTCATACACGACGGGTTCGAGCATCGAGGCAGCCTCGGCGTACTTGAGCTTCGTGATCAACTCCATCGCGGCGTCCACGCGAACCCCGTCGACGCCCTCGCCCTTGATTCCCGCCGCCGAGCGGTCCTGAATCGGCGCGTACTCGTATCCAACCGAGCTGCAGCCGCCCAGGATCGTCCCGGCCGTCACCGCCACAACGCACAGAAGATGTCCCGCTCTAGGCTGCATTCCGGAGCTCCACGAGCAGCAGTTTCGTCTCGGTCAGCAGATTCGCCAGACGGGGGCTGATCCCTTCGGCGTCCAAGGCATCGTCGATGCGATCCAGCAGGCGCTGGGTGCGGATCGCCGCCCGCAGGGCTGCCTCTTCGTCCGCGTCGCCGGTGTCCAGCAACACCAGCCGAACGACGACCACCTCCAGCGTCGCCAGGAGCGTGCGGGTATCCTCGTCCAGGTCGCTCTTGCGCTGGGCTGTCGCCAGCCGACCGCTCAACTCGGCCCTTCCCGCCGACGTGACCACTGCCTCCAGGCCTTGCTGCCGGGGGGCCAGAGTGCGTACATAAATAGCCGCCATTCGCTCCCAGCTGCGCTGTTCCCGCCGCTTGATTTCCTCCAGCGTGCGGGCCTGCTGGCGCAACGTACTCACCGTCGACTCCAGCGAGGCGACCTGCTTCTGGCAGCCGTCGGCCTGCTTGCGAAGCTGACGGATCTCCCCGCCCTGCTTGCCGAGAGCCAGTCGCATCGCGGTTAGCTCGTCCCGGGCAGCCGTCAAGGCCTTCTCCAACTCGGCGAAGCGGCCGGGATCGGCCTTCGCCTTCGCCAGCTGCGCCTTGAGCATGTCCAGCTTCGCCTCGCGCACGTCGAGGCGGTCGGTCAGCGTTTTCAGCTTCGCCTGCACGGGCTTGAGCTGCTGCGTCTCCCACCGCTTCTTTCGACTGGCGAGCATCGTCTCGTATTCCTTCTCGATCTCGCGGCGGAGCTGCTGCTCGCTTCGGGGCAGCGCCTCGAGGCGTTCAGCCGCCTCGGCCAGGGCGGTCCGCGAGTCGGCCAATTCTCCCCTCAGCCGACCCAGCTCATCCTCCAGGCGCTGGACTTCCGCGACGTTTCCCTTCCCGGCCGCGTTCGGCCCGTTCTCGCCATCGCCGGCGGGGCCGGAAGAAAACAATGCGATCCCCGCAGAGGCGGCCAGCAGCACCCCCGCCGCCACCAGAGGCCCCCACCGGCGGAAGGAGGACTCCTCCCCTGCCATCGCCACGCGACGCGGCGGGACGTCGGCTTCGTCGATCGCCTTGCGGGCACCCCACTCGCGGAGCATCTCGTCCAGGCGATCCGGGTTGTCGGAGTTCTCAGCCATCTCTACCTTGTTATACCCTCCGAGGCGTCAAGGGCGCACAGTTCAGGGCGGACTTTCCCGGGGCGGTCATGACTCGATTCCCTTTCCGCGGAGACAGGCCCGCAGGGCAGCCATCGCTTCTTTCAGACGCAGCCGTACGGTGCTCTCGGGGATTCCCATCTCGCCGGCGATGCCGCGGGTCGTCATTGCCCGGACGTATCGCAGGCGGATCAGCTTGCGTTGATCGCCCGGCAGCTGGGCGATGCACCCGTCCAGGGCGGAGTGTTCTTCGCGGTCTTCCGGGCGAGCTTCGCCCCGGGCGACGAACACCTCTGCCGCCAGTTCGGGGTCGATCGATTCCGGCGGGCCGTTCTTGCGTCGCCAGCGTTTGCGCGCGACGTTGCGTGCGATGGTTCCCAGCCAGGTCGAAAACGCGCCCTTTTGGGGGTCGTAGGTCGCCAACGAGCCGAACGCCCGGAGAAAGGTCTCCTGCAGTACGTCGTCGGCTTCGCCGGCGAACCCGCAGCGCAGGAAATAGGCCTTGGCGCGCGGGGCGTAGCGGGCATAGAGCCACTCGAAGGCGTCCCCGCTGCCGCGTCGGGCCTGCTGAACCCACTGTTCTGCTCCATCACTCAACGGCGTCTCCGTACCGGACCGTCCGGATTCTCCGCCAAATCGGTCTGCAGGTCAACGACCCGTCGCCCCACGTTCGATGATTCCCGTTCGTCGGGCAGACCCATGCGACGGGGTGCCACAGGTCACTCCGCAAACCTGTGCTTCGCGGCGTCGGCCGATCAATCCATCAAGGGTGCCCGGGCTTGTGGCGTTTCGACTGAGCTTGCGAAGGAGAAACGCAGCAACCCGGTAGTCGCGTGTCGCGATTCGCTTGTCGCTGCTTACCCCCACGGTTCGCGGAGCTCACCATGGGGCTTCAATCACGGTTCACCGGGTGCCACCGGCGTCTCCGAACGTCAGTGCCGTAGGGCCCGCAACTTGTTGCGGGCGCGACGCCGAAGACGGGAACAAAACAGAACATGGGCTGGAAGCCCATGCGACGCGCAGGCCCATGCGACGGGAAACGGGTGCCACAGGTCTCTCCGCACACCTGTGCTCTGGAGTAGCATCCGATCCACCTATCAAGGGTGCCCGGGCTTGTGGCGTTTCGACTGAGCTTGCGAAGGAGGAACGCA
>CAZFPT010000091.1:0-13098 GCA_964521005.1 uncultured Planctomycetaceae bacterium | reverse complement strand
TCCGGCACGAACATCGCCCGCAAAAACCTGCAGGCAGGTGTCTGGTCCACTCTAGGCCGAGTCTTCTGCCTGCCCCGGAGAATTGTAGTCGCATCGCTCCAGCATCAACCGGAGCACGATCGGGGCGACGACGCTCGTGGCTGCACAGACCAGCACCATCGCCGAGTAGATCGCGTCGCTGATTCCGCTTTCCAGCGAGCGGGCCTTCTGCATGACGATCATGGCGATCTCGGCGCGGGGGACCATGCTCACACCGATCACCACTGCCCCGGCCCGCGTGGTGCACGCCAGTGCCGGCAGGGATGTCCCCACCAGCTTGCCGAGAACCGCCGCCACAAGCAGCACACCGCCCAACGTCGCTCCCACCCATAGCGAGCCCGGCGCGATCATCAGCCCCACGCTCACGAAGAAGAACGGGCTCAGCAGTTCATAGAGAGACTGGAACGACGCGTCGACCTGCACCCGCTTGGGGTCACGGCTGAAGACCAATCCCGCCAGGAACGCGCCGATGGCCACCGAAAATCCCAGCCATGCCGCCACGGCAGCGACGAAAATGCCCGTGCCCACCACCACCAGCATCGGGTCGGGCTTGGGTTCCAGACGACGAAAGAAGTTCGTGTAGCGTTTCTCCAGGTATCGGCTGAACAGCCAGCAGGCCAGCACCAACAACCCGAGCTTCAGCGCAAATCGACCCGTGGTCCACGCCAGCACCGCAGGCCAGGCAACCTGCGAGCCTTCGGGTCGCCCTGAGAGCAGAACGGGCGTCAGGGCAAACAGCAACGCCATCAGAACCACGCCCGAGATGTCGTCCATCTCCGCCACATCGAGAAACCGCTCGCCGTCGGGGGTGTCCAGGGCGCCGGCATCCTGCCAGGTTCGAGACGGAATGCCCACACTCGTGGCGACCATCGCAACGGCCACCGCAATGCTGGGAAACAGCTCCAGCCCCAGCACCCAATGGGCGGCAGCGTAGCCGACAAGTCCGCTGATGAGCACGTTGCCCGCCCAGATGAAGCTGGCGGACCGCAGCTGTCGCAGGAGCCCCTCCAGATCGCTCTCGAGCCCCACGCGGAACAGCAGCGCGATCACGCCCAGTTTCCCGAGGAAATGCAACACCTCCACCCCCGCCGGGCCGGGCACGCCGATCTGCTCGGTCAGCACCCGCACGCCAAAGCCCAAGGCGAGGTAGCCCACCAGCGGCGGAATGCTCAGCCGCTCCAGGCCCGCCTTCATCAACACCGCCAGCACCACCAACACACCGACCGCGCCGACGAGCAACGCCATCTGGTGTGCTGTAAACTCACCCACGCCAAGCCTCCCGCTGAGAAATCATTGCCACCACCGCTGCCACCTGCAGCCCTGCATACCATCCTATCGAGACCCATCCGACCAAGTCCGGACGGGCGCAGAACCGGCCACGATGAGCCTGCTCGCGCTGGGAGGCCTGGCTGCGCTGGTGCAACGGCGAAGAGGCAGGTAGCGACCGACGGGCCGACAATTCAGGGATGTCTCGCACAGAAGCCCGTGCCCGTTTGACTCCCGCAGAACCGGACAGGCTACTCCTTTGCGCTCACGTCGTAACAGGTCAGTCGGTCGCCGTGGCGGAGGACCATTCGGCCACGGTAGAACACCGGGTGCGTCCAGACCTCCAGCGTGCCCTGCCTGGGTTTGAACTGCGAGACGATCTCGAAACCGTCCTTGGTCGGCTTGACCAGTGAGAGACGCGTGTTCTTGTGGCGATGCTCGCCGCCTTCCAGCGTCACCAGTTTGCCGTCCGAGGCTGCCGTCGCGCATCCGCCGGGCATGGACACCTTCTTGAGGAGCTTGCCGGTCTCGCGATCCAGCGCCACCAGGCTCGCCCCCCGCTTCGCTCCCGCGAAGAAGAAGACCTTTCCGTCCAGGAACACGGTCTTGCCGAGATTCGGACCCAGTCGGCTGGTCCAGAGCTTCTCGTACGAGCCGTCGGGCTTGAGGCGGAGCATCATCGTTCCCTTGCCGATCCCCTTGCCTTCTTTGCGTTCCTCGGGCGTCTGGGCGTTCTGCAGGAACAGGTACCCGTCTCTGTAGACCGCCGAGAAGCCGCCCTTCTTGATCCAGAACCGCCAGATCTTCTTGCCGCTGTCCGGGTCGAGGCAGAGCACTCCCCGCCAGAGCGGCGCGATCAACAGCTTCCGCTTGCCCGTGTCCACCACCATCGCCGAGTCGTCGCCGGCAGAGAGGTCGCCCTCCTCGACGTCCGCCTTCCAGACGGTTTCGCCGGTCTTGATGTCCAGCGCGACCACGGGCGGGCACTCCTTGTCTTTCGAACGCAACGTAACGAACACCTTCCCGTTGCAGATCGGCGGCGACTCGTTGTAGCCCCACCCCTGCGACTTGCCGCCGTGACGCGCATTGAGGTCCACGTTCCAAAGCTCCTCGCCCTCCGGCGTGAAGCAGGCGACGCGGCGCTCGGCCTTCCTGCCGCTGGCGATGACGATGTACTCCCCGTCCTCGGTCACAGCCGGCGTCGCACGAGGCCCCTGAAACCGTCCCGAAGCGGTGAAGTCCTTGCCGTAGGTCTTCTTCCACTTGAGCTTGCCGTCGTGGTCGTAGGCGTAGAGATAGCCGTCGCTGCCATGCATGCCCGCACAGTAGATGGTTTCCGGCGTGACGGTGGCGGCCGAGAAGCCCCGCCCAAGCCCCGTCACACTCCAGAGCACCTTCGGCCCGTCCGCGGGCCATTCGTCCATCAACTCACCGGCAGGGAAAATCCCGTTGGAGTACGGGCCGCGGAACCCGCGCGTGTTGGGCACCGCCGCCGGGTCCGACGTATCGGCGAACGTCACCGCCGAGATCGCCAGGGCACACAGAATGCAACCCGCTATGATTCCAAAGGCTGCCACTGGTTTGCCGGTTGTGGAAACGTTCGTTCTATGCCTCATGCTCTCTCCTGCGATCGGACCGTTGAAGTGGATGCACCTGTTAATCGTCCCGCGGGGGCCAAGGTATCTGTCTTTCTGGCAAGCAGCCAAACCGTCGTCCGCCAAAGCCACTGTTTGCCCCCGACCCGCGTGCGTGATATACAGGAACGCGACACCTGATAAGGAGTGAACCCCCATGGCTGATTGTCCCAATGCACCGCAGGTCTCGCTGGCCCTGGTCGGCGTCAGCAGAGACTGCTTCCCCATTGAGCTCACCCGCAACCGCCTGGCGAAACTCGCCGAGGCGTGCCGGTCGGCCGGTCTCGATGTCTACACCTGCCGGCAGATCATCGAATCCGAGTCCGACGCCGTCGCCGCACTGGGTGAAGTGGACGACGCCGGCTGCAATGCCGCCGTGATCTACCTGGGCAACTTCGGGCCGGAAGGTCCGCTGAGCATCTTCGCGGAGAACTTCCCCGGACCGGTGATGGCCTGCGCCGCAGCCGAGGAAACCGGCGAGAACCTCATCCAGGGGCGCGGCGACGCGTTCTGCGGCATGCTCAATGCAGGAATCAACTTCGATCTCCGTTCGGTGGCGGTGCACATCCCGCAGATGCCCGTGGGACTGCCCGACGAATTGGCCGGCAAGATCGCCCACTTCCGCGACGTCGCCCGAGTCGTGCTCGGCGTGGCGGGGCTGAAGGTCTTCAGCTTCGGGCCTCGCCCGCAGGACTTTTTCGCCTGCAACGCCCCCATCGCCCCGCTGTACGACCTGGGCGTAGAAGTGATGGAGAACTCCGAGCTGGACATGTTCCAGGAGTTCAACGCCGTGGACGAAAGCGACCCTGCCGTCGCCTCCATCGCCCAAGACATGGCCGAGGAACTCGGCGAGGGCAACACCTACCCCGACCTGCTGCCCAAGCTCGCGCGGTTCGAGCTGGCGCTGGAGCGATTCGCCGAGGCGAACCTTGGCAGCCGGGATTTCGCGGTGTTCGCCAACAAGTGTTGGCCTGCCTTCGAGAAGGCGTTCGGCTTCGTGCCCTGCTACGTCAACTCGCGGCTCTCGTCGCGCGGCGTTCCGGTGGCCTGCGAGGTGGACATCTACGGCGCCTTCAGCGAGTATCTCTGCTACCTCGCCAGCTCCACCCCCGCGACGCTGCTGGACCTCAACAACACCGTCCCCGCGGACATGATCTCCCCGGGAGTGGACCTCAAGGGCGCCGCGCCGGGCGACCTGTTCATGGGCTTCCATTGCGGCAACACGCCCAGCTGCTGCATGAAGGACTGCGCCATCCACTACCAGCTCATCATGAACCGCCTGATGGAACCGGACGCCGACCGGCCGGACATCACACGCGGCACGCTGGAAGGCCAGCTCCGCCCGGGCCCGGCCACCTGCTTCCGCGTGCAGCCGGACCTCGAAGGCGGCGTGCGGAGCTACCTCGCCGAGGGACATCTGCTGGACCTGGACCCGCGCAGTTTCGGCTGCATCGGCGTGATGGCGATCCCGAACTTCGCGCGGTTCTACCGCCACGTCCTGATCGGCCAATTCCCGCACCACGGGGCGATCGCCTTCGCCCACGCGGGCAAGGTACTCTTCGACGCCGCCGAGTTGCTGGGCATCGACGAGGTCCACACGCCCCGCCCGCCGGAGCAGCCCTACGACGGCGAGAACCCCTTCGCGATGAACGAATAGCACGAGGCGAACCATGCCCGACTGCACCATCGGACTGGACTACGGAACCAACAGCGCACGGGCGATCGTCGTGGACGTCGCCACGGGCGAGGAGGTTGCCTCTGCCGTGGCGGGCTACCCCGGCGGAACCGACGGCGTGGTCCTCAGCGACGACCCGAACCTCGCCCGCCAGCACCCAGCCGACTACGTTGCGACGGCGGAACGCTCGATCCGCGACGCCCTCGAGCAGGCCCGCGCAAACCGCCCGGGCTTCTCCCCTGCCGACGTCGTGGGTCTCGGCGTGGACACCACCGGCAGCACCCCCCTGCCGGTGGACCGATCGGGAACGCCGCTGGCGCTGAGCGACCGGTTCGCCGAGAACCCCGCCGCGATGGCCTGGCTGTGGAAGGACCACACCTCGATCGCCGAGGCCGAGGAGATCACCGCCCTGGCGTCCCAGATGCGCCCCGAGTACCTCGCCAAGTGCGGCGGGACCTACTCCAGCGAGTGGTTCTTCGCGAAGATTCTCCACTGCCTGCGGACCAGCCGTGACGTCTTCGAGGCCGCTTACAGCTGGGTGGAGATCGCCGACTGGATTCCCGCGATGCTCACCGGGACCGAGCACCCCGAGGCGCTGGTGGTCAACGTCTGTGCCGCCGGTCACAAGGCGATGTACAACGACGCCTGGGGCGGCTATCCGGACGCGGAGTTCCTCGGCAAGCTCGATCCCGCCCTCGCGGAGCTTCGAGGCCGACTCAAAGACCGCGCCGTGCCGATCGGCACCGTCGTGGGAGGGCTCACGGGCAACTGGGCGGACCGCGTCGGTCTGCGCGCGGGGATTCCCCTCAGCGCGGGCGCCTTCGATGCGCATCTCGGATCGGTCGGGGCGGGCATCCGTCCGGGCACGCTCGTTCACACCATCGGCACGAGCGGCTGTCACATGCTGGTCGCCCCGCCGGACGCCGAGGTCTCGGACATTCCGGGACTTTGCGGGATCGTCCCCGGGAGCATCCTGCCGGACATGATCGGCCTGGAGGCCGGCCAGAGCGCCGTGGGCGACATCTACAATTGGTTCGTCAACGTCGTGCGTCCCTCCGACGACACCGGCCCGCTCGGACACGCCGAACTGACCGAGCAGGCAGCCCGCCTCGCGCCCGGCGCCAGCGGCCTGCTCGCGCTGGACTGGAACAACGGAAACCGCACCGTCCTGGTGGACCAAAGGCTGACGGGGCTGCTGCTGGGACAGACGCTGCACACCACCCCCGCCGAGATCTATCGCGCCCTGATCGAAGCGACCGCGTTCGGGACGATGACCATCGTCCAGCGGTTCGAGGAATACGGCCTGGGCGTCGAAGACCTCATCAACATCGGGGGCATCGCCGAGAAGAACCCCCTGGTGATGCAGATCTACGCCGACGTGCTGGGTCGGCCGATGAAAATCGGGCGATCGTCGCAGGCGTGCGCTCTCGGGGCGGCGATGGCCGGTGCCGTTGCCGCGGGGGCCCATGAGACCTTCGCCCACGCCCAGGCCGCCATGAGCGGCGTCAAGGACATCGTCTACATGCCCGACGCCGGCGCCCACGCCGTCTATCGGGAGTTGTACGCGCTCTACCACACACTGCACGAGGCGTTCGGGACAGCCGAGTGGTCAGGCGGGGTCAACCACGTCATGAAGCGGCTGCTGGAGATCCGAACCCGCGCGAGGAGAGCATGATGCTCGAAGGCCTCAAGGAAATCGTCTGCAACGCCAACCTCGCCCTGGTGGACGCCGGGCTGGTGATTCTCACCTGGGGCAACGTCAGCGGCGTCGACCGCGAGACCGGAACACTGGTGATCAAACCCTCCGGCCTGCCCTACGCCGAGATGACGCCCCAGAGCATGGCCGTCGTTTCGCTGGAAACGGGCGAACGGGTCGAGGGCGATCTGCGTCCCTCCAGCGACACGCCGATTCATCGCGAGCTGTACAACGCCTGGGAGACCGTCGGCGGGGTGGTGCATACCCACAGCCCCCACGCGACGGCGTGGGCACAGGCGGCGCGAGACATCCCTCCGCTGGGCACGACGCACGCGGACTTCTGCAACGGGCCGATCCCCTGCACCGCCAGACTCACCGAGGCGGAAATTGCCGCCGACTACGAAGCCAATACCGGCAGGGCCATCGTCCGACGCATGGACGGGCTGGCGCCGCTGCACGTTCCCGCCTGCCTGGTGGCCGAGCACGGGCCCTTCGCGTGGGGCGCGGACGTGGCCGACGCGGTCACCCACGCCGTGACACTCGAGACCGTCGCGCAGATCGCCGCCCAGACGCTCGCGCTCTGGCCGGACGCACCCGGGGTGTCCGATGCGCTGCGCAAAAAGCACTTCCAGCGCAAGCACGGACCCAACGCTTACTACGGGCAGGGTTGAGAGACTTTCCGGAAGGGCGTCCGTCGGCTGCGCAAAAAGCACTTCCAGCGCAAGCACGGCCCCAACGCTTACTACGGGCAGGGTTGAGCGTCACTTCGACCTTGCGGATTTCCCCGAAGCCACTCACAGAAACACGCACAGCCGGGGTTGGGTCATTCTTCGTCTTCCATGCCCTCTGCCTGCTGGGGCGTGGCGGCGTTGCCCGTGCCGGCTGACTTGATCGCCCGGAAGAAACACCACGCCAACCCCACCACCAACAGCGCGATCATCGCGGTGAGAACGAGGTAGCTCGATGTGCTCAGTTCGTGCGTCCGGGGCTGGGCGACCGGGGCCTGGTCGTCGGCCTCGGCGGTAGCGGGCTGCGTTGCCGTCTCGGCCGGCTGGGTCGTGGCGATCACGGGCGTCTCAGCCATCACGAGTTGGACAGCGGCGTGCTTCTTCTCGAGCCGGGGCGGAAGAATCGCCGCCGCCAGCATCACGCCGACCACGGCCCCGACTACCATCACACCCCCGCCGGCAGAGAACCGCGCAAACCCGCTGGGCCGCTTTCTGCCGCCCTCGGCCTTCGCGACGATCATCGCCCCGCCGACCACCGCCAACACGCCGGCACACATCGCGCCCCACAGCATCGGCTGGGCTGCCGAGAGCGTCTGGCCGATCGCCTCGGGAGGCGCAGCGACGTCCTCGGGCGGGATGTTCTTCAGCGCGTCCAGCGAAGCGGCGTATGCGTTGCCCGCCTCCTGGGCGACCCGCACGTGGGCAAAGCCGCTGACCATCGCAGCCATCGCCGCCAACAACGCCAGCATCGCCACCACGCCCAAACCCCTGCCGGTGCGGGGTTGGCCGACGTGCGTGGCATGCCGGTTCGCCCCCGGCGAGTGCCTCAGACTCAGCAGCAGCGCCAGGATCGGGGCGGCGATCGCTACACCCACCCCGACGACCATCAGCCAGTTCAACTCGCCCTTGGGGGTATACAGGAATGGCCCGGAAAGCTTCTCCAGCAGCGACCACGCGAACAATGCGCTCAGCAGCACCGGGGCGATGTAGCGGATGATGATCTCCCACCAGCCGCCCAGGTGCCAGTCGGAGCGTTCGTTGGCGTGCTCTCGCAGCCGTCCCAGGCGATACGCCCAGCCGATGACGACGCACTCCAGCAGGCCCAGCAGGCAGATTCCGCCCCAGGTGGAGTTGATGAAGCTGTCCATCGTACCCAGCCAGTTGAGCCCGCCGCGGGTGCAGTAGATCACTCCCCCAGCCAGGCCGACCAGGCTCATGCCGATCAGCGTTTTTCCGCGCGACCAGCCGGTCTTGTCCACCAGCCCGGTCAGCACGCTCTCGGTGATGGAGAAGGCCGAGTCGATCCCGAGTGTCAGCAGCGCGACGAAGAACACCGCGCCGAACCACGCCGACCCCGGCAGCTGCGCCAAGGCGTAGGGGAACGCCACGAACGCCAGCGACGGGCCGCCATCGACGATCTCGGTGACCGGAACCGCCAGGTCGGCGTTCTGCTGGACGAAGGCGGCATGCTGGGTGGCGAATGCCATCGCGCCCAACGTGGCGAACACCGCAATGCCGGCAGCGAAGCTCGTACCGATATCGGCCAGCCCGATGATGGCGGCGTTGTTGTTGATGTCGCTCTTTCGGTGCAGGAAACTGGCGTAGGTGATCATCACGCCGAACGCCAGGGACATGCTGAAGAACATCTGCCCGAACGCCCACCGCCACGTTTCGGGGTTGGCCAGTCGGCCCCACTCCGGGTCGAGGAAGAAGTTCAGCCCCTCGCCCGCCCCGGGAAGCGTCAACCCGCGAATGGTGAGCAACATGAGCATGATCCACGGCAGCGGGACCGTCCAGAGCACGACCTTGGAGACCAGCTTCACCCCGCGGAAGATGCACAGGTACATCAGCACCCAGATGGCCACCAGGCTCAGGACGATCGGCGTGACCAGTCGGCCGAAGGCCCATGGCTTGACGCCGCTGTCGAGTTCGGTCTCCGTCCACGTCTGGAGATAGTCGTTGAAGAAGTAGCTCTTGGCCTGCTTGACGCCGTCAAGCCCCTCGCCGGCCCAGGGAAGCTCACCGCCGGTGAAGATCCCCCCGACGCAGACAATCAGGAAGTTCAGACAGTACGCCAGAATCACCGGGTAGTAGGTGATGATGACGAACCCCAGGATGATCCCCCACCAGCCGACCGGCTCGGTCTTGCGATTGATCCCGCGGAAGGCGTCGGGGGCTGCCTTCTGCGTCATGTGCCCCAGCGAGAATTCGAGAATCAGCAGCGGAATGCCCACCAGCAGCATGGCGATGAGGTACGGAATGAGAAACGCCCCGCCGCCGTTGTCGTAGACCTTGTAGGGAAAGCCCCACAGATTGCCCAGCCCGACGGCAGAGCCGACCGCCGCCAGAACGAACCCGGCCCGTGAACCCCAGTTCTCACGCGTCTGTTCGAGAGGTGATTCCGCCATGATGTGTCCTCATTTCAAGGTCCAAAACACGTCGTTTCCCGGCGGTGGGGAATCATACACCAACTCGAAACGCTTTGGAATATCGAGCGCACCGGTGAGATCAGTCTTCGTTTCTCGGGCCCAGCAGTTCGTTGACTCCCTCGGCGAAGTCGCCGGATCGCATGAGTGTCTCGCCGACCAGCATCGCCGATACGCCGGCGTCACGCAGTTTCTCAACGTCCTCGCGCGTCTTGATGCCCGACTCGCTGACCACGGGCGTCTCATCGCCGACAAGATCCAACAGCCGCAGCGTGGTCCCCAAGTCCACCTCGAACGTGGCGAGGTTGCGATTGTTGATCCCCAGCAGGCCGTACTTCGGCAGCGGAAAGCCCACCGCCGATCGCATGCCCATCACCTCCTCGACGTCGTGCACCTCCAGCAGCGTCGTCATGCGAAGCTCGGTGGCGAGAATCATCAGGTCCAGCAGTTTCCCCGGGGGCAGTGCAGCGGCGATGAGCAGAATGGCGTCCGCACCGGCTGCCCGCGCCTCGAACACCTGGATCGGATCGATGATGAAATCCTTGCGCAACACCGGCAGGCTGCAGGCCTCTTTGACGGCTGAGAGGTAGTCCAGATGGCCCTGGAAGTACTGCTCGTCGGTAAGCACACTGATGGCCGAGGCGCCGCCGGCTTCGTATTCCCGGGCGATCTGGTCCGGGCGGAAGTCCTCGCGAATGACGCCCGCCGACGGCGAGGCCTTTTTCGCCTCGGCGATAAGGTTCAACAGCCTCGCCGGCTTCTCCGTCACCGCCGAGAAGAAGTTCCTCGGGCGCGTCGCCTGCCCGGCCCGGTCGCGCATCGCCTCCAGGGAGGTCCGCTCGTACAACGCAGCCACCTCTTTGCGCTTGGTTTCCAGGATACGGTGCAATATAGTTTCAGCCATCGGGAAACGCCCTCCGAATACGAACCGGAATCAACCTACTCGCGCGAGCTGATCGATGTCAAACCCATTGTACGCCCTGGCCGACGCGGTGAGGGGACTTGCACAAACCAGCCCCACCAGCCAATCGGCCTCGAGCGACGCGATGATATCCCCCATGCTCATGGGCATCGCCGCGGTGGGGACGGTCATGCTCGCGGTCTGGACGATCCGTCGCATCGCCGTTCCGTCCAAGCTCGACCTGGCCGGCCGGACCTCGGGCCGCCCCAACACGCTCACCCCGCTGCATGCGATCATCCCGCTGATTCTGTGGGTGCTGGCGGGCGCCGTCGCCGGGCACGTCTGGCCGGACATGCCGGAAATACTGCTGGCCAACGTCGTTGCGCAAGTTGCGCATCTGGGTTCGACGCTCGCGGTCGCCTGCCTGGCGTTCCGCAACGGCCTGGTGCGCGGGTTGGGCCTCTCGCTGCGACATTGGCTGTTCGACGCCGGCCGGGCCGTCATGGGCACGCTTATCGCCATCCCCATCGTGCTGGTGACGCTCTCTGTAAGTCGCTGGTTGATTCCGTCCGATCTCCAACGACCCCATGATCTTCTCACGGCCCTGCCTTCGCTGCCGGTCGGCTGGAAGCTCGTGCTGATCGTCTCAGCCGTCGTGCTCGCCCCACTGGCCGAGGAGACGTTCTTCCGCGGAATCCTGCAGACCACGTTCCGCCGGTACACCCGTCGGCCGTGGGTTTCGATCGCCTGCGCATCGGTGCTGTTCGGGGCGGTCCACGCCTCGTACATCCAGGACGTCCCGTCGCTTATTCTGCTGGGAGTCGTGCTGGGCTACAACTACGAACGCACCAGCCGACTCGTCGCCCCGATCCTGATCCACGCACTGTTCAACGGCGTGATGATTGCCGCGACTCTCGCGGGCATGTAACCCCCCAGCGATGGCCGTCTTCTCTATCGCGCGAGGCGATGGAGATACTCCGCCCCGATGGTCAGGCGCTGCATCCACTCGCCGGGCAGCACGTGGTACACCCACACCGCCAGAACGCCATGGGCCAACCCCAGCGTCAGCAGATTCGGGTGTCGCAGGAACTGCACGCACCAGACCAGCCCGGCCCCGAACGTCAGCGCCACCAACGGCCAATTGGGCGCGTGCATAATGGCGAACACCCCCGCCGCCAGCACCACCGCCGCCCACGGAGGCAACCCCGCCTGACGGAAACGTCGCAGCCCGAACGCCTGGAGCAGATACTGCTGAATGGGTCCCCAGAGCATGTACTGGCTGCCCATGCGTGCGAAATGCCCCGCGTGATGCCAATGCCATCCCCCCGCCCACCAACCGACGGCACCGACCCCGAGCATCATCACGAGCATCGTCGGCAGCACTTCCTTCAGTGACGCCCCGAACGTGTCCAACCGCAGGCCGGAATCTTTCGGGCGGTCGCCGTGGAGGAGGTTCATCGCGATCGGCCAGGTCGCGGCAAAGACGAAGAACGCCACCACCCACGCGTTCACCTCGCGAGGCCGACGCATGCCCACCAGCGTGTACAGCAGCGCGATGGCGACGTACCCCAGCACCTCGCTTACCAGCATCACGCGGATCGCCCAGGGGGGCGAATCGCTCCGCAGCGCCGCCAGGCAGCCGGTGTTGTCGGACTCGGACGCCGGATCAGCCATGCAGCTTGACAGCCAACTCGGCGATCATTCTGCCATGGTTGTAGCACTGCCGGCGGGAGCGATCATCAAGATCGCCGATGGCGACAGCCCCGTAATGGTCGCCCATGACCGACCCCTGCACCACGCAGCCGTGAATGAGCAACGCCTGGAGCATGTGCATGATGGCCGACTCGTTTCCGCCGCCGACATTGGCGCTGCTGGCGAACGCCCCGCCCACCTTGCCCACCAGCTTGCCGTGGATGGTGATGCTCCGGTCCAGCAGCGTCTTGATCTCGCCGGCCATCGAACCGTAATAGACCGGCGAGCCGAGAATGATCCCGTCATACGACGCGAGGTCCTGCGGGGCGACCTGATCGACGCTGCGGACCTCGGGCTCTGCCTTGTCCACCTGCGAGACGCCCTCGGCGACCGCCTCGGCCATGTGCTCGGTGTGATGGGTCTTGGAGTAGTAGCAGATCAGTATCCTGGCCATAGCTGGTTGCTCCTGCATGGGTCAAAATGCGTCGGAATGCGACGGGGCCGCCCGATCATTCTGCCGCGCCGGCGGCGCGAAGTAAACCACCGAGATCGCAAACCCACCGCGACGGATGACGGGCTCCAACTTCGGCCCGCCGGGTGCGTCAGTGAAGTGACAAATTCCAAGTACCAAATTCCAAGGAAAGCAGACGTTGATCGGTCCGCATTCCGATCTCCCGCATTCGGGTCGATATGAGTGCCGTAGGGCTCGCAACTTGTTGCGGGCGCGATTCGCGGGTGTCGCGGTTCGCTCGTCGCTCGTCGCTGTTTACCCCCACCTTTCGCTTCGCTCAAGATGGGGCTTCAACGTCGCACGGCCTTCCAGGCCGTGTTCGCCGAAGGCGAAAACAATACACAACAGAACATGGGCAGGATGCCCATGCGACGCGCGGGCACCGGCGTGGGGACACGCCGGTGGCACCCGCTGGTCGCGTGTCGCGGTTCGCTTGTCGCTGTTTGTCGCTTCTCTACCCCCACGGTTCGTGTACCTCACCATGGGGCTTCAACGTCGCACGGCCTTCCAGGCCGTGTTCGCCGAAGGCG
>CAZFPT010000090.1:0-13390 GCA_964521005.1 uncultured Planctomycetaceae bacterium | reverse complement strand
GCGCGTGGGTCAGCACAGAAAAGGGCAAGTTGCGGACTCCTCCGCTCCCACATTACACAATGTAAAGTCCTGCACAGAAAGCACACAACGCCCCGAGCCTGGCCAACGCCAAGCCCCCCGCTGTGCTTCCAGCTTGCGAGTCATAAGGTATGATCTCGCCCTATCCTATCGGTATTAACGATAACGATATCCAGTAATTTACTGTTTTGCCATCTCTGAGAGCCTCGCCCGTCACGCCGACCATCCAACAACCTGCCGGGAGTTCTCGACACGCCTTCCACAGCCGATACACTGAGGCAAGACCGACAGGCGAGACGCCCGTCCTACACAGAAACCGACAGGCGAGACGCCCGTCCTACACAGAAACCGACAAGGGAGCAACCCATGGCTACGATGAGAGGCCTATATCTGCCCGGAGACAGCACGGTGGAATTCCGCGACGTCGAGATCCCAACCCCCCGTCACGGGCAGGTGCTGCTGAAAATGAAGGCCTCCAGCATCTGCGGGTCCGACATTCGGGCGATCTATCGCGAGCATCTGGGAACCGGGCCCGAGGCGTACCAGGGCGTCATTGCCGGGCACGAGCCGGCCGGCGAGGTGGCTGCCGTCGGGCCCGGCTGCAGGCGATTGGCCGAGGGCGACCGGGTGGCCGTCTATCACATCGCCGGGTGCGGGGTGTGCGAAGACTGCCGGGCCGGGTACATGATCTCCTGCCGCTCGCCCCACCGGGCCGCCTATGGCTGGCAGCGCGACGGCGGGCATGCCGAGTACATGCTGGCTGAGGAGAACACCTGCATCCTGCTGCCGGAGAGCCTGTCGTTCGTGGACGGGGCACTGTGCGCGTGCGGCTTCGCCACGAGCTACCAGGCGCTGAAGCGCATCGGGCTGAATGGCTCGGACGCCATGCTGATCACCGGGCTGGGGCCGGTGGGCCTGGCGGCAGCGATGCTGGGCAGGGCGCTGGGAGCGCACACCATCGTGGGCACGGACATCTCGGAGTCTCGCCGCGAGCTGGCTGAGACGCTCAGCCTGGTGGACGCCGCGATCGACGCCTACGCTGACGACGCCAAACAGCGCGTACTCTCGGCTGTCGACGACGAGGAGGGGGTTTCCGCGAGCATCGACTGCAGCGGCGCGTCGGCTGGGCGCCAGCTGGCGCTGGGGTGCACCCGCAGCTGGGGGCGATGCGCGTTCGTCGGCGAGGGCGGCGACGTGCGGTTCGACGTCTCGCCAACGCTGATCCACAAGCAGATTACGCTGGTGGGCTCGTGGGTGACCTCGCTGAAGCACATGCAGGACCTGCTGGGCGACCTCGACGCCTGGGGCCTGCACCCCGAGAAAACCTGCACCCACCGCCTCACGCTGGACGACGCCGCCCGCGCCTACCAGCTCGCGGCTGAGGCGGAAGACGGCAAAGTCTGCATCGTGTTCGACGAGTAGACCGGCGGGGCCGTGCAGGGGAAAGGCAGCTTTCTGTCTCCCAGCCGATCGGATGAACCCCTGCTCTTCACGCCCGCAACATCCCATACCGTTCACGCGCTGAAGCCAGGAAGCCGCCCGTACTCTTTGCCGCCTCCGCCGGCCCGAAGGTTCGCCAACGGCTACAGCAGGGCGGCCGGGGTGACGCTGAAATGCTCAGCCAGCGTGCGAATGTGGGCCTTGCTCAGTTCGCGCTGACCGCTGAGAACGCGATGCCCGAGGCTTCGGTCGCCCAGCAGGCGGCCCAGGTCCGACTCATTCATGTCGTGCTCGGCCATCAGCGCACGGAGCAACTCCACCGGCGTCAGATCGCCGGCGTCCAGGGCATGGTGCCTGGTTTCGTATTTTTCCACGAACGTGGCGACGGCTTCGAAGTAGTCTTCCTGGTCGACGTTCATTTCCCAGCCAGCCATCGCGTCCAGGACGGTAAGGGCATTGCGGTAGTCCACCTCGTCATGCAACGGCCGGGGCATGAACAGACCGGTCAGCTCGACGTAGGTCTCCGGGATGTCGTCATGGGTCAGTGGCCGGGTCTTCATAGCCGCTCCTTCCAGACGTCGCGGTCGTATTCCTTGTGGGTCAGGATCATCAGCGTATACACGATACCCGTGTTGTAGTGTACCGCCCCCGTCGGCCGAGGCGGACGGGGGCGGGTTTTGTGGCAGTGCGGTTTTGGGGGATTGGGCTATTTTCTCGCGAGCAGCATTTTCGCCTGGGTTTCGCCGCCGTTGATGAGATGCGCCAACGGCTGGGGGCGGTCCGTGCCGGGCACCAGCGCCGGCCGCTCGACCCACGGGGCGACGGACAGGACGTTGGTGAGGTCCATCCAGTGCTGCAGCCTTGCGGGCTTGAGGTTCCAGGTCATGTGGAAGTGGTTGGCGGGGGCGTACTGCTTGTACTCGGCCATCGTGGCGTACTTGGGCACGACCCACGTGTGAGGCCAGGTGGGCGTGGAGGTGTTCGCGACGGCGTGGGCGAGCTGGTCGGGCATTTCGGTGGTGGTCGCTTCGTCCCAGATGAGGCTGAACATGTTGTTCATGGCTGAGTAGGTCAGCCGGGCGGCAATGCCCTCGATTCCGCCGGGCGTGGTGAAGGTGACGCTGTTTCCGCCGCCGGGGAAGTAGAACTCGTCGGCCAATGGCATGGCGACACGTTTCATCAGGGCCGATGCCTTCTCGCCCGGCTTGCCGGCCCAGTTGAAGCTGGCCGAGCCGGAGTTGTCGCCGTCCACGAAGCCGCGCTGGGCCCAGAGGGCATTCTTGGGCACTTTCACGCCGGTCTTTTCGGCGAGCTGTTTGATCTCCCACGGCTCCCAGACCTTTCGGAAGTCCATGAACAGCGGCGGATTCCCGCCCGACAGCCACGTCATGAACAGCTGCGTGAGCAGGCCCTGGACGTCGGCTTCGGTGGCGTAGGGCATCGGGGCCTTCTCGCCGTTGTGGTCGAAGGTGGAGTTGAACAGCGACTCCATCGCGTCGGCCACCGGAAGCGGCGTGCCGCGGCGGTCCGAGCCCCACTCCAGCTGTGACATGAACCCGCCGCCAACGGCGTTCAGGTCGGCCATCAGGTCGCGGATGATCAGGTACATCGCCAGCGACTGGTTGAACTTCTCCGAGTCGCCTTGGTCGCGGAGTTCGAGCCGTTTGCCGACGTGCTTGTCGATCCAGGCGCGGAGTTCGTCGACCTCTTTCTGCTTGTAGGCGCCCTTGGTGAGCATGTCGGCCAGCAGCTTCATGTCCAGGCGGGTGATCTCGACGCCGAAGGTGTTGCGGGTGGGAATCACGTGGGCCAGTGCGGTTTCCATGCCCATCGAGTCGTGCCCGAAGACCACCACGCGTCGCCCCTTGAGCCCGGCGTAGGTGAGGGCGGCGTAGCACCAGTCGATCAGCGCCTCGGCGGTGGCGTCGGTCATTTCGGGTTTCTGACCGGTGTCCGGCCAGGTGCCCACGTTCAGGGCGACGAGTTTGCCGTACTGGGCGAGGGCACCGTTGACGGCGTGGGCGAAGACCACCCCGGGCTTGGGTCCGGAGTTTCCGCAGGTGATGTTGACGGGGATGTCCCCGGCGAAGTGGGCCAGCAGGCTGATCAGCGTCAGCTGCGGGAAGGCCCATGTATCGGGCGCGACGACGATGGCGTCGACGTCGGCCTTCCTGAACTGGGCGGCGACCTGGTCGGCCTGCTTCTCACCGTCGATGAGAATCTCGGAGAAGACCACCTCCACCGGCGTCCCGTCGGGCATGGTGACGCCCTCGGCGATGACGCCGGCGACCATCTCGACGATGTTCACACAGCGCCGGCGCGACTCGTCGTCGATGCGCGGGTCGCTGGTGGCGCAGACGCCGAAGGTGATCGCTTTCTTGACCGAGCCGCGGGGCTTGGAGAGTTTGCGGACGTTATCGAGTTGCTTGGCCATTCGTGTACCTCCCTGACCTGGAATAGTCTCTTTGCCGCCGGGCGACCAGCCCGGGCGGGCGCGTCTGCGTTCTACTATCCGACCCGCGCGTTTCGCTGACAAGGAAAAACCGCAGACACGCCGGCCTGCGTGGAAAAGATCGCGCCCGGGCACCGCCTGCAGGTCAAAACGAGGTGACAGAAGCATCCCTGCCCGGTAGGATGGCCGATGCGCATCTCAACGCTTCGGAACTGCCCATGGCCAGCGACGATCCACGACAATCCGGCGACAACGGGAACGGGAAACGCTTCCTGCAGTCGCTGATGGACACGATTCCCGCACCCATCTTCTACAAGGATCTCCAGGGACGATATCTCGGCTGTAACGTCGCCTTCGCGGAGTTTTTGGGTCGGCGGCGCGAGGAGATCATCGGCAAGACGGTCCAGCAGGTCTGGGATCGTCCCTCGGCAGACACGTACTCCGCCCGGGACGCGGAGATTCTTCGCGAGGACTCGGCCCGGCAGGTGTACGAATACCGCACCACCCGGGCGGACGGCTCGCCGCGGGACGTGCTGTTCCACAAAGCTGCCCTCTACGACGACAACGGGCGAATCAACGGCCTGGTCGGCGTGATGATGGACATCACCGACCGCAAAAACGCCGAACGCCAACTGACCGACGGTAGAAAGCAGCTTTCCAGACAGGTCGCCGAACGCACAGCCGAGCTTCGCCGTTCGCAGGAGCGGCTGAAGGCGATCCTCGAGACGACCCCGGACCTGGTGTTCGTGCTCAATGCCGACGGGGTGTACGTGGATATCTTCACCTCCGGGTCGGACCTGCTGGTCGCCCAGGCCGACAAGATGCTGGGCCGGCGGTTCCAGGACGTCCTGCCGCCGGAACTGGTGGAGATCTGCACGCCGCCCCTCCACCGCGCCCTGGAGACCGGTCAGCCCCAGAGCGTCGAATACCTGCTGACCAACGAGCAGGGCGAACCCCGCTGGCAGTCGGCTTCGGTGAAGCGGTTCGTTTACGGCGGCGAGGACCACGCGATCGTGGCGGTGAGGGACATCACCGAGCGCGTGGAGGCAGAGCAGGCCGCCCTGAAAAGCGAGCAGCAGCTTCGGCTCATTCTGGAATCCACGCCGGACCTGATGTTCGTGCTGGATCCGGACGGGCGGTACGTTGACATTTTCACAGCCGAGAGCGATCTGCTGGCGGCACCGGCCGACAAGTTGATCGGCAACACCATCCACGAGATGCTTCCCGAGGAGGTCGCCTCTGTCTGCCAGGGCATCGTCGACGCCGCCATCGCGACCGGCGAGCCCCAGACCCACGAGTACGACCTGATCCTGCCCAGCGGCGAGCAGCGATGGTTCCAGGCGCGCGTCGCGCGGTTCGAGAGCGAGCAAGGCCCGCGGGTGATCTGGACCGCCCGGGACATCACCGACCGCGTATTGGCCGAGCAGGCCGCCCGCCAGAGCGAACAGCGGTTCCAGGAAGCCCTCCAGCGCTCCAGCCATGTTCTGTACCGCTACAACGTCGTGGAAGACTACTACGAGTACCTCTCCGACTGCGTCGAGGAGATGTTCGGTTGGCCGATGGAGCAGGCTTTGCAGTTCGGAAAGGCCGAGTCTTTCGAGCAGATTCATCCCGAGGACCGCCCCCGGGTCGAGCAGTTCTTCACCCAGGTTTGGCCGAGCGATGGGTCTCGCCGGGAGTTGGTCAACGAGTACCGCCGCCGGACCGCCTGGGGTCACTACATCTGGCTGCGGGACCACTCGACGCCGATCTTCGAGGACGGGCAGGTGGTGGCCGTCGTCGGCGCCGTCTACGACATCACCGACCGCAAGCAGGCCGAGCAGGCCGCCCGCCAGAGCGAACAGCGGTTCCGGGAAGCCCTCCAGCGCTCCAGCCACGTGCTGTACCGCTACAACGCCATCGAGGACCACTACGAATATCTCTCCGACTGCGTCGAGGACATATTCGGCTGGCCCAAGGAGGAGTTCCTGCAGTTCGGCAAGGGCGAGACGCTGGAGCACACGCATCCGGACGACATTCCGCTGCTGGATGAGTTCACCAGAAAGCACTTCCGCGCCGGTTCGCCCACTCCCCAGGGCGGACTCGAGTATCGCCGGAAGACCGCGTCCGGAGTGTACATCTGGCTACGGGATCACCCAACGCCGATCCTTCAGGACGGAAAGCTCGTGGCCATCGTCGGTTCGGTGTACGACATCACCGACCAGAAACGGGCCGAGCAGGCCGCCCGCCAGAGCGAACAGCGGTTCCGCGAAGCGCTGCGCCATTCCCAGAGCATTCTGTATCGCTACAACTTCCGGACAGAGCAGTACGAGTACGTCTCCGACTCGGTGGAAACCTTCAGCGGCTACTCGGCCGAGGAGTTCAAAACCCTCGGGGCGGCGGCATTCCTCGAGACGCTCCATCCCGAGGATCGCGACGAGGTAACACGCCAGCTGCTCCGTCAGCCGAACCCCGAGGATCGAGACCAACTCCAGGCGGTGCTGGAGTACCGTCGGCAGGCCCGAGGCGGTGAGTATCGCTGGTTCATGGACTGGGCGACACTGTTCTACGAGAAGGGCGAACTGGTAGCCGTAGCCGGCTCGGCCTATGACATCACCGACCAGCGCCGCGCCCAGCAGGAACTCCGCGAAGCCCACAGCGAGCTGGAGCAGCGCGTCCAGGATCGCACAGCCGAGCTTGCCGCCAGCGAGGAGCGTTGGCGGTCCATCGTCGAGACCGCCCCGGACTACGTGCTCTTCGTGGAACCCGACGGAACCGTGCGGTACATCAACCGAGCATACACGGGGCTGTCCCTCGACCGTGTGCTCGGAATGAAGATCGAGGAGTTCGCCGCGCCGGAATATCGTGACCTGCTCAACGGCGAGCTCCGCAAGGTCATCGAGGGCGCCGAAAGCAGCGGCTGCGAGGCCGTCAGCGCCGGAATCACCGGCCAGCCAAGATGGTTCAGCGTGCGATTCGGACCGTTCCGCCGCGATGGCGAGGTGATCGGCGCCACGCTGATCGCCCAGGACATCACCGAACGCAAAGCTACCGAACAGGCCCTCCACGACGTGCAACGACGCCTCATGAAGGCGCAGGAACAGGAACGCCGCCGCCTGGCCGCCGACCTGCACGACTCGGTCAGCCAGATGCTCTTCGCCCTGCAGATGCGCCTCAAACGCCTCCACAAACAGTGCGACCGATGCGCCCAGCAACAGGAGCTCGAAACCGCTATCGACCACTGCAACCAGCTCATCCACGAAACCCGGGCTGTCTACCGGGGCCTCTACCCGCCGGGACTGGTGCAGCTGGGCCTGGTCAGCGCCCTGCGCCAACTCGCCCGGGACTTCCAGCAGACCACGGAGATCGAGGTCACCTGCGGCCGAATCGTCCAGAGCTCACGCTTCGATGACACCATCGAAATCGCCCTGTTCCGCATCGCCCAGGAAGCCGTCCGCAACGCCCTGCGGCATGGCCACGCCGAGACCGTCGAGATCGACCTGGCGATGACCAAGGGCGAACTCGCTCTGCGCATCGCCGACGACGGGGACGGCTTCGACGTGAGACAGACCAGTTCCACCAGCCTGGGTCTGCGCACCATGCAGGAGCGGGCGGTGTCCATCGGGGGAACCTTCAGCCTCGAGAGCAGCCCCACCGGAACCACCGTCGAGGTCTCCGTTCCCGCCTCGCCCCGATCGGCCATCCCCGAGTCGTAACCACCGACCCGCCTACAATGAGCAAACGGCAAGACGAAACCCCCTGCTCACGAAAGGAGCACCCATGGCCTTTACGCTCGATATTGGCGACAAAGCACCGGCCTTCGACCTCTGCGGCGTTGACGGAGAGAATCACACGCTCGATGAGTACAACGACGCGAAACTGCTGATCATCGTCTTCAGCTGCAACCACTGCCCATACGTGGTCGGCTCGGAAGACCGCATGAAACGGCTGTACCAGGAATACAAACCCAAGGGCGTTGAGATGATCGCCATCAACTCCAACGAGACCGAAAACCACCCGGGCGACTCGTTCGAGAACATGGTCCTCCGCGTGGACGAGGAGAACCTCCCCTGGCCGTACCTGCGCGATGAGAGCCAATCGGTCGCCCGGGCCTACGGGGCGCTGCGGACGCCGCACTTTTTCGTCTTCGACGAGAGCCGCACGCTGCAATATACCGGGCGCATGGACGACAACCCGCGCGAACCCGGAAAGGAAACCACCCACGAGCTGCGCGATGCACTCGACGCCCTGCTGGAAGGCAAGACCCCGCCGGTGGCCGTGACCAACCCCATCGGCTGTAACGTCAAGTGGAAGGGCAAGGAAGAGCACTGGATGCCCCCCGAAGCCTGCGACCTGGTCTGACGCTCAGCTACAGGACACCGAATCCGCCCGCCGATCCGCCGTCGGCCTGGCGAGCATCAATCGCGGATGCTCGCCCGGTCGGCTTCGACGCGCTGGAACCACGTCTCCAGTTCGCCCAACATGCGGGCGGCCCGGGCGGGTTGCTCGCCGGCAAGGTCGTTCTGCTCGCCGGGGTCGACTTCCAGGTCGAACAACTGCGGCGCCGGGGGGGCGGTGACCGGCACGTGGGGGATTTCCTCGCGGACGATGTCCTCGAACTCCTCGGGGTGATACTTGCTCCGCCGGTCGCGTTCGCCCTCGCCCTCCTCCAGGCGCAGCGTTTCGCCGATGCCCGGGCGCAGCAGCTTCCAGCGTCCGTCGCGCATGGCCGCGTTGCTCTCGACCACCGGCGTGTACCGGTTCCACTGCCAGAAGCGTCGCGTGCAGACCTTGTCCGTCTGGCCACGAAGCGCCGGCAGGACGTTCACGCCGTCCACGTCCCATTCCACAGGGACCTCCGCACCGGCGACGGCTGCCAGCGTCGGCAACCAGTCCACGTAGTGCACCATCGAGTCGATCGCCTCGGCCCGCTCCAGTCCGCCGGGCCAGCGAAGTACCATCGGAACGCGGATGCCGCCCTCGTATACGTTGCCCTTGCAGCCGTTGTAGTCGCAGTTGTATCGCGTGGTGTTCCACTCTCCGTTCCCGCCGAACTGCGGGCCGTTGTCCGAGGTGAACATCACCAGCGTGTCGTCCGTGAGCCCGAGTGTGTCGAGCGTGTCCATCAGCTTCGCGATCCCCGCATCCATCCGCCGGATCATCCCGTAAACGATGCTCACGCCGAGGTTGTACTCCCCCGTCGAGGCATACGGGAACAGGTCCTCCGGCGGGCACTGCAGCGGAAAGTGCGGCGCGTTGTATGCCAGATGCAGGAAGAAAGGCCGATCGCGATGGCGATTCACGAACCCCACCGCCTCGTCGGTCAGCACGTCGGTAAGATATCGGCCGTCGGTGGCGTGGATCGAGCCGTTGCGGTCGAGGTTCCAGCGGTAGTAATCCTGCCAGCCGCCTCGGAACCCGACAAACTCGTCGAACCCGCGGGCGTTGGGGTGGTACTTCGGCGAAAACGCCCCGCTGTGCCACTTGCCCACCAGTCCGGTGGCGTAGCCGTTGGCTTGCATCAGGTCGCCGAGGGTCTTCTCGCGCAGGGCGATGCGGTCCAGCCCGCGGGCGTCGAGGGTGTCGATCGCCCCGGTGCGATGAGGGTACTTCCCGCACAGCAGCGCCGCCCGGGCCGGGGCACACACCGCCGAGCCCGAATAGTGCTGCGTGAGACACACGCCCTCCTCACACAGGCGATCGATCGCCGGCGTGTCGGTCCGTCCGCCGCTGAACCTGCCGAAATCACCATAGCCCATGTCATCGGCGACGATCAGGATGATGTTGGGTTTGCCTGCCATGCTTACGCCTCGCTGTCGATAATGGCCACGCCGTAGGCGGGCAGTTCGAGCTCGCCGATCGGCTGGGTGTTGCTGAGAAGTTCGGTCCCGCCCGGCAGCCCTGCCACCGACGCCGGGCGGGGATTGTGATTCAGTACGAACGTGAACCGCCGTCGGTCGCGCTTGCGGGCGGTCACCTCCACGCCGTCGTCGGCATCGGCCAGCGGCGTCAAGGACGTGAACGTCAGGGCGAATCCCAGGATGGCTGAGGCGTTCTGCTCGGTGAGATAGGTCCCGATGGTCAGCACCGTTCCGTCGCCCGCGTGGTTGACCGCCACAGCCGGCGTGCCATCGGCGGCACAGGGCCTGCCGTCGTCGAACCCCAGCCACGTCCCCGCCGCCTGCGCACCGTCCAGGGCGAGAATCTCATACGCCCCGCCTGCCGGCAACTCTCGGCCGTGCAGCGAGAAGTTCAGCAAACCGCTGGAGACCTTCCCGAACTCCACCACAGCCGCCCCCGTCAGCGACCCGATCCGCCCCGGCGGCGTGTCGCCCAGAACGCAATTGGCCATGTCCCGCGTGAATGTCCGCGGGGTGACCACCAACACCCCACCGCCCCGCACAAACGCGTCGAGCTTCTCGGCCAGCGCTTCGTCGGCCAGCGGCATCGAGGGCAGGACGATCAGTTCCAGCCCGTCGAAGGAGTCGCGGGCGTGGACATACCCGCACGCCAGCCTCCGCAGCCAGAGCTGCTCATACGCCCGGGACGCCTGCTCCTTCGGGCCCGGCAGGCCCATGGCGATCGCGTCGTGGGCCCAGTCCTGCTCGTCGTCGATGAGCACTGCCGCCCGGACATCGGCGACGCTGTTGAGCAGCGTATCGCCGATGCGCGAGAGCTCGCTGCCCTCCCGGGCGAACTCGTCGTACCGCCGACGCGGGACGTTGTCGTGATCGAGAATCCCGTTCCAATAGATCTCCGCGCCACCGCGGCAGGTGCGCCACCGGAAATGCAGCATCCCGTCGGCACCGTGGGCGATGGACTGATACGCCCACAGCCTCATCTGGCCCGGGGCGACCGCGTCGTGCAGGTAGGGCTTTTGGCCGCCCGCCCCGCCCTGCTGTTCGGGCACGATGTAGCCGCCGGAGCTCGCCCGGCAGCGTTGGTTCAGACCGGCCGACCAGATCGCGTCGGACGGCGAACTCACGGCAAAGCCCGGATACACGTCCACGCCCAGGAAGTCCAGGTCCTCGGCAAAACGCCAGTAGTCCGTATCGCGGAACAAACCGTTGTGGAACACGAACCACTCGCCGCTGACCTCCCGCAACACCTCCACCTGCCGGCGCTGGAACTCGGTGACCGTCGCCGAGAGGAACCGCCGCCAGTCCAGCTCGTGCGACGGGCTGGGATACGCGGGACGCTGGCCGGGATACACCAGCGGGATCTGCTCGAACTCGTCGTACGTCTGGGCCCAGAAGGCCGACCCCCAGGCGGCATTGAGAGCGTCGATGGACCCGTACCGCTCGCGGAGGAACGTCGGGAACGCTGCCCGGCAGGCCGGGCAGAAACACTCGCTGAAGTGGCAGTACAGCTCGTTGTCGCTCTGCCAGCCTATCACGTGCGGGTTGCCCGCGTAGTGCTCCGCCATCGCCCGGGTGATGCGGTCGGACTCAGCGCGGAAGGCCTCATTGGTGGTGCAGCAGTGTTGCCGTTGGCCGTGATCCATGGGGCGCCCGTCGGCGTCGACGCGCATCCACTCGGGATGATCCATCGTCAGCCAACGCGGCGGGGTCGCCGTCGGCGTGCAGAGAATCGTGCGGACGCCCTTCTCGCCGAGGGTAGCGATGGTCTCATCGAACAGGGAGAAGTCGAACTCTCCGCGGGCCGGCTCGATGCGGTCCCAGGCAAACTCCGCCATCCGCACGACGTTGGCGTCGGCGTCGGCCAGCCGCTGGGCGTCCAGCCGGCGGTCGGCGGCGCTCCAGTGCTCGGGATAATACGGCACGCCGAAGAGAAACGTCTCCAGCCCGGCGGGGCGTTGGTGTCGCGGTGTGGTCATCTGCAGGGCTCCTTGATCGCCTCAGGGGTTCCTCGCGGGCCGACATCCTACCACGCCCGACCCCGCCCCGCCAGCAACGCTGCCCTGCCCTCCGCGTGTTCTTACGGAATGTCGGCTGTCATCACAACAGAAGGCCTTCGGCGCGGTCGGCAAGGTTGCGAGGACCGGCAGCAGGACCTACACTGTCGACCTGAGACGACGTACCCACATCGCGCCGCTCGACGGCGGAAGGAGACACCCATGGCGGACAAGACCATCAACATCGGGCTCATCGGACAGGCCTTCATGGGCCGAACGCACTCCAACGCCTGGTCGCAGGTGAACAAGTTCTTCGACCTGCCGCGGACCAGCGTGCTGCATACGATTTCCGCCCGCAACCCCGAGACGCTCGCCGAATTCGCCGACAGGTGGGGCTGGGCCAACCACACCACCCGCTGGAAGAGCATGGCCGCCGACGACGCGATCGACCTGATCGACATCGGCACGCCCAACCACATGCACAAGCCGATGGCCATCGCCGCCCTGGAGGAGGGAAAGCACGTCGCCTGCGAGAAGCCCCTGGCCGGCACGCTGGACGACGCCCGCGACATGCGAAAAGCCGCCAAAAAGGCTGCCAAAAAGGGCATCCATACCTTCGTATGGTACAACTACCGCCGCTGCCCTGCCGTCGCGCTGGCCCATGAACTGGTCAAGGCAGGCAAGATCGGCGAGATCCGCCACGTGCGAGGCTTCTATCTGCAGGACTGGGGCAACGACGAGACCGTCCCGCTGGCGTGGCGATTCAAGAAGAAATTCGCCGGCAGCGGCGCCCACGGCGACCTCAACGCCCACATCATCGACATGACGCGGTTCGTCACCGGCCAGGAGATCACTGAGATCAGCGGAGCCATCGCCGAGACGTTCATCAAGCAGCGCCCGAAGATGGAAGGCAGCGCCGCCGGGGGCATCGCGGGCGGGTTGAAGAAGGGCAAGAAGACCGGCAGAGTCGACGTGGACGACGCGGTGCTGTTCCTCGCGCGGTTCGAGGGCGGCGCGGTGGCCCAGTTCGAAGCCACCCGGATGGGAACGGGCAACCAGAACCGCAACGGCTTCGAGATCAACGGGACCAAGGGCTCGATCAGCTTCAACTTCGAGCGGATGAACGAACTGGAGTACTACGACGCGTCGGCCTCCCGCGCGACCCAGGGGTGGACGACGATCATGGCCACCCACGCCCCGGACCATCCGTACGTGGACGCCTGGTGGCCCGACGCCCACATCATCGGCTACGAGCACGGGTTCGTGAACCAGGCAGCCGACATCCTGCGCATCCTCGCGGGCAAGGAACCCGCCGTCCCCATGCCCGACTTCGACGACGCCTACCAGACCCAACGCGTCCTGGAAGCCAGTCTGCTCAGCGCCAAAGAAAAGACGGTTGTCAAACTCTCGCAGGTCAAGTGAGCGAGCTGCACAACGCCGGTCGGAGCGAGCGCCAAACCAAGGGTGCCCGGGCTTGTGCCGGTTCGACCGAGCCCGCGAGGGAGGAACGGAGCAACCCGGTCGTCGCGATGTCCGACCACTACCTGCAGCGCGATCCGGACCAACCGGGTTGCTCAGCTCGCTTGGGCTCGCTGCACAACGCCGGGCACCCTTGATTGGGGGGGCGGTCGGCCGTAGGGCTCGCA
>CAZFPT010000089.1:0-13507 GCA_964521005.1 uncultured Planctomycetaceae bacterium | reverse complement strand
CGATTTTCGGAATTCTGCAGGAGGTTGCGGATGTTGGCGTGGTCGTTGCTGTCCCCCGATGTGACCCAGGCGGGGCTGGTACAGTTCCTGGTGATTGGCTCGCTGGCGGCGATGCTGTTTTCGATGGCCAAGAGCGGCTTCGGGGGTGGTGTGGGCATGCTCGCCAGCCCGATGATGGTGATCGCCGCCGGGGACGCGACCATCGGTATGGGCATCATGCTGCCGATGCTCATCGTGGCCGACTACGTCGCGGTCATCGCGTGGTGGAAGCACTGGAACCTCCGCGCGGTGGGCATGCTCCTGCCCGGGGTGATCGCGGGAATCCTGCTGGCGTGGGGTGCTTTGGGTTGGCTGCAATCGCGCGATCTTGCCGGCGAACAGGCCGCCGCCGACGCGGCGATGAAGATCGCCATCGGCGCGATCGCCATTGTCTTCGTCGTCCTGCACGTGATCCGCTCGCTGCGCGGCGAGCAGCTGACCTTTCGACCCGTGTGGTGGCAGGCGGGCCTGGCGGGGACCTCCGCCGGCGTGACCTCCACCTTCGCCCACGCCGCCGGCCCGATCGCCGCGATGTACCTCCTGCCCCAGCAGATGCCCAAACAACGATACGTCGCCACGACCGCAGCGCTGTTCTGGACGGTCAATCAGCTCAAGCTCGTTCCGTACGCGCAGCTGGGGATGATCAACGAGGAGACCCTCGGGGCCGGCGTGGTCCTCCTGCCGGCCATCGCCATCGGTGCGGTGGCTGGGCGATTGTTGCATTCCCGCGTGAACGCGAGGCAGTTTCTGGGCCTGGTCTACACGCTCCTGCTGATCGCCGGGGTGCACCTGCTGGTCAAGGGGCTGGGGGAATTTGGTTTGACGTGGTAAGTTTCGCTTGCGGAAAACGCCCTTACTTGGCGAAATAGAGAGCGGGAAGAGGCGCGATGTCCGCGTATCCAATACGAGTGAACCACGGCTGCTGAACTGCCCACAGCACGTCCGCCAACAAGGAGCGATAAATGTCTCGGTCGATGCGGTGTTTGATGGGGTTGGTTGGGTTGGTGTCTCTGGCGGCGGGGTGCAGCAAGACGATGCCCATTTATTCGATTCCGCCATGGTATTCGGAGGACATCAAGAGCATCGCCGTCCAGGAGTTCAACAATCCTTCGGGCAACCCGGCCGCCTCGGCCCTGTCGGCCCAACTGGCCACCAGCCTGATGGCCAACCGAACCTACCGTGTGCTGAACCGCGCGGACCTCAAGGCGCTGATGGACGAGCGCGACCTGCGGGCCGCCCTGGGAGAAGGGGGCGACCCGGCCGCCTCTGCCGCCGCCCTGCGGAAAATCGGAAAGGTCGACGCCATCCTCACCGGTACGATCACCGGCTACCGCGTGGACACCGACCGCCAGCGGATCACCAAACCCAACATGGTGTATGACCCGCAGGCCAAGAAAATGGTCCAGCGAGGATACAACAGCTTCATGCGCGTCGAACACAACGCGGTGGTGGAAGTCTCGGCTTCGCTGGTGCGCGTGTCGGACGGTCAGCCTCTCGGGGCGACGCAGGGGGCGGTCATCGGGCAGGACAAGTCCGTGGGCGATGAAGGCGCCGCCCCGCCCCGCAGTTCCGGTCAGACGCTGGCGGTCGCCCGCAACGACGCCGTCTCCAAACTCGTGGAAACCTTCGCGATCGTCCAGAAAGAGATCAAGATCAAACCCGATGACGTGCTGAAGATCTCCTCCGGAAGACCGGCCGGCGAATGGATCAAGAAGGACAAATTCGCCATCACCGATACCGTGATGTTCATCGTGGTCGACCTGCCGCAGGTGTGCGACCGCAACCGCTTCCGCATCGAAATCGCCAAGGGCAAGGATCAGCCCGCCCTGATGACCCAGGCCATCCACTGGACCCAGAGCGACTGCGGAACCGGCGGCAAGCCGTTCCAGTATTCCCCTGCGGAAATCGCCGAAAAGGGCGGCCTGGGCGAGTACGTCGTCCGCTTCTACTCCGGCCTGAAACCCGAACCGATCTTCGACAAGAAGTTCAAGATCGAGCAGGAAACCAAGTAGTTTCGCCCTGTTGGCGATCAGCTGTTGAGAATCATTCGAAGGCGGTCGGCTGACCAGGTCGACCGCCTTCGTGTATTGCGCCGGTCGCTACTCGCTCAGGATGCTCTCGATGTCTTCCATTTCTTCATCGTTGAGTGGTTCGGCGTTGGCGGCTGCGATGTTCTCTTCGAGTTGATCCACCTTCGAGACGCCCACCAGCACGCTGGTCACGCGCGGGTCAGTGAGTTGCCAGGTGATCGCCAGCTGCGCCAGCGTCTGGCCACGACGTTGGGCGACCTCGCGAAGCCGACGCGCCATCTCCCAGACGCCCAGCCGCTCCTGCTCGGCGTACCACTTCCTGCCTCGCTCGCCGCGTTTGCCCCAGCGCGAGTCTTCCGGCAGGCCGTCGAGGTAGCGGTCGGTCAGGCGCCCCTGCGCCAGCGGACTGAACGTGATCACGCCCGTCCCGGCTGCGGCGGTGTGCGGGAAGAGGTCCGTCGCCGGCCTGCGGTTGATCATGTTGTAGCAGGGTTGATGGATCGTGATGGGCGCCCAGTCGTGGCGGGCGATCACGTCGCAGGCGTCGCGGAACTGTTGCCCGTTGTAGTTGCTCACGCCCGCGTACAGCGCCTTGCCCTGGCGGACGATCAGGTCGAGAGCGCCGAGCGTCTCCTCCAGCGGCGTGTCGGGATCGGGGCGATGATGGTAAAAGATGTCCACGTAGTCCAACCCGAGACGCTGGAGCGACTGGTCCAGGCTGGCCACGAGGTACTTCTTGCTGCCGTGGTCGCCGTACGGCCCGGGCCACATGCGGTACCCCGCCTTGGTGGAGACAATCAGCTCGTCGCGGGGCATGTCCTTGAGGATTCGCCCGACGACCTGCTCGCTGTGGCCGCCGGGCTTGCCGTAGTTGTTCGCCAGGTCGAAGTGCGTCAGGCCGTGATCCAGGGCGGTATAGCAGACCTCGCGGCAGGTGTCCTCGGCGCCGGCCTCTCCCAGCGCCTGCCAGAACCCCAGCGAGACTGCCGGCAGGACCAGCCCGCTGCGTCCGCTGCGGCGGTAGTTCATCGTCTCGTATCGGTCGTCGGCGAAGGTTCTCTGGCTCATCGGCTGCTCCGTTTCCTGCAGAAGAGTGGCGGTCCGCCGCCGGCCCGGTCGGCCGGGCTGTCTCCGCGGCGGGAACCTGTTACAATACTACGGAAGGACAATGCCCATGTCATATATCGCCAACCCGATTCGACGATGCCTGTTGCTCGTGGTCATCTCGGCCGGTGCCTTTGTTTCGGTCGGCTGCGGTAAGCAGGTGCCCGTCACGTACTACCCGACGTTCTATTCCGACTCGATCAAAAGCGTCGGAGTGGTTCGCTTCCGCAATCGCTCGGGAAACGCCCGGGCCGGGTTGCTGGTGGGGCAGGCCTTCACCCGCGCACTGGAGGCCAATGGAACGTATCGCGTGCTGGGTCCTGGTCAGATGGCGAGTCTGCTCGCCGACGCCAACGCATCGCCCGACGCCGGCCGCTCGCTCGATGAGTGGGTCCCGCAGCTGGGCGACGAAGCCGATCTCGACGCGGTGGTCACCGGCGTGGTGCTCGCCTACCAGGCGGGGCAGTACTCGGTCCCGGACTCGACCGTTTCGGTCGGCACGGGCGTGGGCTACGGCCGAGCGTATCCGTACCGCCACTGGGACAGCGGGTTCTACGGCTATCGAAGCTGGCCGGTGAGCTATCGGCTGGAGCGGGAGGCCGCCGTCTCCGTGAAGATCACGCTCACCCGCGTCTGCGACGGGCAGGTGCTCTACACGACCGCCCAGCCGGTTCGCATGCGGCTGGACTCGCGCGACGTGGAGGGCAACGTGCCGGCAGAGGAAATGCTCGGGCTCGCTGCCGACAAGGCTGCCGACATGCTGGTCGATCGCGTCGCGCCCCACCGGATCACCCTGAAGCTCAAACCCGGCAAAACGCTCCGAACCGCCCGCGATTTCTCGGCCGGCGAGTACGAGTATGCCGACGATTTCCACCCCGGCCAGACACTCTACGCCGTGCTCTCGCTTCCCGACCAAGCCGACCGCAACACCTTCCGCCTGGCGATCATCCCCAAGGAAGGGGCAGCTGAGATCGCCTCGCGCGAGATCGTCTGGGACCGGGCTGCCGAAAAACGCAGCGTGACCTTCGAGGTGGACAAGCTGCTCAGAAACGCCGGGCCGGGCAAATACCTGCTGAAGCTCTACTCCGGCGACGTGTTCGCCCTCCAGCAGGATTTCAGACTCCACGCGGAGAAGTGACAACGCCGACGTCTTGGGGTATTCTCAACCGGGACGGAACCATGCCCCCGACAGGATCCCCCATGAGCAACGAGAAACCCGACGTCTTTGTCATCGGCGACAGCATCTCTCTCCAGTACGGCCCGCACCTCGAACGCATGCTGGCCGGGCGGTTTGACTATGCCCGCAAGAGTGGCGAGGAAGAGGCGCTGAGAGACCTGGACATCCCCGCCGGCGCCAATGGCGGCGATTCCGAGAGGGTTCTGGCGTATCTGCGGGCGCTGCAGTCGGACGCGACGTGGAACCCGAGCCTGCTGCTGCTCAACTGCGGGCTGCACGACCTGAAGACCGACCCGGCCACGGGCGAAAAGCAGGTCCCCCTCGAACGGTACCGCTCGAACCTGCGGGCGATTCTCGATCTGCTGCAGGGCGATGGTGTCCCGTTGGTGTGGGTGCGTACCACGCCGGTGGACGACCGGACGCACAGGGCCGAGCAGAAGGGCTTCCACCGCTATGCCGCGGACGTGGACGCCTACAACCGCGCCGCCGATGAGGTCATGGCGTCGGCCGACGTGATGGTGGCGGATCTGCACTCGCTGACGGCGTCGCTGGGCAGCGCTGCCGAGATCTTCCGCGACCACGTGCATTATCCCGAGTGGGTGCAGCGCGTGCAGGCGGCGTACCTGGCGGGCATCGTCGAGATGTGGTTCGCCGCGGCGCGCTGACGGGCTGCTCGCTCCGTCAGATCGCCAGGTTGGTGTATTGCTGCGAGCCGCGATTAAGCCACCAGCTCCGGGCGGCTTCGATGCCTTCCTGGTCGCGCGGGAAGTCTTCGCCGGTGATTTTGCTGATGGCCTCTGCGCAGGCGGCGCGGAGTTCGAAGTCGTTCACCTCGTCGTCCGTGTCGCCGAAGCTCACCTGCTGGGAGAGGTAGTAGACTGCGCGGGAGTCGCCGATCTCGCCCAGCTGCTCGACGGCCAACCGCTTGAACTCCAGCCCGTTGTCACATCCTTCGGGCACGCGGTAGCTCTCCAGCAGTCGCAGCAGCGGGACGGTGGCGGCCTGTCCTTCGTCGCCGATTTCCGCGAGCTTCGCCCTGCGTGTCTCGGCGTCCCAGTGGCCGAAGTGCTCGTAGAGATGGTCGATGTCTTTCTGGATTTCCGCCTCGCGGCCGCTTTTTTCCACAAAGACCTGCCCGATGATCTCGTCCACGATCGGCTCGGACATGTCCACCCGTTGGCCGATGGTAACCATGAGGGAGCGCTCGACCTCCGAGATGTGTCCGTCGGCGGCGGCGCACTGTGCCAGCGCCTGCAGCATTTCCCGTGTGGACTGGGAGTTGGTGGGCATGGAGTATTTCGTGGGGTCTTTGCGGACCTCCTCGATGGTCTCCCGGAACGTCTCGGCCGAGAAGCCCAGCCGATCGCGCAGGCGCGTGATGAACTGCTTCTCCTCGTCGCTCACGTCGCCGTCGGCCAGCGCGAAGCACAGAACGTTCTTCAGCTGCAGTTTCGCCGTTTCGCTGTTCATGGAGTGTCTCCCTTTCGGATCGGTGTCCATTGTAAGGACGTGGGCGAGAAGGGCAAGCTTCGTGCCCGAGGCCGGAAATCTCTGATCGCGCGTCGCATGGGCATCGGAGCCCATGTTCTGTTCTGTTTGGTCCTTCGGCGTCGCGCCCGCAACAAGTTGCGAGCCCTACGGCCATCGCGTCGCATGGGCAGGGACAAAAAGAAAACGGCTGGGCGACTCGTGTGAGCCGCCCAGCCGTTCGGTTTCCGGCGTGAGGTCCGCAGGTTACTTCTTGCGGGACTTCTTGGCCTTCTTGCTGCTCTTCTTCTTGGAAGACTTCTTTTTGGAGGTCTTCCTGGCCTTCTTGGAGTCGCCGTTCTCGATGGCGGCCTGGGCGGCAGCCAAACGGGCGACCGGAACGCGGTAGGGCGAGCAGGACACGTAGTCCAGCCCCACGCGGTGGCAGAACTTCACGCTCATCGGCTCGCCGCCGTGCTCGCCGCAGATGCCCAGCTTGATGTCCGGGCGGGTCTGGCGGCCCTTCTCGACGGCGATCTGCACGAGCTGACCGACGCCTTCCTGGTCGAGGACCTGGAACGGGTCGTAGTCGTAGATGCCTTCCTCGACGTACTGCGAGAGGAATCGGCCGGCGTCGTCGCGACTGAACCCGCAACCCATCTGCGTCAGGTCGTTGGTCCCGAAGCTGAAGAACTCGGCGTTCTCGGCGATCTGGTCGGCGGTCAGGGCACCACGCGGGACCTCGATCATCGTGCCGATCATCAGGTAGGGCAGCTCCTTGCCCTTTTTCTTCTTCTTGACCTCTTCGTACACGTCCAGGACCAGCTGCTTCTGGTGCTCGAATTCCTTCACGTTCCCCACCAGCGGGATCATGATCTCGGGCTTGGAGCCCTTCACCTGGTAGGCAGCCTCGATGACCGCACGGGCCTGCATCGCGGTGATCTCGGGGTAGTAAATCCCCAGGCGGCAGCCACGGTGACCCAGCATCGGGTTGAACTCGTGGAGCGACTCGACCTTGTCGCGGATCTTCTTGGCCGAGACACCCATGGCCTTGGCCATTTCCTTCTGACCGGCGGCGTCATGCGGGACGAACTCGTGCAGCGGCGGGTCCAGGAAGCGGATCGTCGCCGGGCGACCCTTCAGGGCCTTGAAGATGCCCACGAAGTCCTTCTTCTGGAGGGGCAGCAGCTCCTTGAGAGCGGCGCGACGGTCTTCGGCGGTCTCCGAGAGAATCATCTTTCGCATGGAGACGATGCGGTCGCCCTCGAAGAACATGTGCTCGGTCCGCGTCAGGCCGATGCCCTCGGCGCCGAACTTGACGGCCGTCTTCGTGTCATCCGGGGTGTCGGCATTGGTGCGGATGCCCAGCGTGCGGTACTTGTCGGCGAGCTTCATGATCGTGCCGAACGGACCGGTGAGCTTGGGCTCGATCGTGTCGACCTGGCCGGAGTAAACCGTTCCGGTCGAGCCGTTGAGGCTGATCCAGTCGCCGGCCTTGATGGTCTTTCCGCCGGCCTTCATTTTCTGGGTCTTGTAGTCGATCACGCAGTCGTCGCTGCCGGCAACGCAGCACTTGCCCATTCCACGTGCCACGACCGCAGCGTGCGAGGTCATCCCGCCGCGACTGGTGAGGATGCCCTTGGCGGCGTGCATGCCACCGATGTCCTCGGGGCTGGTCTCGATGCGGACCAGGATGACGTCCTTGCCTTCTTCGGCCCACTGCTCGGCCGCCTCGGCGTTGAACACGACCTGTCCGGTCGCGGCGCCGGGCGAGGCGGGCAGGCCCTTGGCGATCTGGTCGGCGGCCTTGAGGGCGGCCGGGTCGAACTGCGGGTGCAGCAGCTGGTCCAGCGAGTTGGGCGCCACGCGGCAGACGGCGGTCTCCTCGTCGATGAGACCTTCCTTCATCATGTCCACAGCCACCTTGACGGCCGCCGGGGCGGTCCGCTTGCCAGTACGGGTCTGCAGCATGAACAGTTCACCCTTTTCGATGGTGAACTCGATGTCCTGCATGTCCTTGTAGTGCTGCTCGAGGGTCTCGCGGATTTCCACGAGCTGGTCGTAGGCGGCCTTGTCGTGCTTGGCCAGCTGCGAGATCGGCTCGGGCGTGCGTATGCCCGCCACGACGTCCTCGCCCTGGGCGTTCATGAGGAACTCGCCGTAGAACTTGTTCCTGCCGGTCGACGGGTCGCGGGTGAAGGCAACGCCCGTGCCCGAATCCTCGCCCATGTTTCCGAAGACCATCGTCTGGACGTTGACGGCCGTCCCGAGCAGACCACGAATGTCGTTGAGCTGACGGTATTTCTTGGCGCGCGGGTTGTTCCAGCTGCCGAATACCGCGTCGATCGACGCCTGGAGCTGCTGGCGCGGGTCCTGCGGGAATTCCTTCTTGTGGGACTTGTAGACGTGCTCGTAGGCCTTGATGACTTCGTTGAGCCCTTCGGCGTCGAGGTCCGTGTCGTTCTTGGCGCCGTTCTTCTTCTTCACGCCTTCGAGGGCTTCCTCGAACGCGTCGTGCTCGATGCCCAGCACCACGTCGCCGAACATCTGCATGAAGCGCCGGTACGCGTCGCGAACGAACCGCTCGTTGCCGGTCAGCTCGATCATCGCCTCGGTGGTCTCGTCATTGAGCCCGAGGTTCAGGACCGTGTCCATCATGCCGGGCATGGAGACCGCAGCGCCCGAGCGAACGGAGAACAGCAGGGGGTTGGGCCCGGACCCGAAGCTCTTGCCGGTGACCTTCTCGACCTTCTTGATGTTCTCGTCGATCTGCTTGTGCAGCCCGTCGGGATACTTCTCGCCGAGCTTGTAGTACAGATCGCACACTTCGGTGGTGATGGTGAACCCGGGCGGGACCGGAAGTCCCAGTGAGCTCATCTCGGCGAGGTTCGCGCCCTTGCCGCCCAACAACTCCTTCATGGCAGACTTGCCGTCCGCCTTGCCACCACCGAAGAAGTACACGTACTTCGATTTCTTCTTGGCCATCTAAAATTCTCCGTTGAGGTTCTCTTGCCGTCGGTCGTCCGAACACATTCGAGAGGACGCGATCCGCCGGCGTGTCGATAGTCTTCTCCGGGCCCCGGAAGGGACCTCACAGAGCCACAATTTTCGCGGATGTAAACGAATTACAGAGTGTAGAAGTGCCCATACCCACTGTCAACGTCTTTTGAATGAATCGTTCCGCGAAACCCGCCCGGGATGCCCCTTTCCCACAGCCCGCCGCGCGCCGGCGTCCGATTCGCTTCTCCGCCCGGCACAATACATTGACGTCTCGGGCGCCTCGGACGTATCATAGGCGCCTTCTTATACAGTTTCATCCATGCATACCGATTGTGCCAAAAACACGCTGACCCGCCCGGCTGCGCCGCTGCGGGTCTCCCGTTCCACGCGGAAGCTCGGACTCGCCGTGGCCCTGCCCTCTCTGGCAGTGCTGGGCGTGGCTTTGCTGCTCAGTGCCGATCCCCGCGGAATGGGAACGCACACCCAACTGGGCCTGCCGACCTGCTCGATGGTGTCCTGGACAGGGTACCCCTGCCCCAGCTGCGGGCTGACGACCTCCGTGACGGCCGCCGTGCATCTGGAGTGGTTCGCGGCGCTGCGCGCCCAGCCGTTCGGGCTCGTATTGGCCGGAACGCTGCTGGTGCTGGGCGTGGCGGGAGTCGGTCAGGTCATCAGTGGCCGGGACCTGCTGGGACGCCTGCGTTTCAGCGTGTGGTGGCTGGCGTTTGCACTGGCGGGAATGTTCATCGGCTGGGGCGTGAAACTCGCCCTGGGCGTCTGGAGCGGCACGCTGCCGATTCACTGAACCTCCCCCACTCTCACCAACGAAGGATGCCGACCCCATGAGCCGACGAATCACCCCCATCCTGCTGTGTGCAGTCCTCGCCGCGTCCGCCTTGCTGCCGGCAGGCTGCTCGGGCATGCGGTACTGGAGCTATGTCTTCTTCGGCGACTCGGGCACGAAGAAGGTCAAAGCGGAGTTCGACAAGCTCGAAAACAAACGCGTCGCCGTGGTCGTCTATCTCGACCAGAGCGTCTACTACGAGCATCCCCACGCCGACATGCAGATCGCCTACGCCCTGCGAGGCCAACTCACCAAGAACATCGACGGCCTCCGCGTGGTGGACCCGCGAACCGTCATCGCCTACCAGGAGAGCGACCTGAACTGGGCGGCCTTGCCCAAGACCGAACTGGCGCGGAAGTTCAACGCCGATTACGTCCTGATGGTCAACGTCCCGGAGTTTTCCACCTCCGAGCCCGGCACGGTCCGCCTGTTCCGGGGCAACATCGTCGCATCGCCCGCCCTCTACAAAGCCGGCGTACCCGAAGAAAAATCCTGCGTCTGGTACGAAGACGCCATCCGCGTGACCTGGCCGAAAGAAACCCAGGGCAAGTACGGCCGAAGCGACCGGGGCGTGAAAAAGGCCACCATCGCCCTGCTGGCCGACCGGATCGCCAAGTTCTTCTACGACCACGAAGAAGCCGTCGAACAGGAGTAACCGAATGACGCCCCGATATCGTTTCCGTCGCACCGGCCTCAATCTCGCCGCCTGTGGGTTGCCGGTGGTACTGCTGGCGATCCTGCCGGGTTGCGCGGTGTTCGCCTACCTCGTGACCGAGTTCGCGCCGGCCCAGACAGTAGAGGCCGTCTACGAACTGCCCAAGGACAAACGCGTGCTGGTGTTCGTGGATGACTATGGCAACCCCGACGATGCCGTCGCCGCGCGAGACATCAAGCGGCGCCTCACCAGGAAGCTCAATCACGAGTTCGAGCAGTACGAGATGGTCGCCGCGACCGTCCCCTACGCCAAACTGGTGGACGTGCAGGGCGCCACGCCGAACTTCCGATCGCTGCGAACCGAAGAGGTCGGCCAAAAGGTCGACGCCGACCTCGTGGTCTACGTGCATCTCGACCGGTTCGTCCTGCGCGATCCGGACTCGGGTCGACTCTGGCATGGCCGCCTGGAATGCTCCCTGAAGGTGCTCAATGTCAAACAGGGAATGGCCGGTCGGGGCGGACGCCTCTGGCCCCAGGACGCCGAACTGCATAGCGTCAAAGCGGTCGACATTCCCGCCGAGAGCGAAACGTCCGCCACCCACGGCGAGGTCCTCACCCGTGAACTGATCGACGCGATGGCCGTCCGCATCGGCAAGGTCTTCCGCGACCACAAAATGGAATCCCGCGACGTGACCTGGGAGAAAGTCAAGGAAGAGGACACGCCATAGCCCCGCGCTTCGGCGTAGCAGGGGCGCTGGGCCGGTGACCGGCCAGGCCGATGCGCCGTCGGTCAGTCCTGGGGGTTTTCTTGCGTCCGTTTCTGGGCCTGCTGGATGAGTTCGTAGAGACTCACCGCCTTGGGCTTGGGCGGGGCGGTGAGCTGGGCGACCTGCTCTTCAGTGAGGTTCGAGCGGGCCCAGCCCTCGACGTCGAAGATCTCCCACCAGCAGTCGAACACCCGCCGGCAGGGCAACTCGCCGCCAGCCGACCGGCAGTACTCGAACGTCAGGTCATGCCCCAGCCGCGGACACCGCCGCTTGTGTTGGTTCACGTTATCGGCCATGCGTTCAGAAATACCCGATTACGGCAGGGCGATGCAAGCGGGACGACTGAACCACAAGGCAGGAGTCCACTGGATGGCGTAAGCTTCCAGAGCGAAAAGCCTGTCAAGCCCATTTGGACACTTCTTGTCTTAGCCGCGTTACCTTTTCCTGCTTGTCGTCTTTCTCGTACACCACGTAGAGACGGAACGCCTGCCAGAAGTAATCCGAGCATGGGCGAATTACACTATGCTTGATCTCAACGAGGGACCGTGGTTCCGCACCGGGGTCGTCGTCCTCAAAGACTTTGATGAGTTCGTCCTCCTGTTCCGACGGGCCGTCCCGGGCTTCATCTGCAGGGATGCGGCCCGGGCGCTTCTCCAGCTTGACCTGCTTGGTCTCGCAGAACAGGAACTGCTCAAGCGGTATGTCGAATTCCAGGGCCAACTCCTCAAGATGACTCATTACCTGAAGGCGGAACATACGGCCGCGGTGTTCTTCTGCATGGTCGGGGTCTTCCAGAACTTGGACCTCTGTGAGCAGACTGGGTGGGCGGCGCTTTTCGATGCAGGATGCGAGAGCTTTCATCACGCTGTCGCCTTCTTGGACAGCTTGGTGCACGAGACGGTCAACGTAGTCATCCGTAAAGTCTGCCAGGTTTGGTGAAGCGACAAGTTTCAGGACAGCATTGCCGTCTTTCGGAAGATTTCGCCACCCCTGGTCTCGCATTCTGCGCAGCAATTGCCTGCAAGCTTCCTCAATCCCGCAGGTTGTCTTGTGCAGGTAGACCGTCTTGTGCATGAAGAAGCGGGCAAGCAGGAACTGCTCCGCAGCGGGCAGGGCTTTTGGCGTCACACCCAACATGCCTGACTTACTGATGCGCAACGAGTTCAGCAGATAGTTCACGTCGATGCTACCGTATGGGACTCCGGCGGCGTATGCGTCCCTGCGCAGGTAGTCAACGCGGTCCATATCGAAGCTGCTGTGGAGCAGCTTACTCAACTGTGGGTTGGCCGCTGTATGCCGGTTGAAAAGGTCGGCTACAGCACGGGCTCGCTTCTTTCCGCCGATGGCTTCGAGCAGCTCAGGTTGCGTTGTCACGATCTCAAGGCCGACCTTCTCGTGTCTTGGGTACGGCTCTCTCGCGAAATCGATCGATTTGGTACTACCGTCACTCACCAGTTCTTCGGTTAAGCGGACCTCGTCGATCCCTTCCATAAGATGCGAGTACGGGTAGTGCCCCACATCATGGAGCAGAGCGGCCATCCGGAGATTCTCTCGATCTTCCTTGTCGTATCTTTCTTCCGGCAAAGCCTGCACGATGCGATCCATGATCGCGAGAGTTCCAAGCGAGTGGGAGAAGCGGGTGTGCGTGGCATTGGGGTATGTCACGTGCCCCATCTGAAGCTGCTTGATACGGCGGAGCCTCTGAAATGGCATCGTATCCAGTATCTGCCATTCCTGTGCTGTGAGGTGTATATCCCCGTGCAAGGGATCCACGATCAGTCTATTCGGTAGCACCTCAACGGAGGTTCCCATGGTCCAATTCCTTGAGCGCGATCTCGACGTCCGCCTTCTGGAAATCCTTGCCGTACTCTTGCAGAACCGCTGCGATCTGTTCCGGTGAGTCATCTGGAACCTGCTGCCGGTCAATCAGGAAGTGCACGGACGCGAGCAGTTCAAGTTTCCGCGCCAGACCTGTGCGATCCGCACCGGCGTTCTCAAACAGTCTACAAAGCCGGTCCAGTTTCGTTGAAGACCCCTCATCCAGAGTCCAGCCTTCTGCTTCCTCCATCCCCTCCGAAGTCATGGCAAAAGCGTCATCGGCAACAGCAGGGCAGTACGGCCCCCTCAAGTACCATCGGTACGAATATCCCAGGCGCACTCCGGCCGCCTGAGCGAGATATACGGCCTTCTGAAGGATCAGTCGGTCATCGAACGCATCGACCTTGACCTCCAGGCCCAATCGATCCATCGTCAACTTCAGCCCGATTTGTTGTCTGTCCATGTCTCGAATCCCTTCATATCATGCGCCGACTACGTTAGGGAATTGTACGCATCGCCGTTCGTAGCGCCTACTCAAAAATACATGTGTTTGGCGTCAGTCTCAACCACTCTGCATCCAAACTCGTCGGCAGCAAAATGTCTGTTA
>CAZFPT010000088.1:0-13524 GCA_964521005.1 uncultured Planctomycetaceae bacterium | reverse complement strand
CATCCATCGCCTCTTCGTTGCCATCGGCAGACGGTGCGCGTACAATCCGGTCCCGAACCGATGAGGAACCCGCAATGAAGTACCAATCCACACGTGGCGGCGTCGAGCCGATCGACTTTCAGGACGCGGTGATGATGGGCCTGGCCGAGGACGGCGGGCTGGTCATTCCGGCATCCATTCCCGACGTCCGCGATCGACTCGATCGCTGGTCGCAGCTGTCCTACGTCGACCTGGCGGTGGAGGTCATCGGCCTCTACGCCACCGACATCCCGCCGGCGGACCTGCGCAGCATGATCGAGCGGGCCTATCAGCCGTTCCCCGAGAACGTCGTTCCCGTCCGCGAGGTCGGCGAGAAGCACATTCTCGAACTGTTCCACGGGCCGACGCTGGCGTTCAAGGACGTGGCGCTGCAGCTGCTGGGCAACCTCTTCGAGTACATTCTCGCCCAGCGCGGCGGTCGGCTGAACATCCTGGGGGCCACCAGCGGCGACACGGGCAGCGCCGCGATTGCCGGTGTCCGCGGGAGGGATCGCATCGATATCTTCGTGATGCATCCCGAAGGGCGGACCTCGCCCATCCAGCAGCGTCAGATGACCACGGTGCTGGACGAGAACGTGCACAACATCGCCGTTCGCGGCAGCTTCGACGACTGCCAGCGCATCATGAAAACGCTCGCCGGCGACCTGGAATTCAAACGCCGCTACGCCCTGGGCGCGGTCAACAGCGTCAACTGGGCGCGCGTGCTGGCCCAGATCGTCTACTACTTCCACGGCGTCTTCCGCGTGCAGCAGGCCACAGGTCAGACGAATGTGGACCTCTGCGTGCCGACCGGCAATTTCGGGGACATCCTCGCCGGCTGGTACGCCCGACAGATGGGCCTGCCGATCGGCCGACTGATCTGCGCGACGAACCAGAACGACATTCTCTCGCGGTTCTTCAACACCGGCGAGTACTCCCTTGGCGAGGTCCATCGCAGCCATTCACCTTCGATGGACATCCAGGTCGCCAGCAACTTCGAGCGATACCTTTTCTACCTGCTGGGCGAAGACGCCGTCGCCCTCAAGGCCCGGATGACCGAGTTCGCCCGGAGCGGTGCTCTGCACGTGGAGGCGGGCGAAGAGGGCGTGGATGCGACCTTCACCGCCGGCCGGGCCAGTGAACAGCAGACGCTCGACGCCATCGGACGAACGTGGGAACGCTACCATTATCTGCTGGACCCGCACACAGCCGTGGGCGTGCACGTGGCGGAAGATCACATCCGCGCCGAGGCGCCGATGCTCTGCCTGGCCACGGCGCATCCGGCGAAGTTCCCCGCCGCCATCGCGGCGGCCACCGGGCGGGAGGACATCGCGACCCACCCGACCATCGAGAAGCTCACGGAGTTGCCCACGCGCTGTGTCACGCTGGACGACGACGTGCAGGCCGTCCGGGCGTTCATCGAGCAGACGGTCGATCCGGTGGACTGAACGAGTCTCAGACATACACGAACCGAAAGGATGCATCGAAAGATGATCAAGATTGCAGTCAACGGAGCCGCCGGGCGAATGGGGCAGCGCATCGTCGCCCTGGCGATCGAGAGCGAGCAGTTCGACATTGTCTCGGCCACCGAAGATGTCGGCCACGACGCGATCGGCACGGACATCGGTGAGCTGGCGGGCGTAGGGCACTTCGGGATGGAACTGACCGACGCACCCGGCGAGGACGTGCCCGACGTGATGATCGACTTCTCGCTGCCGGAAGGCACGATGAAGGCGATCGAATACTGCCGGGCCAACGGCGTGGCGATGATCATCGGCACGACCGGGCTGACCGAGTCGCAGGAGGCCACCGTCGCCGACGCCGCGAGCGAGATCGCCATCGTCCACGCGGGCAACTACTCGGTGGGCATCAACCTGCTGGTGAAGCTGGTGGCCGAGGCGGCCCGCATTCTGGGCGAAACGTACGACATCGAGATCGCCGAGACGCACCACCGCTTCAAGAAGGACGCTCCCTCGGGGACGGCCATCATGCTCGCCAAGAGCATCTGCCAGGCCACCGGCAAGACCTACGGCGAGTCGGCCATCTTCGGGCGGGGCGGCCATCAGCCCCGCAACGCGGGGGAGATCGGCATGCACGCCCTTCGCGTGGGCGATACCGTCGGCGAGCACGAGGTGCATTTCGGCAACCTCGGCGAGACGGTGACCCTATCGCACAGTGCCCACACGCGGGACACGTTCGTTCGCGGCGCGCTGCGGGCGGCGTTGTGGATCGCCAACAAGGGCCCGGGGATGTACGACATCGGCGACGTGCTGGGCCTGTAATCGTCGACGGGGCATCGGGAAAAGGAAGGTTCCATGAGTTCGCGCTGGAAAGACGCCGAACATGTCAGCGAGTACGTCGAGCGACGCCGCAAACCCCGGCCGTTCGAGGACGAAACGTTGGGGCTGCTGCGCCAGGTGCTCCGTGCCACGTCCCGCCCGATCCTGCGGTTCCTCGATATCGGCTGCGGCGGGGGGCAAGTGGGTCGGCAGGTCTGGAAGGTCGCCCCGGACGCGGGAGGGTGCTTCGCGGACTTCTCTGCCGAGATGCTCAAGGCCGCTCGGTCTGAGCTGGACGGGATCGACAAGGAGGTCCGCTTTGTGGAGGCCGATTTCGCCTCGCCCGGATGGGTGGACGCGGTGGGCTTCCTGGCGCCGTTCGACGCGATCGTCTCGGGGTTCGCGATTCACCACGTGCCCAACCACCGCAAGAAGGACTTCTACGCCGAGGCCGTCAGCCTGCTGGCGCCGGGCGGGGCGTTGGTGACGATGGACTGGATCGATTCACCCTCCGAGGACGTTACCCGCCTGCACAACCATCTCTACATGGAGCGTTGCCTGCAGCTGGGGCTTTTCGACGATTCGGATCAGACGCTCGATGAGCATATAGCCCGCTACGCCAATCGCGACGATCGCACCGGCAAGCTGCTTCAGCCGTTGGGCGTTCAACTGGATTGGCTCAAGGAGGCGGGACTGGACGAGGTGGACTGCTACTTCAAGTGGCTGGAGCTGGCGGTCTTCGGCGGCCGAAAGCCCGATCGCGACGAATAACCCCCCAGCGGAGACGCGATGATCGACCTGCGCAGCGACACGGTAACCCAGCCAACCCCCGCGATGCGCCGCGCGATGGCCGAGGCGGTCGTGGGAGACGACGTTCTCGGCGACGATCCGACGGTCGAACAGCTGGAACGCCGCACTGCCGAGATTCTCGGCACCGAAGCCGCTCTCTATACGCCCTCGGGGACGATGGCCAACCAGCTCGGCGTTCGCTGCCACACGCAAAGCGGCGACGAGATACTGCTGGCGGACAATGCCCACGTCTACTGGTACGAGGCGGCTGCGCCGGCTGTGGTGTCGGGCGTGATGACCCGCCAGCTTCCCTCGCAGGCGGGCATTTTCACTGCCGATACGCTCGCGGCGGCCCTTCGCCCGGCGAACGTGCATTTTGCCCCCGCGACGCTCGTGTGCATCGAGAACACCAACAACCGCGGCGGCGGGAGCGTTTGGCCGATCGAGACGATGCGGGCCGTCGCCGATACCGCCCACGACGCGGGCCTGGCGGTGCACCTGGACGGGGCACGCCTCTGGAACGCCGCCATCGCGTCGGGCACGCCGGAGCGAGACTACGCCGCCTGTTGCGATACGGTGAGCGTGTGTTTCTCGAAGGGGCTGGGCGCGCCGGTGGGCTCGGCGCTGGCGGGGTCTGCCGAGACGATCAGCCGGGCGAGGCGATTCCGCAAAATGCTCGGAGGCGGCATGCGCCAGGCGGGGATCATCGCCGCCGGCGCGTTGTACGCATTGGACCATCACCGCGAGCGATTGGTCGAGGATCACGCCAACGCCCGCGCGTTGGCTGAGGGGCTGGCCGAGCTGCCCGGCGTGACGATCGATCCGGGTGAGGTCGAAACGAACATCGTGTATTTCGACGTGGCCGACCCGGCCGGCAAAGTGGTCGAGACGCTCGCTGCCGCCGGCGTGGGCATGCTGGCGACCGGCGAACACACCCTCCGCGCGGTGACGCATCTGCCGATCTCGCGTGAGGAGATCGACGCCGCTGTGGAAACTGTGGCAAGGGTGATCGGGTCGCGATGATTCCTCACCGCTGGGACATGACTCCGAAAGAGGCGGCCGCCCTGCAGCGGGAGCTGGCGGATCGCGCCGAACTCAAACCCATCGAGACGGAAGTTCGAACCATCGCGGGGATCGACTGCGCCTTCGCCGAGGCAGGGCGACGCATTTTGGCGGCGGCAGTGTTGTGCGACGCCGACACGATGGAGATTCTCGAGTGTACCCAGGTCGATCAGCCCTGCCGGTTTCCGTACGTCTCGGGTCTGTTGAGTTTCCGGGAGGCCCCGGCGATTCTCGAAGCGATCGCGGCGCTGCCCCACCAGCCCGACCTGGTCATGTGCGACGGGCAGGGAATCGCCCACCCTCGCGGGTTGGGGTTGGCGACCCACGTGGGGTTGTGGCTGAGCTGCCCGACGATCGGCGTGGCCAAGTCGCGCCTCTGCGGCGAGCATCGTACGCCGGGCCGACGGAGAGGCTGCCGCACCCGGTTGAAGGTGGACGGCGAGGTCGTCGGGGCGGTGGTGCGGACCCGCGACGACGTCAAGCCCCTGTACGTCTCGCCGGGGAACCGGATCACCATCGACGAGTCGATCCGCTGGGTGCTTCGCTGCGGGCGGGGGGTGCGTCTGCCCGAGCCCACGCGGCAGGCGGATCGGCTGGTGGGCGAAATAAAGCGCCGGCGATGATCCCGAATCAGGGGTTTCCACCGGGCGGTCCATGCAGTACACTGCAGCGCAACGTGCCCAGCCGATGGGGTTGTCGACGCTTGAACGGATGTGAGGTCGGCGGAATGACGCTACGATCACAGCGAGCGGTTCTCGGGTGCTGCCTTGCGGCGTTGCTCGGGGCGGCGGGAGGTTGCCACGGGCTGGGGCCCGGCGGGACCATCGCCGAGCGCCTCCAGGCGGAGGACCCGGACGTGCGCATTGAAGCCATCCACGATGCCGCGAGGCAGGGCGGCCGCGACGTGCTGCCCCTGCTGGTGGAACGCCTCTCCGACGCCCATGACGAGGTGAGATTCTTCGCCTTTATCGCCCTGCGCAGACGCACCGGCAAGACCTTCGGCTATCGATACTACGACTCGCGTGAGGACCGCCAGCAGGCCATCGAGCGCTGGCGCGAGTATCTCCGCGGGAATGGCCTGGATCCGAGCGACCCGAATTCCGTCGCCGGCCAAGAGGGGGGCAAGACATGAATCCCCGTCCCGGCGACGCGGTTCGCATCCACATCCGTTCGAGCCCATGGCAATTGGCGGTGGTCCGGGCGGCCGTGGAGAAAATGTGCTGCCAGGTGGGCATGGACGAGCGCGCGACCGGCGAGATGATGCTCGGTGTGGACGAGGCGCTGACCAACGTGATCCGCCACGCCTACGAGGGTTCGGGCGATCGACCCATCGAAATCGATCTGTCGCCTTGCGGCCCGGACGAGCGGGTGGACTGCCTGGAGGTGGTCATTCGCGACGAGGGGCGTTCCGTGCCGGCAGAACAGATCCGATCGCGCGACCTGGAGGACATCCGCCCGGGCGGACTGGGCGTGCACATCATGCAGACGGTGATGGACCATGTGGAATACACACCCCGGCCGGACGGCGGGACCGTGCTGACGCTGCGGAAGAACGTAAACCCCGAATCGAATGGAGCGGCCAGTGATGAGCCCTCAGAGTGACGACGGACCGATCAAAGATGTCCGCTGGCAGGACGCCACCGCGATTGTCGAAGTGCAGGGCGACATCGATCTGCGCTCGAGCCCGGCGCTGCAGGAGAAGCTCGGGAAGATCCTCAACGACGAACCGGGCCGCGTGGTGGTGAACCTCGCGGACGTGCCGTACATGGACTCCTCCGGCGTGGCGTCGCTGGTAAAGGTGCTCTCGCGCGTGAAGAAGCAGTCGGTCCCGCTGGTGCTGGTGGAGATGACCGACCGGGTCCGAAGCATTTTCGAGATTACTCATCTCGATACGGTCTTTGACATCCGCTCCAGTGAGCAGGAGGCGTTGGACGAGGCATGAGCCACTCGGCCCGCGAGAACTGGATTGCTCTGACCGGGGCGCGCACCCTCGAGGGGTTCCGGTATGTCGGCGGCATGACGCTGCTGGGGTGGCGGACGCTGCTGTTCGCGGTCAGGGGCGTGCTGGTTCCCTCGGCGAAGTTCGGTTTCCGCGCCATGGTCGACCAGATGGTCCGCGTCGGGCTCAAGAGTCTGGGCATCGTGATGCTGGTGCAGGGGTTCATCGGCGTGATTCTCGCGCTGCAGCTTGCCCCGACGCTCGAACAGTACGGCCAACTGGACAAAATCGCCAACGTCCTGGGAACCGGTGGGTTCCGCATGCTTGGCCCGATCATCACCGGCGTGGTGCTCAGCGGGTTTGCCGGGGCGTCCATCGCAGCCGAATTGGGGACGATGGTGGTGGCAGAGGAAATCGAAGCCCTGGAGGCGATGGCGCTGAACCCCGTGCGGTTCCTGGTGGTTCCGCGGGTCTTTGCCACGATCATCATGATGCTGCTGTTGACGATCGTGGCGGACCTGATGATCGCCCTGGGCGGATGGGTGACCGCGAGGGTGGTGCTGGGGCCGGCGGCGTATGTGGGTTTCATCGAGAACATGCGCATCCAGCTGCGGTATACGGATTTCTTTACCGGCCTGACGCAGGCGGGCGTGTTCGGGGCGTTGATCAGCCTCATTGCCTGCCACCAGGGTCTGGGCGTTCGCGGAGGGGCCGAAGGCGTCGGAAGGGCGACCACGCTGACGGTGGTTCACTCGATCGTGGCGATCGTCCTGGCGGCTGGCGTGTTCACGGCCGTCTTTTACGTGTTCGATCTCTGACGGGCCGGCCGTCCCGGCGGGAGACTTGCTTGAGCAAATCCGACCAAACCGACGGCCCGGTGATCCGGGTGGTGGACCTGGTCAAACGGTTCGGCGATCGGACCGTACTGGATGGGGTCTGTCTGGACGTGCATGCCGGCGAGACCATGGTCATCATGGGCGGGTCGGGGTGCGGAAAGAGCACGCTGCTGCGACATATGATCGGCTCGTTCCTGCCCGAGGAAGGGCACGTGGAACTGTGGGGCGAGAACCTCAACGAGATGACGCCTCACCAGCTCGACGAAACCCGCAAGCGGTTCGGCATTCTGTTCCAGTCCGGCGCGCTGCTGAACTCCATGACCGTCGGCGAGAACGTCGCGCTGCCCCTGGTGGAGCATACCGACCTCGACGCGGACACCATCGACATTATGGTCCGCATGAAGCTCGAACTGGTGGCGATGCGGCACGCCAGGGACCTCATGCCCGCCGAGATCTCCGGGGGCATGAAGAAACGGGCCGGACTGGCCAGGGCGATCGCGCTGGACCCGAAGATCCTCTTCTACGACGAACCGTCGGCCGGGCTTGACCCGGTGACCTCCGCCGAGATCGATCAGCTCATGAAGGACCTCACCAACAAGCTCGGGGTCACCAGCGTGGTGGTGACGCACGAGATGGACTCTGCCTTCACCATCGCCGATCGGATGGCGATGCTGGATCGGGGCAGAATGGTTCGCGTGGGAACTCGCGAGGAGTTCGAGCAGATCCGCGACGGCGAGCCCACCGGCGACGAGACCACCGACATGATCCGCCAGTTCCTCCGGGGCGATCCCGACGGACCCCTGGCGAAGCGCGCCCAGAGCGGCGAGTACGAGAAAGACATCCTCGGGGCGGCCGGCAGTTGATCGGCACGAAACCGACGGGAGCAAACCATGGCAAAGAGTACGGCAAGTGAACTGGCAGTGGGCGTGTTTGTGGTGGTCGCCCTGGCGCTGGGAGTGGGCATCATCCTGTGGCTGGGGGCGGCCGACCTGCTGGCGCCCGAGGGGCAGAAGGCGGTGTTCTACACGCCCCAGTCGTCCGGGGCGATGGGTCTGAAGGAAGGTTACGACGTGAACCTGGGCGACCAGAAGATCGGCAAGATCATCGAGGTCCGCCTGGACGCCGAGAACCGGCGGTGTCTCTACGTCGTTCGGCTGCAACGCACGGACATCGAGATCCGCGCCGACGCAAAGGCTGCCGTCGATTCGCCCCCGCTGGGCATGCCCAAGCTGGTGATTTACGAGATCGGATCCGCCGAGACGCTCGCCAACGGCGAGAACCCCGTCGAGCTGCGCCCGGGCGGACTGACCAAGGCGATGAACGACCTGGCGTCGGTCACCGAGAAGCTCAAGGAGATCGCCACCAGCGTGCAGGATGAGCTGGACCCGGACCGGGCCGAGGCGCTGCTGGCGAAGATCCACGCCATCGTCGGCGATCTGAAAACCGCCTCCGCCGACGTGGTCGCCATCGCGGACACCGTCAAGGACGAGACCGACGCCGGCATCGACGCCAGCCTGATGGCCAAGCTCCAGCAGAGCATGGACGACGTGACGTACATCACCGCCAACCTTCGCCGCCAGACCGATCCGAACACGGCCGCCACTGTCCTGGCGAAAGTGCACGACTCGCTGGACGACGTGAACCGCGTGACGACCGACATCCGCGAGATGATGTCCGAGACCAGGCCCAAGGTCACGAAGATCATGGACAACGTCGTGAACACCACCGACCAGATCGAGGCGTACGTGTCCAAGGACGTCGCGAAGATTCTTGCCGACGTTCGGGCTGCCAACACGAAGATCCTGGAGATCGCGGGGAATTTCGCGGCCGTCTCTGAGGAAACCAAGCAGATCATCGTGCTTAACCGCGACAACATCGACAAGATCATCGACGACATGGCCCAGGTGTCCGACAATCTCAAGGCCACCAGCAAAGAGATCCGGCGGAACCCGTGGCGGCTCATTCACAAGCCCGACGAGAAAGAGATCGAGACCCAGGCGCTCTATGATGCCGCCCGGGCCTACAGCGAAGGGGCCACCAGCCTCAACCGTGCCCTGAGCAAGGTCAAGCTCCTCCACAAGGAGTACCCCAAGGGAATCGATCCGAACAACCCCGAGCTGCCCAAGATCCGCAAGTCGCTCAACACCACCTTCGACCGCTTCCAGAAGGTCGAGCAGGCCCTCTGGAAAGAACTCGGCAAGCAGAAGTAGTTGCTCGGCGTGCTCGGCGGGTGCGACGTTTTCAGCGGGAGAGTTCTTCGCGCATGCGGCCCACCAGGGCACCGAACTCCTTGCGGTTGTCCTCGCTGAGGTCGGCGAGGGCTTCGTGGGCCTGGAGGATGCGCATCTCGTTGGCGAGTTCGTCGCCTGCTCCGTCCTGGACGATGATCGGTTCCATCTGGTCGGGCAGGGGTTCGCTGTCGCGGCGGATGTGCCCGAGAACCTGCGACATCCCCAGTTCCTCGAACATCGCCCGGATTTCCGATCGCACGCCCTGGATCTGCAGCGGCACGCCGAGTCCGTCGGCCTTGTCGACGAGTTCCTGCACCGTTCCCAGGAATGTGCTGTCCATGTAGGAGCAGACGGTCAGGTCCAGGGTGAGCGGGCGGTTCTCCTGCAGCTGCGAGAGGCATGTATCGTGGAAGGGCGGGCAGCTCGTCCAGTTCGCCCGTCCGATGAGGCTGACGTAAGCGCCACCATCATCTCGCCCGGCGAGCATCGCCGAGGAGCCGGTCGGCCTGTTCGGCGCTTTCACCGTCTGCGTTGCGGGGGAGGGTTGGCCGTTGTCGATCACCGACGGATCCTCGGTCGTCGCCAGGAGCACCATGGTGATATCGTCTTCCTGCGATTCCCTCTGCCGGTTGGCCGACGCCTCCAGCGCGCGCTGCAGCAGGTCCGGACCCAGCTGCGAGCGGTCGGCGAACATCCCGGCCAGTTCGTCAATGTCCATGGATTGACTCTGTTCGGTGCTCTGGACCAGTCCGTCGGTGTACAGCAGCAGGCGGTCGCCGGGCTCGAGCGTGCATTCCAGTTGCCCGAACGTGACGTCGCGGTGCAGTCCCAGCGCGGGGCCGGTGTGTTCGAGCTTGGTCACGCCTCCGTCTGCGTGCATCAGCAGCGGCGCCGGATGACCGGCCGAGGCGAATTTCATCGATTGCGTCTCGGTGTCGATCAGGCAATACGCTGCCGTCACGAACAGCCCAGGGGCGCGACACTCCTGGACCAGGCAGCGGTTGACCGCCTCCAGCACGAACGACGGATCGCTCGGGGCAGGGGGCTGGCCGAATGTCATCGGGATGCGGTGCTTGAAGAGTACCGCCAGCATCGCCGCAGCCACCCCATGACCGGCTGCGTCTGCGACGTAGGCCACCGCGAGTCGATCGTTCAGCCGAACCACGTCGTAGAGGTCGCCGCCGACGTTCTGGCTGGGGCGGTAGATGGTGTCCACGCTGATGTTCTCGATCTCCGGGACCTCGCGCGGCAGCAGGGCCCGCTGGATGAGCTCGGCCCGTCGCATGTCCTCCTGGATGATCTTCGTCTGGCGTCGCAGGAGGCTGCAGGCCTGCTGGAGTTGGGTTACCTGCTGGGCGAGGCGGACGTTGCGCTCTTCGATGTCCCGCAGCAGTTTTTCGCGCTCACGGGTGAGGCGTTTCTGCTGCAGCGCGTTGCGCACGGTTACGAGGAACGAGTCCATCGAGACGATCGGCTTGGTGATGAAGTCGAACGCCCCGAGATGGACGGCCCGCACGGCGTCGCGGAAGGTTCCCTGTCCCGAGAGGATCAGCCAGACCGGGCCAGGCTGGTCTTCCAGGGCCCATTGCATCAGCTCCAGTCCATCCATGCGCGGCATGGCCAGATCGGTGATGACCAGGTCGATGTCCTCCTCCCGGAGTATCTGCTGGGCTTCGACCCCGTCGGATGCGGTGAGCACCTCGCAGCGTTCGCCCATTTTCATCGCCTCGGTGAGGACGTCGCGGATGGCCGACTCGTCGTCGGCAATCAGGATGCGGGGCAGTGGTGTGGTTTCCTGCGTTGTTTCGTCCATGGTCCTGACCTCCCCGGGTCAAGAAGTCTGCACTCTGGCGGGGTGTCTCAGGAGAATCCCCCGAGGGGACAATCCGTGCGGACGGAAGGCCGAGCTTCCCCCGTCCGTGCCCCGCGGACGACGTACCATTCATTCATCGTATCGGATCGCAGAATGGTTTCTGCAGGCCAATAATACGAAAAGGGCAGAACTTGGGGCGATTTCTCCCATCGCTCATTCGTATTGTATGTCGTCCAATGGTTGCGGCCGCGGCTTATCGGCAAATAGCGCAAAGAAAAGGCCCAGCCGTCATCATGGCGGCCGGGCCTTTGGGGTGGTATTTCGCCAGGATTATTCCTGCGGGGGTTCCTTGGCGTCCATCCAGGAGAACATCTTCCGCAGTTCCCGCCCGACCACTTCGATGGGGTGGTTCAGGTCGGATTCGTACATTTTCTTGAAGTTCGGCTTGCCGGCTTCGCATTCGGCGAGCCATTCCTTGGCGAACTCTCCGCTGCGGATGCGCTCCAGCGCCTTCTTCATGTTGTCCTTGACGTGCTCGTCGACGATTTGCGGGCCCACGTGCATGTCGCCCCACTCGGCCGTGTTGGAGATCGAATACCGCATGTAGCTGATTCCGCCCTCGGCCATCAGTTTGATGATCAACAGCAGCTCGTGGAGCACCTCGAAGTAGGCGATTCCCGGCTGATACCCCGCCTCGGTGAGCGTCTCGAAGCCCGCCTTCACCAGGCTGGTCAGCCCGCCGCAGAGGACCGTCTGTTCGCCGAAGAGATCCGTCTCGGTCTCCTCGGTGAAGGTCGTCTCGATGATGCCCGCTCGACCGCCGCCGATGCCGATGCCCCACGCCAGCGCCACGTCGAACGCCTTGCCCGTGTCGTCCTTCTCCACGGCGATCAGGCAGGGAACGCCCGAACCTTCCTCGTAGCAGCTTCGCACGGTGTGGCCGGGGCCTTTCGGGGCGATCATCACCACGTCCACGCCCTCGGGCGGAACGATGCACCCGAAGCGGACGTTGAACCCGTGGCAGAAACCCAGCGCCTTGCCCGGGGCGAGGTTCGGCTTGATCTCGCTTTCGTACACCTTCGCCTGGGCCTCATCCGGCAGCGTGATGATGATCAGGTCGCCCTGTTGGGTCGCCTCGGCCGCCGAGACCGGCGTAAAGCCGTGCTCCTTGGCCGTGTTGTAGTTGTTCGTGCCTTCCAGCTCGGCGATCACGACGTTCACGCCCGAGTCACGCAGGTTCTGGGCGTGGGCGTGGCCTTGGCTGCCGTAGCCGACCACCGCGACGGTCTTGCCCGAAAGCGGTTCCAGCGAGCCATCCTTGTCGTAGTAAATCTTCAGATCATTGGCCATGGTTCGATTGCTCCTTATGGCTTGTTGTGGGGATTGCGGCGAAAACGCCCACTTGTACCCACCTCGCCGCCCCCCGTCAAGATGCATTTGGTTCGTGTCACACGTATCTGGGAGCGACACCGGCGATTCCGCCCGCAAGCACGTTGCGGGCCGTACGCAAATGCCCCTTTCCCTCATTGAATCCGCAGAAAAGTGCCCGGAAAATGGACATTCGGGGTGTTCAAATCCGAGGATCTGTGCTATACTCTACGCAGATGGGATGGTCCCATGGTTCATCTGATGCAGTTTCGATTCGTGTCGCTGAGGCGACAAGGTTAGACGCAGAGCAAGAGGAGGCTCAAAATGAAGCATCTCAGGATTTTACTCGCAGCAGGTTTGGTGATTGGCCTGGTCAGCTCGGCCGGAGCGGATGTCATTTCCGTGAACTTCCACAACGGAACTACTGTGGATGGTGCGGCGGGGGTGCCGATTGACGGCTCGCAGGTGAGCAACTGGAACAACGTCGATGTGCGGGAAGATACTGCCGTGAGCAGTTTCGTGGATAGTGCCGGAGGCTCGGTCGCTGGCCTTACACTGACGTACACGAGCGGAGACCGCAATAACCAGATGGCGATTGGCGGCAGCGATCAGGAATCGGACAGCTTGTTGAGAGAAGGTGTCGGCGACATGAATGGACCGGAATCCTTCACCCTCACCGGTCTCAGTCAGTTTGGCAGTTGGGAGTTGTTCGTCTACGCGGCCAACAAGGATGGCAATGATGATGTGGCTTTGGATGACGGCACCACTTCGTACTACGGCCTGTCCTACGGGGACAACTCGCCGGAGGGATTCGATGGGATCTGGACGCAGATGATTTCAACCGATCCCGACAACCGAACCCCTAATGCTGAGTACGCCGTCTTCTCAGGAACATCCGATACCGTCACGATTACCTCAGATGGTTCTCTGTCGGCCGCCAGCCGCGCGAATATCATGGGCTTCCAGATCGTTCCCGAGCCGGCGACGATGAGTCTGCTGGCGCTGGGCGGTTTGGGCGTTCTGATTCGCCGCAAGAAGTAACCGACTTACCGGCAGTAACACGGAAATCAGAACGGGGCGGCCTTTCGCGGGTCGCCCCGTTTTTCTATGCACTGTCGGCCTTGAAGGCCGATGGAAAAACTTGCTCGCCCGGCCGGAATCGGTGTTCTGGAATCGGGGTCTTTGCGGT
>CAZFPT010000087.1:0-13577 GCA_964521005.1 uncultured Planctomycetaceae bacterium | reverse complement strand
CCAAACCGTCTGCCGCTATTCATGGATGCATCAGAATTAATCTGGGTGCGTATCAACGCCTCTGGAAGGGTCGCATGGGCATCCTGCCCATGTTCTGTTTTCCCTTCGGCGATTCCGCCCGCAACAGGTTGCGAGCCCTACAGCTACTCCGAAATCCTGTTTCGCCTTCGGCGAACCTGCATATCAGACAGACACGGCCTGGAAGGCCGTGCGACGCCAAACGTCGCATGGGCATCCTGCCCATGTTCTGTTTTCTTTCCGTCTTCAGCGTTGCGCCCGCAACAGGTTGCGGGTCCTACGCCGGGCCGCCGTCGTTGGCGAGCGATCGGAGGGTGCGGACGTCTTCGGGGGCGATCGGCCGACAGTTCGGGCCGTTGCGGAGGACGATCTCGCAGGCCAACTCGAAAAAGGCCGCCTGCTGGATCGCGTCATGCGGCGTCTTGCCCACGGTGACCTGCCCGTGGTTGGCGAGTACCACCATGTCGCTCTCGGCTGCCGCCTGGATCACCGCCTCGGCCAACTCGCCCGAACCGGGCAGGTGGAACGGGACAGCCGACACCGGACCGACGTAGTAGGGCATCTCGAGAATGACGTTCAGCTCCGCCCAAGGCCTCGGACGGCAGGCCAGCGCCGTCGCCGACGACGACTGGAAGTGCAGGACGCAGCGCTTCTCCGGGCGATTTCGCAGAATCCCCAGGTGGAAGCGTGACTCCACCGAGGGCGCCACGCTATTGACGGGGTTTCCATCCGAGAGTCGCACGACGGCGACCTGGCCGGGAGCCAGTTCGCTCAGCCAGGTCTTGGTCCCGCTGAGCAACACGTGTTCCTCGTCCACGCGCCACGACAGGTTGCCACTGGAACAGCGGACCAGCCCCATCCCAGCCACGGTGTGGGCAAAACGGACGAACTCCTCGATCTTCCCGGCAGACGGTTTCATACAACCTCGGTGCGTGGCGTGGATTCGGCCTGATTCCCGATCAGACACGGCCTGGAAACCTGCCTCCCGGCAGGCGGGCCCATGCCACCTGCCGCCACTGTACCACTGATTTCCGCCAACGCAAGACGTCGCCGCCCTACTCGCTGAACACGACCTTGCCGTCACGGACGTGGATCTGCCGTTTGCCGACGGTGACCTTCGCGTCGAACCCGTCGCCCTTGACTTTGATCTCGGGCGTCTTGCCGGTGGGGGTAATCGTCATCACCACCAGAACCTCGTCGGACGGTCCGGTAGCCGAGACGAAGTTCCACAGCCAAGGATGGCCGCCGGGGAACTTGGCCTCCACGTCGGCGGGCTTTTTGGCGATGACCTTGCCTGTGAGGGTCGCCTCGGGCGCAGCCACCTGGAACGCATCGCCCTCGGCCGTGATCTTGCAGTTCGGCGCGGCGTGCATGACCCATGCCTTGATCGCCTTGTCGGCCCCTTCCAGACGGTCGGCCACCACGATCAGGGCACCGGTCTTGTGGAGGTCGGAGAAATCCACCGCCACGCAGCGGGTGCCTTTGAGCTTCCCTGCCGGCGGGTTCGGCGGGAGGAGCTTGGGCTTCTTGCCCGCCTTCTTCTCCTCCCTGCTGAGCTTTTCCTTCTTGGGCGGCAGGGCCTTGCCCTCGCCGGTCACGTTGAACGTCGCCATGGCTGTGGCGTCCTTCGGATCGACGACGGGCTTGCTGGCCGTTCGTTTGAGCGTCTGCTGGTAGAGCGCGTTGTGCAGCGTGAACGTGCTGCCGAGGCGTCCTTCCTTCGGGGCGTAGGTGTTGATGTGCTTGCCCTCGGAGGCGCCGAACCGCCCGCCCATTCCGACGATGCGAAGGTCGCCCTTGAACGCGGTGACGGCCACGTCGCTGGTGTCTCGCCAGCGATTACGGAACAGCACGAAGTCGGCCTCGGGGTCGTAGAGCTCCTTGGGCCAATCGGGGGCAGCCGCCTTCATTCCCAGCGGGAAATGCAGCAGCATGTACAGCCCCTGGTGAGGTCGAACCACGCCCTTGTACTTCTTGCCGCCGATCTGCTCGAACAGCCACACCACGCCGGGGCGCTGTTCTTCCGGCGTGAAGTACATCCCCTCGGCGAAGATCCCCGAGCGGTCCCAGCCGCTCATGGAAGGGCCATACTGGGCCATCCCCGCCCCGGGGACGGTCTGGTAGGTCAGCGTGGTCAGCGCCTTTCTCAGGGCTGGGTGTTTGTCGAAGCTTCGTCCCAGCGCGACTCGGCTGGCGTGAGCGTAGGGCAGAATGCCGCTGGCCAGGGCGGAGAACTTCTGGGCCTCGCCATACAGGCCGATGCCCTCCGAGCCGATGCCCTTGTCGAGGTAGTGGAGAATCGCCTTTTCGCAGGCGTCGATGCGCTTCTGGGCGGCTGGGTCTTTCTCGTCGCCGAGAATCGCCACCTGCGCCATGGCGGCCGACGCGAGCGTGATGATGTGCTTGCAGTCGGCGGGATTGGGTTTGTCCGGGTTCCCGAACCCGCCCAGGGCGTGCTTGATTTCCTTCTGCAGGAAGCTCCGGACGTCCTTGCGCTGTTTGTCGGTCCAGACGTCGTAGCAGAGGTCGTAGGCGAAGGCGGTTCCGTGCAGCCTCGCCGCCCGCTCGACCACCCCCAGGCGCGAGGCCATCGGGTAGTTGAGGATCTGCTTTTCCAACACGGTGAACGCCTCGGCGGCCTGTTTCTTCTCGCCGCTGACGACGTACATTGCCCCGTACCCCGCCGCCCGGAAGCCGCCCTCTTTCAGCACGGTTCGATTTCCACCGGAGAAGGCGAGCGTCTTCATGAGGCGCGTCGCCTGCTCGATCCGCTTGACGATGGCGTTTCCGTCCTCGCCGGCGGCGGTCTTACGGAGCTCGTCGAGCTGCCCCGCGCGGAAAATCAGACGCGGATGCTCGCCGGGCTTGAGCGGAGAATGGCCGTCGACCTTCTCCACGCCGCCGCCGGGGGCCCGATCCGGCAAGCCGGCCAGCGCCGCCAGGGCCAGAAGGAGCGTCATGCAGATCCGTCGGGTCGGGGGGTACACTCGTCTCATAGTGCCTTCCGTGTCTGTCTATCGGTTGCCATGAACGCAGGGGGTAGCCCGTCGGGCGTCAGCCGCCCGTGCCAAGTCTCATCAGCAGGGAGAATCCCATGGTTCCACCGGCATTCTCGATGCGGTAGAGGATCTTGTTCTGTCCCTGCTGGAGTTCCACCGGCTGGAGGTTTTCGGTGGCGTTGTAGGGCTTTCGTTCCTTCGGGCTCTTCCAGACCAGTTTGTCGTTGATCCAGAGCTTGCCGTAGTCGTCCGTGCCGGTGGCGATCCACACGGTTCGCGGGGCGTCGGAGTAGATCTCGGTAAACGCGTACCAGATCCCGTAGGTGGTCACGTGCTTGGGTTCGATCTTCCAATACGCCGTCCTGGACGCGCCGGCGTGTCCGACCTTCTTATACTGCCAGCGCAGCTTCCTGCCGCCCTTGCCGGTGAACACGTCGTCGAGGTTCACGTTGGCTTCCGGGCCGAACCGTACATCGAGGTTCTGGCGTCGCTTGTCGCCCTCGAACGGGCCGATGATGTACCAGGAATCGACGTACATCCAGTCCACGGTACTGGGCGTATCGCTGGTGAGGCGTCGGCCTGGCACGGACCGGAAGCTGCCCAGGTCGTAGCGGTACATGTCGTTGATCTCGTCGGGCATCAGCTCGGGCCCGTTGTAGCCGATCATTGAGACTTCATCGCCGCTGACGTCCACGTTGATGCCCGAACCGGTCTGGCCGGTCTGTTTCTTCGTGAACTCCAGGAGCTTCTTGCTGTAGGCAACCATTTCACGCGTCTCGATGGTTGCCTTGCGGATTTCCTTCTTGAACGCTTCCAGCGTTTCGCCCTTCTCGGTGATGTCCGCGTAGAGCGGGCCGTTTGGCTGGGCGTTCAGTTTCGGCCGCGTCGGGCGAGGGGTCGCCGAGGCATCGTACGCTTCGCGGTAGTCGTAGCCTTCATTGACGACCAGCGTCCGTGCAGCCAGGAACTCGCGATAGAGCGTCACCATTTCCTGCTCTCTGGCGCGGATCACGTCGTAGACCTGGTGGAAGGGCAGGCCCTCGACCGGCTTTTCCGCCAGGGTGCGGAACTCGCGTTCTTTGCTGTCCAGCACGCTGTCGAGGTCGGCCTGCACGCCGGCGGCTTCCATTCGTGCGTCGCGGATGGCGCGCATCGCCTTGATATCCTCGTAGACCTCATTGGCCTTGCGGACCAGTCGCTGGCGCCGCTTCTCGCGGTAGTTGTTCACCACCTCGCGCATCATGCCCGGGCCAAGGATGTCGGTTTTCTCCGAGGCGTCGTACACGAACACCAGAAAGGCGGCCATGCCGATGAGCCCGGCATGCAGAATCACCGAGGTGACGACTCGCGAGACACTGGATTTCGGTTCAAATTGATCGGCCATGACAGGCCTCCTATTCGGACATCTGTGTTCGCATGCCCCACTTGGTCAGTCCATAGTGGGTCAATTGGTCCCAGATGGGCATCAGGTGGCGGACCTTGGCGTCCCGGTCGAGTTCGAAGCGGACTTTCGTGTCCGGATCGTTCTCGGAAACGCGCCGGATCTCGTCCAGCAGGCCCTGCTTGTTGACCTCGGAAGAGCCGACGTAGATCGTCCCTCCCTCGGTCACCCGGATCACGAGATCCCGATCCTTGGGCTTGGTGAGTTCGGCATTGGCCGTCGGGGCCGGCAGCGTAATCTTAAGGTCCTTGATGGATTTCTTGGTCACCGCGATGACGATGAAGAAGATCAGCATCAGGAACACGCAGTCGATCAACGGTCCCATCTGAACTTCCTGGGATTCACTCTCGTCGTGCTTAACCTTCATTGCTGCCACCCTTCTTCAGGAACCATGCATTCTGCAGGTTGGACACCTCTTCGCCGAGAATGCTAGCCAGAACACCCGTGCGGGACTTGAAATAGTGGAACAGCCCCAACGCCGGAAGCGCCAGAATCAGACCGCCTGCCGTGGTGACCAGCGCCTTGCCGATGTCGCCGGCCAGGGCGGCCGGGTCGTCCATGGTGCCCACGACGTTGATCGTCGCGAAGGCGCCCATCAGGCCCAGAACCGTACCCATCAGACCCATCAGCGGGCTGAGCGTTCCGACCGCCGCCAGCGGATAGGTGCGTCGGCTGTGCATGGAGAAGTCGCGCTCGGCAATTTCGCCGGCGACCGTATTGATGTGGTCGAAGTCGTTCTCGCGGTGCTCAGCCATGAACGCGACGATTTTGCCCAGCGTGCTGTTGCTCTGCTTGCCGAGCTTGACGATCTGGTCGTACTTCCCTTCATTCCAGAGCTTGTTGGCCCGGGCAGCCAGCCCGTGCGGAGCGATCTTGCCGCGGCGAAGCATGACAATGCGATCCACGGCGAACACCAGCGCGATCAAGCCCAGGAAACCCAGGAACCACATCGTGGTCCCGCCGACTTTCCACTGCTTGACGAAGTCCTCCTTCGCCTCGGAAAGCTTCTCGCCGATCGTCTTGGGGCCTTTATCGCCAAGTTCGCCGGCCATTCCGTTGGCATCGCCGGCGTCGTTGGCATCCTGCGCCATCGCCGGGGTGACCATGACCGAGGCAAACGCCGCCAACACGACAGCGACCACCAGCACAAACCATGTCTTCTGCGTCATCATGAGTGTCCTTCTCGTTGCCTGAATTGTTCCGTCCCCGCAGACACCGTGCCCGCCAGGGAATCTCATTGTTCCTGCCCGGACCCATCGCCCGGAAGAATCCTGCTGCCATCACATCGAACCCGGAAACCGCCAAGAGCGACCGGCATTTTCAGTAAATGTCCGTGAAAAGTCACTCGCTCCCCGCCGCCGGATTCCACTGCCATCGCCCCCCTCGAACGCATCTCGCCCCTTGCCGGACGGCACGAAGCGTTTGAGAGTACAATGCGCAACCGGGCGAAAAGTGCCTCCCGCAACGCATTTTCCCGATCGCCGAATCCCCGCAATCAGGCGCCGGCGGAGTCCAGCACGTTCATTTCGTCAGCCGACAGCTCCACCTCCAGCGCGCCGAGGTTCTCGGCGAGTTGTTCGGGCTTGCTGGCTGAGAACAGCGGAATCACCGGTGGGTCGGAGTGGATCATCCACGCCAGCACGAGCTGATTCGCCGTGCACCCTCTCGCCTCGGCCATCGTCTTGAGCACTTCGAGGCGAATGGTATTCTCGGGTGTGTCGTACTGGATCCTGCCGCCGAAATCACGGTCCTGGCGGGTGTAGGACCCCCGGACCAGCGGAGAATACGCCACCGGCGTGACCCGCTCAGCCTTGCAGCAACTCATCAGATCATCGGTCGCCGGAGGCCAATGGCTGTAGTCGACCCACTGTTTGGGCCTGAGATACGTATGGCTGTTCTGGACCGCGACGTAGCGCGACCAGCCCTTCAACTCGCTGACGGTCAGCGCCTCCGCCAGCCGCCACGCCAGATTGTTGCTGGCGCCGATGAACCGGACCTTGCCGGCCTGGATGAGCTTCTCGAAGGCATCGAGCGTCTCGGTCAGCGGCGTGTCCCGGTCGTCGTTGTGGGCGTAATACAGGTCGATCGTGTCGACCCCAAGACGCTGGAGCGACTTGTCGCACTCGCGCTGAATCACGTCGGCCTTGAGCGTCTTCTCCGCCCCGCCCAGCTCGTCGCCCGGATAGGCAAACCCCACCTTGCTGGCCAGGAACAGCGAATCGCGATTGCCCCGATCCTGCATCCATCGGGCCAGGAGCCTCTCGCTCTCGCCGCCCCGCCCGCCTTCAATCCAGTGGGCGTAGACGTTGGCGGTGTCGATGAACGTCCCGCCGGCGTCGCAGTACTGATCCAGCAGGGCTCGTGAGGGTTCTTCGTCCGTGCGCGTGCCGAACAGCATCGCGCCGAAACACAGCGCCGAGACGTCCACGCCGGTATTACCGAGGGGAAGGGTCTTCATACGATACAACTCCTTTGGGTTCAGGATCCAAACAGTATAGAACCCTAGAACCCGCGAGATGATCCGTCAATGAACTGTCCGCCGGAACATGAATCGCTCGACCGCCCGTCCCGGCCGTGGTATGCTCCGCCCACACCCGACGCCCATGATCGCACTGGACTGGACCATCCTCGCTGCCTACCTCCTGGGCGTGCTCGCCCTGGGCAGCGCGCTGATGCGACGCAAAGACCGCCGCGCCGACGGCGAATACCTGCTGGCCGGGCGATCCATGCACTGGCTGCCCGTCGGCCTGAGCGTGATGGTCACCGCATTCAGCGCGCTGAACTACCTCGCCTTCTCCACCGAGATCGCCCGCAACGGCCTCTACGTCGCCCTCTCGCTGCCGGTGTTCGTTCTGGTCGCGCCGGCCGTCACGCGCGTCATCATGCCGTTCTTCTACCCCATGAGACTCACCAGCGCGTACGAGTACCTCTCCCGCCGCTTCGATTCCCGTGTCCGCCGTCTCGCCAGCGCCATCTTCGTCCTGTGGCGTGTCGCATGGTTGGCCGTCACGCTCCATGCCCTCTGCGCCGTGCTGGCGGTGGTGACCGGTGCCTCCTTCCCCGCGATGGTGCTCCTGGTCGGCGGGGTGGCGACTCTCTATACCCTCGCCGGCGGCATGCGCGCGGTGATGTGGACCGACGTGCTGCAGTTCGCCGTCCTGCTGGTGGGCATCATCGCCGGGGTGGCCGTCTCCGCCGCCCACACGCCCGGCGGACTCGTCGGCCTGCTTCGCTTCGCCACCGAGGAAGGGCTCACCAAGCCGTTCCATCCGCACGACCCAGCCCTGTTCTCGCTGGACCCGACCATCCGCATCACCCTGCCGTCGGCCCTGATCGGAACGTTCGTCGCCTTCCTCGCACGCTACGGAGCCGACCAGGTCGTCCTGCAGCGATACTTCACCGCCCGCTCGCTCAAAGACCTCCGCCGCAGCTTCCACCTCAACTACACCGCCGCCATCGTCACACTGGGGGCGCTGGCGATTCTGGGCTTCGCCATCCACGCCTTCGCCGCCCGCAGCGGCCTGTCCGGCAAACCGGTGATGGTCTTCGGGGCCTTCGTCGCCGCCCTGCCGGCAGGGCTGACCGGACTGATCGTCGCCGGGTTCGTCGCCGCCGCCATGAGCAGCGTGGACAGCGCCGTTCACTCCGCCGCCTCGGCCATTCTGACGGACTTTGCCCGTCCGGGCCCGCCCGCCCCGCCGTCCCGTCGGCTGAGAAATGCCCGCCTGCTGACCCTCGCGATGGGAATCGCCGGTATGACCGCTGCCCTGTTCGTCGGGCGCCTGGGCCCGCTGTTCGTCCAGGCCAATCGCATCATCAACGGGCTGGGCGCCCCGCTGCTGGCGATTATCCTCGCAGGGATGTTCTCCCGACGGATCAATGCGCCCGGCGCGGTGGTGGGCGGACTTCTCGGAACGCTCGCGAGCATCGCGGTAAGCCTCACCGTCGACTCGCTCTCGCTGCACTACTACGCGGTGGTGAACCTGGCGATCACGCTGGCCGCCTGCGGGGCCGCTTCGCTGGTGGCGGGGGTCTTCGGCCATCGCCCCACCCAAGCGCAGCTGTCGTGGACATACGCCGCCCGACGACGGGCCACACGGGGAGACTGACATGCGAACGGGAATCCTGCTTCGGACCATCATCGCGATGAACCTGCTGGTGCTCGGCGTGGGCGGCGCGGTGGGCTACCTCGGCGCGCAGGCAGCCGGCGAACTCGTGGAGCAACGCCTGCTCGGGCAAGTCTCCGAAAACGCAGCCGGGCTCGTGGGTCGACTCAACCTGCCGATCACCCCCACGCTGATGGGCCACCTCGAACGAATCTTCGGCGTGGACGTCGCCATACGCGACGCCGAGGGAGAGTGGCTGGCGTCGTCCCTGTCAGCCACCGACACCGCCTCGCTGCGACGCGCGCTCAAAGACGCCCCCCTGCCCGAAACACTCACCCTGGCCGGGGCTGAATATCACCTCCGCCTCCAGCCGGTTCCGCGCGCTGCCGGAGCCCGCCGCGACGCCCGCCGCCTGGAACTGCTCCTGCTGGTCCCCGTCGAGCAGATCGCCCGCGCCCGCCACGCCGCCCAGCGACGCGTGGCCGTGGTGGCTGTCCCCGCGGTGGCCGCCACCACCGTGCTGGGGGTGATCCTCTCGCTGACCATCGCCCGACCCATCCGACGCCTCGCAGACGAGATGGACCGCCTCGCCGACGCCGATACGCCCGAGCTATCCCACAGCGAACCCCAGCCCCGCCGACGCGGACCGGCAGAGGTCGCCCAGCTCGCCGAGTCGTTCGACCATCTGCTCAGCCGATTGGCCGACGCCCGGAACCAACTGGCCCGCAAGGAGCGATTGGCTGCGGTGGGCACGATGTCCGCTGCCATCGCCCACGAGCTGCGGAACCCGCTGAGCGGAATCAAAATGAACGCCCGCCTGCTGAGAGATGAACTCGCCGACGCCCCGCAGAGCGAGGAAACCCTCGAGCTCATGCTCGGCGAGATCGATCGCATGGACCACACGCTGCAGGAATTGCTGGACCTGGCAAGCAGCTCACCCCGCGACGGTCGATTGGCCGTTCAGCTCGAAGATGTGAACGTCGCGGACCTCACCGAATCGGCAACACAACTGCTGGCGGGCAAGTTCCGCCACGCCGGGGTCGAGCTGGAGACCTCAGGCCCCGCCGACCTCCCCACCGCCCGCGGCGACGCGCGACGCATCCGGCAGGTGCTGGTGAATCTCCTGCTCAACGCGCTGTCGGCCACCCCCGCCGGCGGCGGGGTAACCGTCTCGCTCGGCGCCGGGAGTGAAACGGTTCAGTTGCGGGTATGCGATACGGGGACAGGCCTCACGCCCGAGCAGGCCGACCGCGTCTTCGAGCCCTTCGTGAGCGACACGCCCGGAGGCGCCGGACTGGGGCTGTACGTCTCGCGGAGCATCGTGGAAGCGTGCGGCGGAACGCTGGAATACGAGCCCGCCACAACTGGCGGCTGCTTCGTGGTCACGCTCCGCCGGGCCTGATCACAGCCCGGTGACGTCCTCGTAGAGTTCGGCGTGCTGCTGGACGTTCCTGTCGATGTCGTACAGCTCCCGGACGCGTCGCAGGCCCGCTTCTCCGTAGCGGGTGCGGGCGTCCTCGTCGCCGGCGAGGGCAACCATCGCCTCGGCCAGGCCCTGAACGTCCTCGGGGGCGACGAGCAACCCCGTCCGGCCGTGGACCACCACGCCGCGCAGCCCGGGAACGCTCGTCCCGATCACCGGAAGGGCTGCTGCCATCGCCTCCGCCGCCACAAGCCCGAACCCCTCCCACCGACTCGGCAGGATCAGTCCATCGGCGGCCGACAGGACGTCGGCGACGTTGTTGACAAACCCCAGGACGCGGCAGTGCTCGCCGCCCTCGCCCACCTCGGCGTAGGTCCGCACGATGGGCTCCAGCGGACCGTCCCCGGCGATGACGATGTCCATCGCCTCGCGCCGCGCCCCGAGGTGCGCCAGCGCCGAGACCAACACGTCGACGCCCTTCTGCGGGTCCAGCCGACCGACAAACGCCAGCAGACAACGCCCCTCCTCCACGCCCCATTTCCGCCGCAACGACGCCCGCCGAGCCGGATCGCAGGTGTAAGCGTCCACGTCGATGCCGTTGGGAATGACGGTGTATCGCGAAGCGGGAAGCCCGCTGAGACGCGCGTGATGGTCGCGGACGTCCGGCGAGACGCACACGATGCGATCGCACGCGTCGGCAGTCAGCCGCGACCAGGCGAACTGCCAGGGCCTGAACCGCCCCTCCGCCACGTGCACGCTGTGTACCACGTTCGGGATGCCCACCCAGCCGGCTGCAGGTCGGCCGATGAGATCGGCATGGAACAGGTGCGTGTGCAGCACGTCAGGCCGCCATCGCCGCAGCGTACCCAGCAGACGCGCGAACTTCGCGACGTCCCATCGACCCCGCAGACCCAGTACCTCGACGGGATATCCCAGCCGTGCGAGCCAGCCGGCCACCTCGCCCCCGCGCAGCGACAGTACGCGCACGTCAAACCGTTCCGGGCTCAGCCGTCGCGTCAGCTCGAAGACGCAGCGTTCCGCCCCGGAAGGCCGAAGCTCGGTAATCATCTGCACGATGCGGATTCGTCGGTTCATTGTCGTTTGTTACCCCCACGGTTCGCTGCGCTCATCATGGGGCTTCATGCGCGCGATGTCCGTGCGACACCAATCGTCGCATGGGCCGACGCGTCGCATGGGCTTCCAGCCCATGTCTGTTCTGTTCTTCCCTTCGGCGTTGCGCCCGCAACAAGTTGCGAGCCCTACGGGTACTCCGTTTCGCCTTCGGCGAATCTGCCTGTCATCAGTCACGGCCTGGAAGGCCGTGCGACGGTAATCGTCCCATGGGCAGGCCGGAGGCCACGGTCTCATTCTCGCTGGAACGGGCGAAGCTGCAAGGGTACAGTGCCGGCGAACCGAGCCACGAAAGGACGCCATGCCCGAAACTCCCACGCCAGGCGAGCTCGCCGCCCGCATCGATCACGCGAATCTCAATCCCACCGCCACTGCCGACGATCTTCGTCGCAACTGCGAGATCGCCCTCCGCTGGGGCTGTGCGTCGATCTGCGTTCGCCCGTTCGAGGTCGGCCGGGCCTGCGATCTCCTGGACGGCTCGGGCGTCAAGGTGGGCACGGTCGTCGCCTTCCCGCACGGATCGGCCGACTCCCGCGCCAAGGCGGAGGAAGGGCTCGTCGCCCGGGAAATGGGGGCCGAGGAAATCGACATGGTCGCCAACATCTCCAAGCTCATCGAGGGCGACCTGGACTACGTCACGCGGGACATCGCCGAGGTCGCCGACGCAACCGGCGCCTGCACGCTGAAGGTGATCCTGGAATGCTGCTTCCTCACGCCCGAGCAGATCGTCGCGGGCTGCCGCGCCGCCGAGGAGGCCGGCGCCAACTACGTGAAAACCTCCACCGGCTTCGGCGAGTACGGGGCGCGGGTTCAGGACGTCCAGCTCCTGCGGCGGAGCGTGCCGGCCTTCATGAAAGTCAAGGCCGCCGGCGGAATCCGCACACTCGATGACGCCCTGGCAATGCTCGCCGCCGGTGCCGACCGCCTGGGGACCTCGGCCACCGAGACGATTCTCGCCGCCCTGAACCAGTGAAGGCCGATCAGCTCTTGGCGGCCTGGACCATTTCCTCGACGCTGGTGACCGCCCCGGCGCAGATCCGGTCGGCCGCCCCGTAATAGATGGTCATCGTCCCGTCATCGTCCACGACCAGGCCGTTGGAGAACACGCAGTTTCCGTACACGCCGGTGCGTTCGTAGTCGGTCTCTGGGGACAGCACCGGCTGGGACGCCCGGGAGAGGAGCTTCTCGGGATGATCGAGGTCCGAGAGCATCGCCCCGAGACTGTACTTGCCGGCAGCGTCGGCTGCGTGATAGATCTCCAGCCAACCCTCGTCGGTCTTGATCGGCGGCGCGCCGCACCCGACCCGCTCGGACTCCCACGTGTCGACCGTCGGCCCGAGGGTGACGTCGTGATGCCCCCAGCAGTTCAGGTCCGGCGAGTAGGCGGTCCAGATGCTCGCGAGATTGAACTCGCTCTTGTAAGGCCGATGCCGCGCCACGTACTGCCCCCGCACCTTCTCGGGGAAAATGCACACGTCCTTCTGGTACGGCGGGAAGATCAACCCGTGCTTGTCGAAGGTTTTGAAGTCGGTCGTGCTGGCCAGGGCGACCGTCACGCCGCGCCCGCTGACCGCGGTGTAGGAAATCCAGAACTTGCCCTCCAGCCAGGTGATTCGCGCATCCTCACAGCCGTAGGATTCGAACTGCGTCGTCGGATAGATCGCCGGGGCGGGATCGAACGTGAAATTTCGGCCGTCACTGCTGCGGGCCACCCGCAGGTGCGAAAGACTCGTCAGCAACATCATCCCGTTGAGGTAGTAGCCGCGGGCGTCGCGGATTTCCAGGTGCGGATCGTCCTTGGCGATCGTGCCGATCTCCAGCTCGTCGCTCTCGGCGTTGTGACGCACATACCTCAGCCAATTGCCCTCGGTGGGGGCCTCCTCGCCGACGCGCACCAGCAGGATGATCTCGTCGCCGAAACGGACTGCCGCCGGATTCAACGTGCACATCACCTGCAGATCCTCGCGGGTGGGCTGCAGGTCGTCCGGGGTCAACAGCGGGTTTTCGTCCAGTCGTTGCATGGTCGTTCCTTCAGAAAGCTCTCAGCTATAGCGTTTGCCACACCGGGCAAAACATTCAAAAGCAGCCGCCACAGAGGACACAGAGACCGCAGAGCCCTGCCAACCGTCGCATGGGCCTGCGCGTCGCATGGGCATCCTGCCCATGGTCTGTTCTGTTCTTCGCTTCGGCGTTGCGCCCGCAACAAGTTGCGAGCCCTACGGCTGCTTTTCCCCACGGTTCGCTTCGCTCACCAGGGGCTTCAACTTCGTTTTACCGCGTGTCGCGTGTCGCTCTTCGCGTGTCGCTGCTTTTCCCCACGCCGGTGCTCTGCAACGCGACTCCGTCGGGCGACTCACGTCGGAGACTTTGCCCGGCCGCGATCAATCGTCCGTATACATCTTATGGATGCCGGCCCACGCGCCGCGGATGTAGTCCAGCATGGACCACAGCGTCACGGC
>CAZFPT010000086.1:11756-13587 GCA_964521005.1 uncultured Planctomycetaceae bacterium | reverse complement strand
AAACGGCACACGCGTTGGTTGCGTGTGCCGCTTGTCGTAACGGAGAGGGTGGGATTCGAACCCACGGTACCCAAAAGGGCACACGGCATTTCCAGTGCCGCACCTTCAGCCGCTCGGTCACCTCTCCCGAGAACACAACATCTTATCCATTCATCGACACAACGCAAGGCCAACGCCAGCGCTTTGCGCGGGGCCGGGCCAGTGGGCAGGGCGTGTCTCCATGCCCCGAGGCGACAGTCATCTTCCATCGGCCGACAGTTTGTTATGGATTGCGAAACGAACGCCGTTACAATGCTTGCCTGAAGGGAGCATCACATGGCCGCCCACACACGCGTCGCACGGATTGTCCGCATTACGCACGCCTATGGCAGGGGCGTGATGCGCGGCGCCATCCGCTACATGCACTCCACCGGGAAGCACTGGACGTTTGTCGAAGGCAGTCCGCAAAGTATCGACAGCCTTGCCAGGCGTGGCGTGGCGGGGGTTCTGCTGCAGGTCGGGGACAGCGGCGAGAGGCAGGCGCGCGAGTCGGGCATCGTGGCTGTCAACGTCTCGTCGGTCCCGAATGCGCATATTCTCCCGCACGTGGGTGTGGACAACGTCGCCGTCGGCGCCATGGCGGCCGAGCACTTGCTGGAGAGGGGCTTCGAGAGTTTCGCGTTCGCCGGGGGCTGGTCGGCGGGATATCGCCAGCAGCGTTTGCGGGGATTTGTGGAGCGGCTTCGTCAGTCCGGCGTCGAGAGTGTGGACGTCTGGACGTCCGATCGCCGCCCGGAGGTGCATACCGGCCTGGACGGGGTCCACCACAGCGAGGAGGAGGATCTCGGCGATTGGCTCTCAGCCCTGCCCAAGCCGGCCGGGCTGCTGGCTGTCCACGACCGTTTCGGCGTGGAACTCATTGAACTGTGCAACGAGCTGGACATCGACGTGCCCCACGAGATCGCCGTGGTCGGCGTGGACAACGACGATCTGACCTGCGAGTTGAGCACCCCCCCGCTGAGCAGCGTGATGACCTCGGCCGAGCAGGTGGGCTTCACGGCCGCCGAGCAGCTCGACCGCCTCATGCAGCGCGGCGGCGAGGCGATGGACGCCTTCCAGGCCGTCCACATTCCGCCCATTCGGGTGGCGGTTCGCGAGTCGTCCGACACGTTTGCCATGGACGACGAGATGGTGCATGCCGCGATGCGCTGGATCGGCGAGAATGCCGATGAGCCCATCAGCGTCGAGGACGTGGTCGCTGCACTGGGCGTCAACCGTCGCACGCTGGAGATGCGCGTCCGCAAGGCCTTGGGAAGAACTCCGCTTTCGGAAATCCACCGCCAGCACATCCAGCGGGCCAAGTCCATCCTGGCCGACACGGAGATCCCCATCTCGCAGGTCGCCGACCAGGCCGGCTTTCGCAGCCCGCAGCGGTTCGCGGTGGTCTTCTCGCGCGAGACGGGCATGACCCCCAGCGAATATCGGAAACAGTACCGCCCCGTCCTGCCCTAACAGCCCATTTCTAAACGGGCTGCTGGAGCTTGGCTGCAGGACTGCCGAAACAGCGGTTTGCATCCCGCTCCACGTGCGTCCGTCGAGCCCATGGGCGGTCAGCCGTGGTCTGTTCTGCCGCTGAGTACTACCGTTTGCTGAGGCCCGGGGCTCGCTGTCGCCCCGCAGCCGAGGGGTATCTCGCTTGTTGGCCCGGCGGCCAGTCGGTTTTTGCGGAGGGGCGCAGAAGAACTACGCCCGGCAGGATTCGAACCTGCGACTTTCTGCTCCGGAGGCAGACGCTCTATCCACTGAGCTACGGGCGCGTGGTGCGGCGATCAGGATGTTCAGCCGTCATTGT
>CAZFPT010000086.1:0-11656 GCA_964521005.1 uncultured Planctomycetaceae bacterium | reverse complement strand
ATGTTCAGCCGTCATTGTCGTCGCAGGCGGGGACGATGTCAACGGCCTTTGCTGCCGGCGGCGTATCGGCTCGGGCTGTGGCGTGGCGGTGGTGTTTGCGGCGGTCAGTCGTCGGACTGGACAGCTCCGGCGTTGCCGGCTCCGTCGGGTCGGGGTTGGCCTGTGAAGTCGGCAAACTGCGGGCCCGCGAACTGCCAGGCGCGGAGTTCGTCGATGGTGGTCTTCGCGTCGGCCAACGTCCCGCGCGAGACGCGCAGGAAGTCGATGGCCCCGGCGAAATAATCGTTCCCGGGTCCGACGCCCAGCAGGACGTCGGCGCGGTTGCTCAGCGATCCGTCGCCCAGGTCGGCGGTCGGGCCCCGTCCGGTCAGTTTGCCATCCACGTAGATGCGGGCGATCTTCGTCGGCCGATCGATTTCCACCAGCAGGTGATGCCATTTCCCGTCATTGATCGGCTTTCCTTCGATGCCGGCTTTCTTGCCTTCCCCGGCGCGGAGGACGATCTCCGGGGCGCCCTTGTTGCTCACGCGCAGCAGGTAGCCGGCGGACGTGCCTGCCTTGGCGAGAATGGTGCCGCGCGTGGCGCCCCGGGCGGTTCGCAGGTAGGCCTCGATGGTGAAGCTGCCCGCGCCCAGGTCCAGCGAGATCCGCTGCTCGCCGGGGACGGTGTGCGTCTGGCCCTTGTGGGTGTAGGTGATGTCGCGCGTGAGCTGCTGGTGGGTGATGCGGGCGAACTGGTTCTTGCCATTGAGGCGGAGGGCGGAGGGGGTCCAGCTTTCCAGGGGGCCGGCGATGTAGTCGGCGGCGGTGACGTTCTGGGCGGTCAGCGTCGCGTGGGGCATGTGGTGGTAGGTCTCTCGGCTGTCGTAGTACGGCCTCATGTACCAATGGTCGTCGATGAGCGTATTGGGGTCGGCCCGGTTGATGCGGAAGTTCCACTCGGCGACCGTCGCATAGAGGGGCCAGGGCACGAAGACTCGCGCGCCGCGCCCGATGACGGCGGAGTTCTTCGCCGGCCGAAAGTCGTGTCCCTCGGCGTCGCGGAAGACGCTTGCTTTCGCCAGCGTGCCGGCGCCGGCGCGGAGGGCGCCGCGCTGCTGCAGCGCCTTCTGGAACTGGTCGAGCGTCTCCAGAGGTCGACCGGCGGACTCGAACACGGCGAGGTTCCCCCCGACGCGGTGGAACACGTTCTGCGCGTAGCCTCCGGTGTGGTAGGCCCAGCCGTCGCCGACGTCCCCGACGTGGGCTTCGTTGGCCTGGTCGGGGTCTTTGGCGGGTTTTGCGTGCCAGAAGACCCACTCGCCCATGTCGTCCCAGACGTTCGCGACGAACACATCCCGGCCGGCCTGGGGCGCCTGGCGTCGCGAGCCGACCACGAAGCGGAACGCCGAGTTGTGGAAGAAGGTGTTCTGGAAGCTGTGGATCTCCTGGAAGGCCGAGGTGTTTCCGTGCGGGCCCTGCTGGGAGGAGATGCCCCAGGCGATGTTGTTGAACAGGTAGTTCTTGAACGATCCGTCGAGGTAGTAGGCGAACCCGAAGCGTCGGCGGGCGAAGTTCCAGTAGCCGTTGGGGTTGCCCGAGACGTTGTTGTAGACGTAATGAGGTCCGCCCTGCCAGGTCTCGATGCCGCCCCAGTCGTTGCTGTTGAGCAGGGGCTGAACCACGCGGTTGTGGTGAATAAGGATGCGCGAGAGCGGGACGTCGCCGAGGTAGCCGCTGCTCTTGCCGCCGAAGACGAACAGCCCCGCCCCGTAGCAGCGGGTGAGCATGTTCCCGGCGATCTCGGCGGTCTGGGGAAAGCTGACCGTCACGGCGTGGCCGTGCTCGCCGCGCGGGGGGCGGAAACCGATCCGATGCAGGCGGTTGCGCAGGACTTTGACGTCGCCCAGCTCACCACGGGGCGGTTTGCGCAGACGCCATTTGCCCCCATCGGCGATCTCGATGGCCCCGCGGTGGGTGTGGGCGATGTCGTTGTCGGCGATGACGACGCGGTCGATCACGTCGTTGCCGCCGACGGCTTTGAGCTTCACCGCGCGATGGACGTGCCGGAACGAGCAGTGCGTCACGCGGATGTCCTGCCCGCTGCCGACCAGGCGAATGCAGGCGTAGTCCCGCCATTTCGTGAACGGCCGAAGGTGCGGCGTACCGACGTTCGTCCAGCGGAACGCCAGGTTGCTGATCCGCACGTGCCTGCTGCCGGAGGCGAGCTGGAGGACCGTACCGGACCGGCCGACTTCGAGGTGGGCGTCGTTGGGGTTCGCCTCATCCGGCAGGCGGACGAAGAGCTTGCCTTTGTGCGGGCCTTTCTCGGCGTACCACCACTCGCCCGGCTCGTCGAGGAAGTGCGGGGCGTTTTCGAGGTAGTAGCGCATCTTTCCGAACATGCCCACGGCTCCGCCGCCCCAGAAGCCCGGGAAGTAGATGGTGTGACTTTTCGGATCGTAGCGGGTGATCTCCCGGGCGACCGGTGTGCCCATGACCGGGCCCCACTCGGAGTAGACGTAGGCGTCGTCGATCGCCTCTTTCGGGAAGGTCAGGTGTTGGCGGTCGGTGCCGAAGTTGAGCTTTTTCTTGCCGAGTTGCCGCTGGCCACACCGCTGCCAGGTCCACCAGTCGGCGTGGAGGTCTTCGGGGTCGTCCTCGTCCCAGTTGGGGGTGCGGGCCAGCTTCAGCAGCGTCGAGGTCCATTTGCCGTCTTTGTCGGCCACCTGCCAGAGTGTCCAGGGGCGCTCGCCGCGGGGCAGATCGCGAACCCAGACCTTGGTCGGATCGGGCATGCCTTTCGGTGCCGATCCGGCGTCGAGCCGCTTCCAGCCGTCGGTGATGGGGTCGGAGCCCGCGATGATCGCCTCGCCGCGGCCCCAGTTCGGGTCGGCTGTCAGACGCACGGGTCGATCGGCACTGCCGCTCGCCTTGCCCGCCAGCGTGCCGCGATAGATCACCCCGCGTTTGAACACGAACGTGTCGGCCCCGGCGCCGGCCTTGGCGTTGCCCGTGGCGGCGGGGTCCCAGGAATGGTGTTTCCAGGGCTTGGCGCGCGTGCCGGGGTTGGCATCGTCGCCGTTGGCGAAGTCGATGCAGCGCACCTCGCCGTCGGCCTGGTACACGAACGGGTGGGGGGCCCACTGCAGGTCTCCGCCGGGGAGGACCTTGGCGTGGGGCTTCTGCCAGGACCAGGTCTGCTCCTGGGCCGAGGCGAACACGACAGCCGACAGGAGAATCAACGCGGCGACGGCGAAACGGATGGGACGCATGGGCTGGCTCCTCTGCATTCTGCGGGTTTACCGTAGTGGAACCGCGCAACAGCGAGAGTGTATCGTCTCAGCCATCGGTATACCACGCCCAAAGGCCTTGCACTGGTCGATCGGAACGGTGAAGATTGCCACCCACCGCCGTCCTTTTGACCCGCAGGAGTACACCATGAGCAGCGATCCATCCCGATTTCCCTTCGCCGGTCTGCATGGCGAGATCACCCAGCGACTCGATTGGCTGACGCGCATCGAATCGCAGTTGCGTTTCGCCGAGGCGATCAACGATCTCGAGCCCGCCGCCCGTCGCAAGGGCTGGACCAAGGCGATTTCCCAGGCTCGCGCCCAGCTGGACCAGGCCCATCAACAAGCCCGCCTCGACGACCTGCCCGAGACCGTCGAATCCATCGAGCAGACCCTCTCGCCGTTGGCGAAGGTGGCCAAGGAATACACGATGCACTGCCTCGGCCACGCGCACATCGACATGAACTGGCAGTGGGGTTGGCCGGAGACCGTCGCCACCACGCGCGACACGCTCGGAACCGTGCTGAAGCTGATGGAGGAGTTCCCCGAGTTTCGTTTCGTGCAGTCCCAGGCGTCGGTCTACGAAATTGCCCGGCGGTGGTGCCCGGAGATCTTCGAGGGCATCCGCCGTTGCGTCAAGGAGGGTCGATGGGACGTCGCCGCCAGCCAGTGGGTCGAGGGCGACAAGAACATCGTCTCCGGCGAGGCGCTCTCGCGCCACCTGCTGTATACCCGCCAGTGGATGGCCGAGCATTTGGACCTCTCGCCCGAGGACGTGAAGATCGACTGGGAACCGGACGCCTTCGGCCATGCCGCCAGCGTACCGGCTGTGCTGAATCGCGGCGGCGTGACGCGGTATTACTGCTGCCGACCCGGTCAGCCCCGCCCGCCCGAGGTGTTCTGGTGGGTCGGCCCGGAGGGGTCGCGCGTGTTGGTGAACCTCGAATACACCTGGTACAACGACGTGGTCCGCCCGGCGTCGGTGGATGCCTTCGCGCGGTTCTGCAAGCGGACGGGGCTGCGCGACTGGCTGTACGTGTTCGGTGTGGGCGACCATGGCGGGGGGCCCACGCGGCGCGACCTGCTGCGGATCCGTGAGATGAACTCCTGGCCGATCTATCCGACGCTGCAGTTCGGTTCGATTGACGGGTGGTACTCCCTGCTGGAGGCGGAGGGCAAACGCTGGGAGGAGATCACCGGCGAGCTGAACTTCGAGTTCCCGGGCTGTTACACCTCCCAGTCGCGCATCAAGCGGACCAACCGCCAGGCGGAGCATCTGTGCATGCAGGCCGAGCACGCAGCCTCGCTGCATTGGGCTGGGGGCGAGGCGAGCTACCCCAGCCAGACGCTGCGGGACGCCTGGGTGCGCACGCTGTTGGGGCATTTCCACGACATCCTGCCCGGCTCGGGCGTCACCGAGACGCGCGACTTCCACCTGGGCGAGTTCCAGCACACCGTCACCGAGACCGACACGGTGAAGACCAGCGCCCTGCGCAGCCTGGCGGGGCGGGTGGACACGTCCTTCGCTCCGGCCGTCCGACCTGAACACGACCGCGTGCTGTGGCAGCGCAACGCCACCGGCGGTGGCCTGGGAGCGGGCGCTGTCGGCCAACCCGGCGAGATGTCCACCGGACCGCATGGCGTGGATTGGCCTCGCAGGATCGTGGCGTTCAACCCGGCCGGCCATCAGCGCGACGGGCTGGCGGTCGTGCCGTTGTGGGAGAGCGGTCTTTGGCCGGCGGTAACGAACATGGATGACAGCACGTTCCTCGTGACGCTCGCGGACGGGACGAAGGTTCCCGCCCAGCGCGTCGGGGAGGGCAGTTGGCTGGGGCACCGGTACGTCACCGTCACGCTGCCGTTGAGCGTCGGGGCGATGGGGTACACCTCGGCTGCGATCGAGCCGGCCGGCGTGTTCGACCGCTCCGTGCAGGACAACTACCCCGCCCGGCCGATGACGCCGGAGGTGGAGGGCTTCTCGCCCGGTGTCACCTGCGGCAAGACGTGGCTGGAGAACAGGCACCTGCGCGTCGAGTTCGATCCGATCACCGCGGGCATTACCAGAATGCTGGACAAACACACCGGCTGCGACCTGGCGCCGAGCGACCGACCCACCGCCTTGCTGGAGTACGTCGTCGAGCGCGCGGGGGGGATGAGCAGTTGGGCCATCCATCCGCTGCGCGAGTGTCGTTCGCCGCTGGAGGCAAGTCGCTTCGGTCCGGCGCCACTGCCGGGCAAGCGGCTCAAGACCGTCGCCCGGGGCCCTCACGTGGCGGTGCTGGCTGCGGAAATTCCGGTGGAGCGGTCGAGCGTGACCGCGTCGTTCATTCTCTCGGCCCAGAGCCGGTCGCTGGAGTTGCACCTGGCGATTCGCTGGCTGGAGACGGGCGACCCGAACAGGGGCATTCCGGGCTTGCGGCTGGCGTTGCCGACGAACCTGCGCAAGCCGGCTGGGCAGTACGAGATCCCGTTCGGCCAGGTCGATCGCCAGGAGCACGAGGGCGAGGAAGTGCCCGCGCTGCGGTGGGCGAACGTCGTCGGCGAGGGTCCCGATGGCCCGGCCGGCCTGGCGGTGGTCAACTCCGGGCAGGCGGGGCATTCGCTGGACGGCAGCACGTTGCGGGTGAATCTGATCCGCTCCAGCTACGATCCCGACCCGCTGCCCGAACTGGGCGACCACGAACTGCGTCTGACGCTTCGGCCTCACGACGGGTCGCTGACGCCGGCGGACCTCACGCGGTCGGCAGAGGCGTTCCATCATCCTTTGCAGGTGGTGACTGCCGACGGCGATGGCGATGCGTCGCTGCCGGGGGAGGCTGCCGCGGTGAGCAAGGTGACCCCCGCCTCGGTGGTGCTGTCCGCGGTCAAGGTGGCCGAGAACGGCGACGGCCTGGTGCTCCGCCTGATGAACCCCTCCTCGCGCAAGGCGACCGCCCGGGTGACGCTCAACGCCGATCTGCTCGGGGCGTTCGACGAAGCAAGCTCGGTGGACTTCCTGGAACGGCCGACCGACGGGCCGGAAGCGACGCTGCGGAACGGAGCGGTGTCGGTGGCCATCGCCGCCGGCGGGATCGCCTCGGTGAAGCTCACCCGCGCCCCGGGCGGCAAGTAACGCTCCGGCGACGGAGCTCTTTCGGGACCCATCCATGCAGACGATCAGCGAAATCCGGACGGTGCTGGAATCGGCGGGGCTCTCGCCGCGCAAGCGGTTCGGCCAGTGCTTCCTGCACGACCATCACTACATGCAGTCGCTGCTGGAGCTGGCCGACGTACCTGCCGGGGCGGCAGTGCTGGAGGTGGGCCCGGGAACCGGTTCGCTCACCGAGGAACTGCTCGACCGGGCCGATCGTGTGGTGGCCGCCGAGATCGATCGGGGCCTGTCGGCTGTGTTGCGCAAACGCTTCGCCGGGCGGGAGGACTTCACGTTGGTCGAGGGGGACGTATTGGCCGGCAAGCACGAGCTGGCGCCCGAGGTGACGCGGCATCTCACCGGGCAGGTACACATGGTCAGCAACCTTCCGTACAACATCGCCACGCCGCTGGTCAGTCAATGTCTCATCGACACCTGGCGTCGAATGGTGGCCGGGTCGGCCGACCTGGTCGCCTTCGAGCGGCTGACCTTCACGGTGCAGCGCGAGGTGGCCCAGCGATTCATCGCCCCGCCGGGCGGGGGAGCGTATGGCATTGTCAGCGTGCTGGTAGCGTTGCTGGCAGATGCCACCGCCGGTCCGGTGCTGCCGCCGACGGCGTTCTGGCCACGCCCGAAGGTGGACTCGCAGATGCTGCGGATCGATTTCGACCCCGCCGCAGCCGACCGCATCGCGGACATCGACGCGCTGTTGGCGGTGACAGGCCTGGCGATGGGGCAACGCCGCAAGAAGCTCAGCTCCGTGGCGAAGCGTCGTGGCAGCCCGATCGCCCCGGCCGTCCTGGACGAGGCGATCCAGCGGGCGGGTGTGAACCCCGACGCACGCAGCGCCGAGATCACGCCCGGGGAGTACGCCGAACTGGCCCGCGCGGTGCGCGAAATCGACGGATAGGCAGCGGCGTTCGCTTCGCCGCATGAGCCTGCGCGTCGCGTGGGCTTCCAGCCCATGTTCTGTTCTGTTTTCCGCCTTCGGTGTTCCGCCCGCAACAAGTTGCGAGCCCTACGGCCTGCGCGAATCGTGGGGAAAGGGAAACGACAAGCGACTGACCGAGCCCCCAACCAAGGGTGCCCCGGTTTGTGCAGCGAGCCTGAGCGAGCTGAGCAACCGGGTTGGTCCGGACCGCGAGAAGCAGCGACAAGCGAATCGCGACAAGCGGTGAATTGCTCTTGAAGCCCCATCTTGAGCGAAGCGAAAGGTGGGGGTATCGGCAAGTTCCAAATTCCAAATGACAAGTTCCAAGAAGTGATCGTCCCGCATCGACCTGCGATCCCGTTTCACCTTCGGTGAAACTGCCTGGCGGCAGACACGGGCAGGATGCCCGTGCGACGGATAGGCACCGGGTCGGTCGGTCAGCTTTGGCTGGTGAAGGTTTCTTCGAGGTCGCGCAGCTGGCGGCGGTAGGACATCTTCGCCAGTTTGCCCATGCGGTCCACCAGCAGCCTGCCTTCGAGGTGGTCGTATTCGTGCTGGAAGAGGCGGGCGGTGAGGTCGGTGCCGGTTTCCTCAAAGATTTCCCCGTCCAGCCCTGCCGCCCGGATGGTGGCGGTCTGGTAGCGTTTGACCTTGGTGTGGATCTCGGGGAAGCTCAGGCAGCCCTCGTCGCCTTCCTGCCAGCCGTCGACGGCGATGATCTTCGGATTGATGTAAACGCGGCGGTCGGAGTTCTCGAACGTCGGGCTTCCGATGAACAGTCGGGCGCTGATGCCCACCTGCGGGGCGGCCAGGCCGATTCCGTGGTTGGCGAACATCAGCTCGAACATCCGCTCGACCAGTTCCGCCACGGCCGGGTGGGACGGGTGCTCCACCTCGCGGGCGGTTTCGCGCAGCGTGGGGTGTGGGTAGTGGATAATCGTCAGCGCCGCGAGGTCGGCGTTCCGGATGTCCTGGTCGGCGGTCATGGAGGCCATTGTAGCTGGCTGGGGATGGGTGATTCAATTGACATTGCTCGATTGGAGATGAATCGAGACTGGGAATTCTCCGATATTGTGGTAGAATGCGGCCAAACGCTTCCAGGGCCTTTCCGCCGCCGGTGTTCTGCAGGCCTGTGTGGGCATGCCGGCGGACAGACCCCGCAAGCGTCACCGAACAGACGGGTACGCACGTGGATTCTGATCTGATTGATCGTTGCCAGGACGTGATCGGGTATCGCTTCGAGGATCCCGACATTCTCTCCCTGGCGTTGACGCACGCGTCGGTGGCGGCCTCCCGGGTGGACAGCAACGAGCGGTTGGAGTTTCTGGGCGACTCGGTGCTGGGGCTGGTCACCTGCCATCGCCTTTTCGTGCTGGACGACGAGGGCATGCTTGAAGGCGAGATGACCAAGATCAAATCGTCGGTCGTCTCGCGGAAGACCTGCGCAGAGATCTGCCTGGAGATGGGTCTCTGCGAGTTCGTCTCGCTGGGCAAGGGGCTGGGTTCTGCCGACGATGTCCCGATGTCGGTGGCGGCGGCGCTGTTCGAGGCGATCATCGGCGCGATCTACGTCGACGGTGGGTTCGACGCAGCCGAGGAGTTCGTCATCCGATACCTCGAGCCGGCCATCCAGGAAGCGCTGGAGAACCAGCACCACCTCAATTACAAGTCCCGCCTGCAGCAGGCAGCCCAGAGGCAGTGGAACGCCACGCCGCAGTATCTGCTGCTGGACGAGAAAGGCCCGGACCACGCCAAATGCTTCGAGGTGGCGGTGTCGGTGGATGGGAGGCACTTTCCCAGCGCGTGGGGCAAGAGCAAGAAAGACGCCGAGCAGAAGGCCGCCCTCTCGGCGTTGGAAGAATTGGATCTGCTGCGATCCCCCGACGCCATGGGCGCCGGCGACGGCGGCAACAAATCGGTGTCGAACTGAACCCGCCGGGATTCTCCCTGGCCGATCTGGGGGGTTCAGGGGGATGCCCTGAGAGGAAACCCACCCTCGATATGGGAATTCATGGTTAATTTGCTTATCCACATGGTTGTTCGCTGCCGATAGAAAGGATAAGGTAGGCTCAGACGGTTCTGTTCCCTTCTGTCGAAGTGAGTCGAGGCAATGGCGAGTCCGCGGACAATTCGGACACTGGGTGCTCTGGTCGTGGCGATGACCGCGGGGACGTTCTCGCTGATGCTCCTGGAGACCGACCCGGTCGGCTCGTCGGTGAACGACTTCGCGACGATCGTCGCCCCCGCCCAGGATCATTTCCAGGCCCTCAGCCAGACGCGAGTTCCGGTTCAGCCCGAAAAATGGCGATCGATCGTGCTCGAGTCGACCGACTCCTCCGAGACGCTGCCGCCATCGGCCCATCTGATCGTCCGCATCGAGACCGACGGCGATGGAGTTCGCTTCGCCCGCGTGGAAGCGACCGACCTGTGGATCAGCCAGCAGGAATCCGTCAGCCGAAACAGGCCCGCCGGCAGCATCGTGGTGTGCATGGTGGGCGATTTCCGCCGGGCGAATCCCTCGGTGGATGTCTTCCAGACGGTGGTCGGGCTCACCCAGCGGCTGCAGCGCATCGCCGAGGTCGCCGCGGACCGGGTGTACCTGCCCGGCGATTACGACGCCCGCGGGCCGCAGTTTACCCCGGCATTCTCGGCGGCGTACCACAACAACCTTCTCCGCTGAGCCCTTCGGCCCCTTTCGCGCCTCTCAACGCCCGCTGCGCCCTCTTTGCGCCCGCCAGACCGTCGATGCCGCCGCCTGGAGCCCGGGCTCTTAAGCTTTGGTTTCTTGGTAGCTTACTGGATAGGATTCCCGATTGACTTACTGAATTTCGGGCCGCGAAGCGTCGATAAACAGGAAAGACCTGAAAACGTCCCGATGGAGTATGGTTTCCGGTACGGGTGGAAGGATCTGCGGCGTGTTCCATGGTCGATGTGGTGAGTGCGATGATCGGTGCGATGGACATTCTGATGGCTGAGGACAACCGGATTAATGCCCGGGTCGCCGAGGCGATGCTCGTTCGGGACGGTCATTCCGTAACGATCGTCTCCGACGGCAGATCGGCCATCGCAGCGGCCGATGAGAAGCGATGGGACCTGATCCTCATGGACGTCCAGATGCCCGAGGTATGCGGATTGGAGGCGACCCGCCAGATCCGCCGGCGCGAGAAGTCGTCCGGCGGGCACGTTGCCATCATCGCGCTGACCGCCAACGCCACCGGCGAAGACCGCAAGCGGTGCCTCGAGGCCGGCATGGACGGATACGTCTCCAAGCCCGTTCAGCGCGATCGCCTGCTGGGCGAGATCCGCACGGTCCTTCGGGCGCTGGGTCGCCAGCCTAGCCCCGCGGCCTGCCCGAAGCGCCAAATTGCTTCGTGACGAAGGCGATCGTTTCACGCACGTGTTCGTCCCAGTACGCCCACGTGTGAGCCCCGGGGTACTCGGCGTATTCGTGCTCGATTCCCAGCGACTTGAGCGTCGCGTGCAGATCTCGGCTGTGATCCAGCAGATGGTCGTCCACGCCGCAGTCGAAGCGGAACGCCGGGCAGTCGGCCCGGCCGACCAGCGATTCGGCCAGCGTGGCCGGGTCGTAGTCCTCGCGATTCAGGGCGCGCGGCAGCTCGCGCAGGCCCGGGCGATCGTAGTTGCACGTCACAAACGACAGCGCCCCGGAGTGTGAGCTGGCTGCACAGAACATCTCCGGGTGCCGCATCGCCTGCACCATCGCCCCGTACCCGCCCATGCTCAGCCCGGCAATCGCCCTGGCGTCGCGGCGGGCTGCCGTCGGGAACGTCCGGTCCACGAACCCCACCACGTCCTTGATGATGTGATCCTCGAACGCCAGGCCTTCCGGGCGAGGGTCGTTCACGTAATAGCTGCGGTAGCCGTCGGGCATGACCACGATCAGCGGCAGATCGCAGACCAGCCGTTCGATGCTGCTGTACCGCATCCAGGCGGAGTGGTCGTCGCTGAGCCCGTGCAGCAGGTAGAGCACCGGGAAAGGACCGTTGCCGGATTCCGGCAGCAGGACGTTCAGGCCGGTTTCCTTGTGGATCGAGTTGCTGTGAAAATGAATCTGCGCCAGGGCCATGATGGGCTCCTTAGAATGAAGACGGCCGATTTTCCGCCAGAGTACTCTCCGTCGCAACGATGCTCAAGATGGTCTGCCGGTCCCGCCGGCCGGCACAGTCCCGGGCATCTATGAGTATCGTTGAAGCCCCATCTTGAGCGAAGCGAAAGGTGGGGGTAGAGAGCGACGCGCGATGCGCGATGCGCGATGCGCGATGCGCGAATCGCGACAAGCGAAACGCGGGTTTATCACTTCAC
>CAZFPT010000085.1:0-13667 GCA_964521005.1 uncultured Planctomycetaceae bacterium | reverse complement strand
GCGCACAATAAGAAGGCGGCGGAACTCGAGGTGAGTTCCGCCGCCTTCGTTCTATCTGCTCCAGCAGCCAACTGTCAGCTGCTGAGTTATTCTTTCACTTCGTACTCGGCGTCGATGACGTCTTCGTCGTCGCTGCCGCCTGGTTCACCGCCGGGGGCAGCCTGGCCGGGCGTGTCCTGGGCACCTTCGGCGGCGCCGGCAGTGGCCTGCTGGGCCGATTCGTACATCGCCTGGGCGACCTTGTGGGAGGCCTGTTCGAGGTTCTCGACGGCCTTGTTGATCGCGTCGGCATCGTCGCCCTTGGCGGCTTCGCGGACGTTGGAGATCGCCGATTCGATGTTCGAGCGGTCCTCGGAGGAGATCTTCTCGCCCTGCTCGGAGAGCATCTTCTCGGTCTGGTAGGCCATCGAGTCGGCCTTGTTTTTCAGATCGATCAGCTCGCGGCGTTTGCGGTCTTCCTCGGCGTGGGCCTCGGCGTCTTCCTTCATCTTCTCGATTTCCTGCTCGTCCAGGCCGCTGGTGCCCTTGATCTCGATCGACTGTTCCTTGCCGGTCGCCAGGTCCTTGGCCGAGACGTTCAGAATGCCGTTGGCGTCGATGGAGAAGGTCACCTCGATCTGCGGAACGCCTCGCGGTGCAGCCGGGATTCCCGTAAGGTTGAACCGTCCCAGCGTGCGGTTGTCCTTGGCGAACTCGCGCTCGCCCTGCAGCACGTGGATGGTCACCTCGGTCTGGCTGTCTGCGGCGGTGGAGAAGGTTTCCTTCTTCTCGGTGGGAATCGTGGTATTCCGCTCGATGAGCTTGGTCATCACGCCGCCGAGGGTTTCCACGCCCAGCGACAGCGGGGTGACGTCCAGCAGCACCATCTGTTCCTCGACCTCGCCGGCGAGAATCGCGCCCTGGATGGCCGCCCCGATGGAAACGACCTCGTCGGGGTTGACGCTCTGGTTGGCTTCCTTGCCGAAGATGTCCTTGACGATCTGCCGAACGCGCGGAATCCGGGTGGACCCGCCGACCAGGACGACCTCGTCGATGTCGCCGGTGGCGAGCTTCGAGTCGGCCAGGGCCCGTTTGCAAGGCCCCATCAGCCGCTCGAAGATGTCCTCGCACAGCGCCTCGAACTTCGAGCGCGTCACGGTCATCGTCAGGTGCTTGGGCCCTTCCTGGGTGGCGGTGATGAACGGCAGGTTGATGTTCGTTTCCATGGCCGTCGACAGCTCGCACTTGGCCTTCTCGGCGGCCTCTTTGAGCCGCTGCAGGGCCATCGCGTCGCCGCGAAGATCGATCCCCTCGGTCTTCTTGAACTCGTCGGCAATGTAGTTGATGAGAATCTCGTCAATGTCGTCGCCGCCCAGGTGCGTGTCGCCGTTGGTCGAGAGCACCTCGAAGACGTTGTCGCCGATATCGAGAATCGAGATATCGAACGTCCCGCCGCCGAAGTCGAACACCGCGACCTTCTCGTTGCTCTTCTTCTCCAGCCCGTAGGCCAACGCAGCGGCAGTAGGCTCGTTGATGATCCGCTCGACCGACAGGCCCGCGATCTCGCCGGCTTCCTTGGTGGCGGTTCGCTGGGAGTCGTTGAAGTACGCCGGTACGGTGATGACGGCCTTGGTGATCTCCTCGCCGAGATAGTCCTCAGCGACCTTCTTCAACTCGCCGAGCACCATCGCGGAGATCTCCTGCGGGGCGTATTCCTTGTCGCGGGCCTTGACCTTTACCAACTCGCTGGGCCCGCCGGTGACCTCGTAGGGCACCTGCTTTTCTTCCTCGGCCACCTCGTTGTGGCGCCGCCCCATGAACCGCTTGATCGAGAAGACGGTGTTCTTGGGGTTGGTGATCTGCTGGTGACGGGCAGGCTGACCGACGAGGCGTTCGCCCTTGTCGGTGAAGGCGACCACCGAGGGCGTCACACGGTTGCCCTGCTGGTTGATGAGCACCTTCGGCGTCGAACCTTCCATCACGCTGACCACACTGTTGGTGGTTCCCAGGTCAATTCCGATGACTTTCTGCGATGCCATAATTCTCTCGCTTTCCTCTCTGATCGGGCCCGTCGCTTCCAGGCCCCACGCAAGTGTGTATCGTTCGTGGCATGGGCTTCCAGCCCATGCGGACAACCGAACACCGGCAAGACGACTGCAATCAAAAAGATCCTGCCACTGTCGGATGCCTGCTGGATTATCGTATGCGCCTACCGGCTTCAGCCGACATTGTGCAATGTCCGTGCCATTCCCACATAACACGGACTTGCAACAACTTACGCATCCTCTTTCTCCCGCCCGTCATGCCATCGGCTGCAGGAGACAGGCCGGATCGGTCGAATTGGCAGGTCCGGTGCATGCGGGGGGCGCTTCGCCCGAGAACTGGCCGGGCCACGCTTGACAGTCGACATGCCTGCTGCGAGGATCCGTTGTTCGACGGGCTGGCGGTATGCTTTGCGCATCGCCGCCTCTTTTCAGTGTATCTTCGCCAACCCAGATAGAAGGACAACCAACCCATGCCGCACATCAACCCCTGGTTCCCTGCCGCCAAGTTCGGCGTGTTCATTCACTGGACTCTCAAGAACGTCGAGATGGACTACGATCAGCCGGTCGACGAGATGACCCTGGACCTCCAGCGCCAGTGGGCGCGGGAGAAATGGACCGCCGAGAACTTCGACGCCCGCCAGTGGGCCCGCTCGTTCAAGGACTGGGGCGCGAAATACGCCGTGCTGACCACCAAGCATCATATCGGTTTCTGCCTGTTCGATGCGCCGGGCGCCGAGCTGACGTCGGTGAACATCGCACCGGCCGGGCGGGACCTGGTCGCTGAGTACGTCGAAGCACTGCGGGCCGAGGGGATCCGGATCGGGCTGTACTACTCGCTGCCCGACTGGTCGCACCCGGATTACCCCAGCTGCGCCGGAGGCGACAACCCGCGCAGCTACTCCAAGACCGATCAGCCCGAGCGATGGGAACGGTTCATCGAGCAGATGTTCGCCGAAATCGAGCATCTCTGCACCGCCTACGGCAAGATCGACATGCTCTGGTTCGACGGCGACTGGGAACGCACCGTCGAGCAGTGGCGCAGCGAAAAGCTGGCGGAGATGATCTTCTCCCATCAACCCCACATCGTGCTGAACAACCGCCTGCGGCACCCCTGCCTGGGACACGTCGCCTCCCCGGAAAGCAACGCCCCATTGACCGGCCGACACGACCACTGGGAGTTCTGCACCACCCCGGGCGACAACTGGGACGGACAGGCAGCCAACAACAATCTCAAGCAACCACCCGAGCTGGTGCGCATCTTCGCGGACATGGTGGGAATGGGCGGGAACCTGCTGTTGAACATCGCCCCCAAAGCCGACGGGACCATCCCGCCCGAGCAGGTCGCCGTCATGAGTGGGCTGGGCGAGTGGATCGTCCCCCGCAGCGAGGCAATTTACAACGCCGAGAAAGGCCTGCCGGCCGGTCTGTTCAACGGAGCCTCGACCCACAAGGGCGGCGTGCTGTACCTGATCGCCTGCGACGCCCCGCGCAACGAACTGTGCGTCAAGGGCCTCCAGAGCGAGGTCAAACGCGTCACGCACGTTCCCAGCGGAACCGAGCTGAGCTGGCGGCGCAGCGGCGGGCGGGCCAACTTCGGCAAGGCGGGCTGGCTGTTCGTGGACGTCCCGGACGACCTCATGGACGAGCCGGCCTTCGTGGTGCGCGTCGAGTTCGTCGACGACGTCTGCGAGGTCTCCTGCCCGGACGGCAAGCAACTCAAGTGGCGAGGCCGACCGCTGCTCACCGAACAGGCCACCTACGAAGACCGCGAGTAGGACCGCCCACGCCCCGGCGCATGACCGGGCCCGGACAGCGGTCTGCACGACGCGGCCCGGGCCTGCAAGGTCACTGCATCGGTTGGTTTTCGGGCGTTACGCCAGCGACATCGAACCGGCGGAGAAGAAGCTCCGGACGTCGCTGAGCGACAGACGCAGCAGACCGTCGTAGTAGTAGCTGCCGTCCGATCGGCCGTCCACGCCCCACGGATTGTACACGTCGACATATTGGCTGCCGTTCTCGTCCACGCCCACCTCGTGCACCACGTAGGCGTGCGAGCCGACAATCGGGCTGCCACTGGGCTGGGAGCTCCAGCTTCCCAACGTCACGGCATGGCCGTCAAGCTGGGCGGACTCCAACTGCTGGTACAACGACCCGTTGCTCTGGCTCATCGAGACGTATGACGTGCCCTTGCCGGTGAGTTCCTCGTAGACCACGCTCATCCAACCGCCGGACAAGGAAGCGTAGGTGTTCTCGCCCTTGCGGTAGTGGGCGTAGGCCTTCTCCATCAGGGGCATCCAGATGTCGCCGCCCTCGCCCAGGCCCTGGTAGACCAGTCGGCCGTAACTGTTGACCGGAAGGTCGCCGTCGATACGCAGGTACACCTCGCTGCTGCCGTCGTAGTATCGCACCGCGTAGGACCCGTCGCCCAGGGAGGTGATCATGTTCTCGATAAGGTCCGGGTCGGTCTGGGCGAGCGAGGAGAGGCTCGCGAGATAGTAGCAATCGCCCAGGCTGCCCTGGTCGGCGTCGTTGTAGGTGATTCCCGCGAACAAAGGCCGATCCGAGAAATCCTTGTAGGAGCTGGCCCGGCTGGTGAAGTAAGGGTCGCGGATCGCCTGCCCACGAATCTGGGTCGAGACGTAATCGGCCGACCCGGTGTTGGTGGTCCAGGGCTGATAGAACGTCGAGATCCGGTGCAGCGCCGCGGCATTGATCTCGGCGGCGGTGGCGTCGTGAGAATCGGCAGTATCCAGCCAGAACCGGTCGTAGCCGCCCTGTCCGAAGACGCGATCGAGCCCGCCGTTGATGGCCACGATCAGGTCGTCGCCCTCGCCGGCGTAGAGTTCGGAATAGCCGGCCGCGTTGGCGTAGATGGCGTCGTTCCCGCTGCCGGCAAAAACGAACGTGTCGGCCGTCACGCTGTACATCAGGGTGATCGTGTCCGACCCGCCAAATCCGTACACGCCGATGGAGCTGACCTCGGCCGCCAGCGTGGTCAGACCGGTCTGCGAGCGAATATGGTACTGCCCGTCGACCCAGGCGATGCTGATCTCGTCGTTGCCGTCGGTGCCTTCGATGTACAGATACGAGCCATCCGCGTCGTGACGCACGCCGGCCAGCACGTCGTCCCGCACGGTTCCGCTTCCCTCCAGCGGCGTCCAGTCCACCGACGTCGCCGAAACGATCAACTGATAGTTTCCGGTCGCGCTGCCGAAATCGCCGGCCGCGATGAAATACTGCTCGCCGGCGTGCAGCGAGATCGTCAACTCGGCACTGAGGCCGTCGGCGTCGTCGCTGAAGTGCACCTCGTTGCCATCGGCGTCGTAAACCGTCAGCGTCGGGTCCATCCCGCCATCCAGCCCGTCCATGCGAAGGGTCATCTCGCCGTCGAACCAGGCGGTAAAGCCATACACGTCGACGTCGCCGTTGGTCTCGAATATGCCGTTGATATTGGCTGCCAGCGCGTCGTCCAGCGTCAGATCAGTCGCCTCGGCGATGGTGTCACCGGCGTCGTCGCTCAGCGGCGTCCCACGCACCGTCAGGGCATACTGCCCGACCGTGCCCGCACGATTCGTCGCGCGAATGACGTAGGATTCGCCCGCGACGGCCTCGAAGCGAACCTGGGCGTCGGTACCCAGGGCGTTGTCATTGACGGCCACCACGTTGCCCGCAGAGTCATACACGTACAGCACCGAATCCAGGGCGTTGTCGCCGGCGGCCATCGTCACCGTCATCGACAGGTCCTCGTCGGCGGTGAAGCGGAAGAAGTCCTGATCGGCGGCCGCGTCGATCACGCCATCCAGGTCGGCGTTCCCATCGGCGTCCAGGGCAAAGCCGGTAGCGTCGGCGGGGGTGTCTCCGTGGGCGTCGGCGTGCTCCAGGCCGTCCAGCAGGAGCATGTATTCGCCGGCAGTGTCGTCCGCCCCGGCAGCGCGCAGCCAGTAGGTCTCACCGGCCACCACGGCGAAGGAGATCTGCGAGTCGGTTCCCTGGGTGTTGGCGTTCTGGGCGAGGAACCCGCCTCCGGCGTCGTAGGCATGGATCACGGTGTCCAGCTCGCTGCCGGCGGTCCGAGAGAAGGTCACGGTCATCAGGCCGGTAAAGTCGGCCGACCACCGGAAGATGTCTTCCTCGCCGCCGGTGTGAATGGATCCGTCGATGGCCAGATCGCGATTGAGATCCAGGGTGATGGCTTCGGCGGAAACGGGCGAATCGCCGAAGTCCCCGCTTTCTGTCAGCAGCATGGGGCTGGCGTCCATCAACAGGCGCGATTCGAGACTCTCAAAGACCGGCAGATCAGCGCGTGCAGACATCGTGCATCCTCCGGGACCCGTTCCCTCTCCGCGCAACGACGCCTCCTCCGGCAACACGGCGCGGATCGGCCAACCAAAGACGGCGATTCCTTCCGCCGGGCGGCAGGTCCTTCCTCCAAAAGTTGGGGTGCAGCTCTTCCTCCAATAGAGAACATACGACATGGATTTTCCCCTCGCCACCAAAACCGGAATGATAGGGCATTTCACCTATATTGCCATACTTCTTCAACGCCTTGTATTTACAGCCTTTACACTCATATGTGTGCATCGTGAGTTTTTCAGGATTTCTCGAAAACCGCACGAACGGCTCGTTTCGGAGCGGTGTTTCGGTTGACAGGGGCCCGGGTCCGTTATAGTATCTTTGGGTTTCCGGTGTCTGGGTTGCCGATCGGCGGCAAGGAGCGCAGCCGTGGCGAAGAAGAAGGATCACGTAGCCCCATTTGAGATTGTTGCGGGTCTGGGCAAGATGCCTCCCACGCAGGAGGGGTCGGGCGAGGAATCGCCGACCACCCCCGAGGCGGCCCCCCTGCCGGAGCAGAAGCCTCGCCGGCACGTGGGAAGTGGCTCGATGGGAGCGCCGATGGCCTCGACGTATCACTCGGCCTCGCCGGTGACCGAGCAGGCCGAGCCCGGCAAGCTGACCGTGTCGATCGGACACCTCAGCGCGGGGCTGATGATTGGCGCGGTGATCCTGCTGGTGGCCGGCGCGTTTGTGCTGGGTCGCATGACGGCAGGGCCATCGCAGGCGACGCCGGCCGGCGTGACCGACGGCGCGAGCAAGTCGCCCAAGCGCGAGACCGGGAAGTATTACATGGTCATCGAGGCGATGGACGGCGCGACCGATCAGCAGAAGGAGAAGGCCGAGCACATCGCCTGGTTCCTGGAGCAACAGGGCGTCGAGGCGTCGGTGCTGCGATACCGGTACCCCGAGCAGGGACCGGTGCGTTGGGTTGTGCTGGGCTACAAAGGCTTCCCCGGCCCGGCCGATCCTGCCGCCAGGCGGTTCGCCGAGCGGATGGCAGTACTGGGAGCGGAATACAGCAAGCGTTACAGCGGGAGTTTCGACTTCTCGCCGAAAAAGTACATGGATTCACCAGGCCCCTGGTTCGAGGTGTGGAAGTAGCACACCGCCGGCGGGCTCAAAGCAAGCAGACAAGACCGCAACAGTTGGGAGCAGACCCATGACGATGGACAGAACCCTGCGGGCCTCGGGAGGCCTGCTGCGACAGCGAAACGTGCTGACCCGCGCCGAGCGGATCAAGTATCTCACCGACGAAGAGCGATTCGACCCGAAAGAGGACTCGCCCTTCGGCCTGGCCAAGGTGATGGTCCGCAAGCCCAAGGCAGGCGGCAAGAAGAAGGCCAAGGACGAGGCCGAAGAGGCCGCCGAGGGCGAAACCTCGTCGGCTGGGTAAGCGACTCGCTTTGCCCCGAGCAGACACTCCGAGCCGTCCCGCCCCCGCGGGGCGGCTCGTTTCGAGCGCTTCTCTCGCGCAGGACGGGCGGGCCCCCGCCCAACCTGTGTACATGAATGAGGACTCCCGATGGACCCCTGCAAGATTGCACAACGTATGGGCCGAATCGACGCCTCCGGCATCCGGAAGGTATTCGACCTGGCAGCGAAGATGACCGACCCGATCAACCTCTCGATCGGGCAGCCCGATTTCGACGTCCCCGACCCGCTCAAGGAGCGCGCCATCGAGGCGATTCGCGGGGGCATGAACCGCTACACCCAGACCCAGGGAACCGCTGAACTGCGCGAGGCGATCGCCGCGTCCTGCGCCGACGAGTTCGGCTGGTCGGACGCTGCCGACCGTCCGTACCTGGTGACCTCGGGCGTCAGCGGTGCGCTGCTGTTGAGCCTGCTGACGCTGGTGGACCCCGGCGACGAGGTGGTCTTCGCCGACCCGTACTTCGTGATGTACGAGCACCTGGTGAACCTCGTCGGTGGCGTGCCCGTGACAGTGGACACCTATCCGGACTTTACGCCGGACCCGCAGAAGTTCGCCGAGGCGATCACGGACAAAACGCGGATGCTCATCATCAACTCGCCGGCCAACCCCACCGGACGGGTGTACTCCGAGCAGGAACTTCGGCAGATCGCCGAGATCGCCGCCAAACACGACCTGCTGGTGGTCTCCGATGAGATCTACGACGAGTTCTGCTACGACGGGCCGTTCGTGTCGATGGCGAGTATCTACCCCAAGACGCTGCTGATGCGGGGCTTCTCCAAGAGCTTCGCAATGACCGGCTGGCGCATCGGGTGGTGCACCGGCCCGCGGGAAATCATCGAGAAAATGACCATGCTCCAGCAGTACAGCTTCGTCTGCGCCCCCAGCATGGCCCAGGCGGCCGCCGTCGAGGCGATGCGGTTCGACGTCTCGCCCTATCGCGACGAATACCGCCGAAAGCGGGACATGGTCCACGACGCCCTGGGCGATTCGATGGGCCTGATCCGCCCGGGCGGTGCGTTCTACGCGTTCGTCCCGGCCCCGGTGGGCGACGCGACCGCCTTCGTGACGCGGGCGATCGAGCAGAACGTGCTGATCATCCCCGGAAGCGTGTTCTCCACCAAAGACACGCACTTCCGGATCTCCTACGCCACCGACGACGAAACCCTCAAGAAGGGACTCGATATCCTCAACTCGCTGGCGTGAGGCAGCCGGAGCAAAGTCTGCCCGGCCTGACTTCCCGTTCTCCGGCAGCCGTAGGGCTCGCAACTTGTTGCGGGCGGGATCACAGGGCGATGCGGGACGAGACTTTCAGTCCCCTTCCTGAGTCCGGAAGGTGGGCACAAGTGCCCACCAGGCGGCTTACCCCCACCTGTCGCGGAGCTCCAGATGGGGCTTCAAGTGCGTTGCACCACTTGTCGCTTGTCGCGATTCGCTTGTCGCTGCTTTTCGCTTTTCTACCCCCACCTTTCGCTTCGCTCAAGATGGGGCTTCAACTTCGTTTCACCGCGTGTCGCGATTCGCGTGTCGCTGCTTACCTGGAGCGTACCCCCGATTTATGTCGCACACCCAGCGGGGGATTGCCGCGAATTATGCTTGCATTGCCCCGTGGCAGCGGGTATCAAGTGCGGCGATTCAGGCAACCAGGCAAGGATGGCCGATGAAGTTTCATCTGGTGGACACAATCGAGTTGCTCACGCCGGGCGAGCGGATCGTGACGCGCAAGAACCTCTCGCTGGCCGAGGAGTACCTGGCCGACCATTTCCCGTCGTTCCCGGTGCTTCCGGGGGTGATGATGCTGGAGGCGATGACCCAGTCGGCCGCCTGGCTGGTAAGGGCGGAGCAGGATTTCTCCCGCAGCATGGTGGTGCTCGCCTCGGCCCGGAATGTCCGTTACGGGCATTTTGTCGCACCGGGCAACACGCTCCGTTGCGACGTGAGCGTCAAGGAAATCGGCGAAGAAATCTCGAAGTTCTCCGCCACGGCGATGGTGGGCGACGAAAAGGCCGTCACCGCCAAGCTGGAGCTGCGAAGCTTCAACCTCGCCGACGAGTCGCCCTGGTTGGCTGAAAGCGACGCCGCCGTCGTCCGGCAGTGTCGCCAGACGTTTTCGCTGATCGGTGGCCCGAAGCTTCTGGGCGAGGCCGCCTCGGCAGGGCTCGGGTGAGCTTCCCGGCAAGCGGGAATTGACTTTTGCCCCCCCAGTTCCTATACAGGTACACAACAATCAGGGCATCGCAGGACGTGGATGCATGAACCGCTGTCAGGACGGCACGATAGGAGACCGAAACCCATGCCGATGACCGAAGACGAGATCTTCGAGAATGTACAGGAAGCCCTCGTGGAAGCGCTGGGCGTGGACGACGACGAAGTGACCCCCGAGGCGAAGCTTGCCTCGGATCTCGGCGCCGAGTCCATCGACTTCCTCGACATTCAGTTCCGCCTCGAAAAGGCGTTCGACATCAAGATTCCCAAGGGCGAGCTGATTCCCGACAACCTCCTGAACAATCCGGAATTCGTCCAGGACGGGAAGCTCACCGAGGCAGGCCTCGAACAACTCGAACAGCGCATGCAGCACGCGGACCTGTCCGAGTTCAAGAAGGACCCGTCGGTCGACAAGGTCATGGACCTGTTCACGGTTCAGACGATCTGCAACTACATCGACAGCAAAGTCAACGGCTGACGTCGCATCGCCCCGGGACGCCGCTGAGCCCCCGCGCCGCCGGCGCGAGTGAGTGATCCCGGGCGGGAGCCCCTCCATGCGTTGGATCTGGATTGACCGCTTCATCGAATTCGAGCCGGGCGTCAAGGCCGTCGCGGTCAAGAACGTCTCGCTGGCCGAGGAACATCTCCACGATCACTGGGAGGCGTTCCCCGTCATGCCCGCGTCGCTGATGATCGAGGGCACCGCGCAGACGGCCGGTATCCTCGTGGGGCAGATGCGGAACTTCAAAGAGAACGTCATCCTCGCCAAGATCACCAAGGCCACCTTCGACGGCGTCGCCACCCCCGGCGACCAGCTGAAATACTGCGTCGAACTGGATCGTATCGACGAGAACGGCGCCTCCACCAGCGGAACCGTCCTGAAAAACGACCAGCCGTTCGGCGAAGTGAACCTGATGTTCTCGCACGTGACACCCGAGAACTCCACGCTCGGCCTGCCGGCAGAGAACTTCGTGTTCACCGGGCAGTTCGAACGCCTCGTCGCCCCCTTCACGGAGGGCGCCAATGCCCAGTGACCGACGCATCGCCATCACCGGACTGGGCGTCACGTCGGCTGCGGGTATCGGAATCGACGCCCTCTGGGACGCCCTGAACGACAAGCGCCCCTGCGTCGGGAGCATCGAGCAGTTCGACGCCAGCGCGTTCCCCTCCTCGATCGGCGGGGAAATCCCCGACTTCTCCGCCCGCAAGTTTGTCCCCAAAAGCTACCGCAAGAGCGTGAAGGTGATGGCCCGCGATATCGAAATCGCGGTGGCCTCGGCGCAGCTGGCGTTTGACGACGCCGGGCTGAAAACCCGCGCGACCGCCGAGAGCGACGACGAACTCACCCTCGCTCCCGGGCGGATGGGCTGCAACATCGGCGCCGGGCTGATCTGCACGGACCTCGACGAGCTCGGCCTGGCGGTCACGACGGCCGTCACGGACGGGAAATTCGACTTCAAGAAGTGGGGCGAGGAAGGTCTGAACAACCTCACGCCCCTCTGGCTGCTGAAATACCTGCCCAACATGCTCTCCTGCCACGTGACGATCATCCACGGACTGGAAGGGCCAAGCAACTGCATCACCTGCGGCGAGGCCTCGGGACAATTGGCCATCGGCGAGTCGGCCCGCTACATCGGGCGCGGCGCGTGCGACGTCGCCATCGCCGGCGGGGCCGAGAGCAAAGTCAACCCGATGGGCCTGCTTCGCCAGTCGCTGCTGAAACGGCTGTGCGAGTCGCGAAACAACGAGCCCGCCACCGCCTGCCGACCGTTCGACGCCGACCATGATGGCACGGTGGTCGCCGAGGGCGGCGGATTGATCGTCCTCGAAGAGCTCCAGCACGCCCGGGGACGCGACGCGGCGATCTACGCCACCCTCGAAGGGTTCGGCGGCGCGTGCGACCCGGCCGGCCTGGACGTGACCACCGCCGGGGCGGGGGGTCTGGAACTGGCCGTCACCCGCGCGATGGACGCCGCGGGCATCGGGCCCGACCAGATCGCGGGCATCGTCACGCATGGCTCGGGGCACCCGGCCGACGACGCCGCCGAGGCAGCCGCCTGGCACAAAGCAATGGGCGAACGACTGGAAGAAATCCCCGCCGTCTGCCTGACTGGCGCGGTCGGGCAGGCCTTCGCCGGAGCCGGCGGGATGGAAGTGGCCCTTGCGGCAAAAATGCTTCGCGAGCAGGCCGTCCCGCCAACGGTAAACTTCCATACGCCGGCCGAGGGGTGCAGCCTCTCGCTGGCCGACCGGACGCGCCCCCTGGAGGGCGACTACGTGGTGTCGGCAACCTATGCGGTGGGCGGTCAGAGCGCCGCGATCGTCCTGAAACGAGCCAACGCTTAACCTCAGCCTCCAAAGCTGACACGGATTGTGGAGCCCATGGACAAGCATCGAGTGGTCATCACGGGAATGGGAACGGTCAACCCGCTGGCCCACGACGTCGAATCGACGTGGAAGGCGCTGCTGGCCGGCGAGAGCGGAATCCGTCCCAACGAGCTGTTCGACGCGTCGACCTTCCCCACCACCTTCGCCGCGCAGGTGCGGGACTACGACCTGGGCGACCACGTCCCCGACCCCGAGAAACACGCCACAGCCGGGCGACATTGCCGCTTTGCCCTGGGCGCCGCGACCGAAGCCTGGAAGCAGGCCGCCCTGGACAAGTGCCCCACGCTGGATCGTGACAGCGTCGGGATCTACCTGGGCAGCGGCGAGGGCAGCCTGGACTTCGACAACTTCACGTCGCTGATGATCGACGCCTGGGAAGGCCGGGGCGTCGACACCCGCAAGTGGGCCCATCTGGCGTTTGAGCGGATGGATCTCTGGCGCGAGGTCGAGCAGGAAGCGAACATGGTCGTCGCCCACCTGGCGGCGAAGTTCGGCGTCCGCGGGCCTGCCTTCAACGTGCTGACCGCCTGCGCCGCCTCCACCCAGGCCATCGGTGAAGCAGCCATGCTCGTGCGACACGGCGACGTGCCCGTCTGCCTGACGGGCGGAGCCCACAGCATGATCCACCCCTACGGGCTCAGCGGGTTCAACCGTCTGACCGCCCTGTCCACCCGCAACGACGAGTGGCAAAGCGCCTCGCGCCCCTTCGACATGACCCGCGACGGGTTCGTCCTCGGCGAGGGCGCCAGCGTGCTCATCCTCGAGACGCTCGATCATGCCCGGGCACGCGGGGCGACCATCCTCGCCGAGATCGTCGGCTACGGTGCCAGCGCCGACGCCTTCCGCATCACCGACCAGGATCCCGAAGGCGCCGGAGCGGCCGCGTCCATGCAGGCCGCCCTCGACGACGCCGACCTCGCCCCCGAGCAGATCGACTACATCTCCGCTCACGGGACGGGCACGAACCAGAACGACAAGGTCGAAACCCTCGCGATCAAACGCGTCTTCGGCGACCGGACCAAAACGCCCATCTCCAGCGCCAAGAGCATGCTGGGGCACCTCATCGCCGCCGCCGGCGCGACCGAGCTGATCACCTGCATCCTGGCGATGCGGGACAGCGTCCTGCCGCCCACCACCAACCTCCATCACCCCGACCCGGAGTGCGACCTGGACTACATCCCCAACGAGCCTCGCCCCGCCGAGGTCAAGACGGTGATGAGCAACTCGATGGGGTTCGGCGGACAGAACAACACGCTGATTCTCGCCCCGGTCGGATAGGTCACCCC
>CAZFPT010000084.1:0-13758 GCA_964521005.1 uncultured Planctomycetaceae bacterium | reverse complement strand
CGTTCCTCCCTCGCTGCGCTCGCTCCGACCGGCACAAGCCCGGGCACCCGAAGTAGCGTGAAGCCCCATCTTGAGCGAAGCGAAAGGTGGGGGTGAGAAGCACAAAGCAGCGACAAGCGAATCGCGACAAGCGACAAGGGGTTGATGTCTTGCATCAACCCGCGACTGCGCTCACAACCAAGGGTGCCCGGGATTGTGCAGCGAGCCCAAGCGAGCTGAGCAACCCGGTTGGTCCGGATTGGGATCCTGGTAGTGGTCGGATACCGCCACAGCCGGGTTGCTCCGTTCCTCCCTCGCTGCGCTCGCTCCGACCGGCACAAGCCCGGGCACCCGCCGATCGCGCCCGCAACAAGTTGCGAGCCCTACGGTCTGACCTGCAGACACGGCCTGGAAGGCCGTTCGACGCACAACGAGTTCACGTCGGTTGCACGATCAGGTCGTAGCCGTCGGCGCCGACAATGCGGGCGGGCACCATCTCGCCGGGCTCTCGAGGCTCGGCGAGCAGACAGAGGCTGTCGACCTCCGGGGCCTGTCCGGCATGCCTGCCGACACAGACGCCCTCCTCGTTTACGCCGTCGACCAGCACCGTTGGCTCGCTGCCGATGGCGGCCTCGTTGGCGGCGAAGGCGATCTCCTGCTGGGCGAGCATCATCGCCTCGAGCCGATCGGCCTTGACGTCCTCGGACAGCTGCCCGTCCATCGCCGCCGCGGGCGTGCCGTTCTCCGGGGAGAAGGCGAACACCCCCATCGCCTCGAACCGCTGCTCGGCTACGAAGTCCAGCAGTTCGGCGAACTCCTCCTCCGTCTCGCCGGGAAACCCCACGATGAACGTCGTGCGGATCGCGATGCCCTCCACCCGCTGACGGAGCCGGTCCAGCAATTCGCGAATCGAACGGCCGGTAGCGCCGCGCCGCATCCGCTGCAGCACGCCGTCGGCGATGTGCTGGAGAGGCATGTCCACGTAGGGAACCACGCGGGAGCTTTCCGCCATCGCGTCGATGAGGTCGTCGGTGAATCGCATCGGGTAGGTGTACATCAGTCGAAGCCATTCGGCGTTGCTTTCGGCGTCGAGGCGGCGAAGCAGCGAGGCGAGCGTGTCGGCGGCCCCGAGGTCACTGCCCCATGCGGTGGTGTCCTGGGCAATGATGTTCAGCTCCTTCGCACCGTCGGCGGTGAGTTCGACGGCCTCGGCGAGGACATCGTCTCCGCTCTTGGAACGGAACGGCCCGCGAATGGCGGGAATGGTGCAGAAACTGCACTCCTGGCTGCAACCCTCGGCGATGCGGAGATAGGCTGTATGCTTGGCCGTCAGGCGGAATCGGCCGGCGTCGCCCAGCGGGCGGGTCCCGGGAATGTGCGCGCTGAGGCGCGACGTCGGACCCTCGCCGCGAACCGCCTGCAGGATGGCGGAGCGGTCGTTGACGCCGACGATGGCGTCGATCTCCGGAGCGACGTTCAACAGTCCCTCGCCCTCGCGCTGCGGCAGGCAACCGGCGACCACGATCCGCTCGATCTGCCCGGCCCGCTTGAGCTTGGCCACTTCCTCGATGACCGCCAACGCCTCGTCCCGCGCCTCGTCCAGGAAGCCGCAGGTGTTGATGAGCACGACGTTCGCCTCGTCCAGCTCGGCGCCCACGATGCAGCCGCCTTCGGCGAGGTCCGCGAGCATCCGTTCGGAATCCACCAGATTCTTCGGACAACCCAGCGAGATCGTCGCCACGGCAGTGAGTGTCTCTTCGTTCATGCGACCATCATAGCCGCCCGCCCCCGACGGCTGCAATTGCCCCCTGCCCCCGAGCGGGGAATCTGCTATCATCTCGCCCGATGCGCGATCTGCTCCAGCCATTTTCCATCGGTGATGTACCCATCGCCCACAACGTGGTGCTGGCGGCGTTGGCGGGATACTCGGACCTCGCCTGCCGCCGCGTCTGTCGGGACCTCGGCGCGCCGCTGTGCATGTCCGAGATGATGCTCGACCGCTCGCTGCTGCTGAAGGGCAAACGGCAGACCCGCCTGCTGTGCACCGACGCGGGGGACCATCCCGTCGTCGGGCAACTCATCGGCAACGACCCGGCCACGATGGCCGATGCGGCGAGGGTGCTGGTCGATCACGGCTATGACATTGTCGACCTCAACTACGCCTGCCCGGTAAACAAGGCCCGCAAGCGACGCCGTGGCGGGTTCGTCATGAGTCAGCCCGAACTGGCGATCGAAATCGCCCGCGCGGTGATCGACGCCGTCGACCGCCCGGTGACGCTGAAGATCCGTCGCGCGTTCGCCCACGATGAGGACAACAGCAGCTTCCATCGCATAGCCGAGGGGGTTTTCGAGGCCGGTGCTGCGGCCCTGTGCGTTCACGCCCGCAGCGTCGAGCAGATGTACAAGGGGCCGGCCGACTGGGACTTCCTCCGCGAGGTGGTGGATCGCTACCCCGGCCGAGTTATTCTCGGCTCGGGCGATGTCCGCACGCCGCAGGCTGCCCTGGACATGATCGAGCAGACCGGCGTTACCGGGGTGGCTGCCGCGCGGGGCGCGCTGGGCAATCCGTGGTTCTTCCGGCAGGTACACCAGTTGGCTGAGACCGGCGAGTACGACACGCCCTCCCTTGCCGAGCAGCGCGAGGTGATGCTCGCCCATTTCCGCGGATCGGTGGAGATCTACGGCGAAAGCAAGGCAGCCGGGCACATGCGGAAGTTCGGCATCCGGTACGCACGCATGCACCCGACGCCCAAAAAGGTGCGGATGGCATTCGTAGCCGTCAAGAACGAAGCCCAGTGGCAGGCCGTCCTGGACGAGTTCTACAGCCCCGGAAGGGAGGTCGACCGATGAGCTCCACCCCCGACACGCTGAACCGCATCGACGCCGCCGACGCCCCCATCGTCCTGCTGAAAGGGCCGGCCCGCTCGGGCAAGACCTCCGCCCTGCTGGCGTGCTACCGCCGGGCGCAGGGCGATGCCGCCACCTCGCCGGCGCTGCTGGTGGCGCCCAATACCCCCTCCGCCGACGCCCTGCGGACCGCCCTTCTGGGCAGCAGCCAAAGCCACTCGCTGCTGGGCCCGCGCGTAATGACCTTCGATCGTCTCATCGGGCAGATCCTCGCCGCTGCCGACCAGTCGCCCCGGGTGATCGGGGCTTACCAGCGACATCTCCTGCTTGGGCGACTGATCCGCGACCGCCGCGACCGCGGTGAGCTGCCCGCGATCCGGGCCGTCGCCGATGCCCCGGGCGTGGTCGCCGCGGTGGACCATTCCATCGCCGAGCTGAAGCGGGCCGCCGTCGAGCCCGAGCAGCTCTCGACGCTCGTGCCGCCCTCCCCGGACAAACGGCGGGACTTGGCGGACCTCTACGCCGACTACCAGGCGCACCTCAACGAGACCGGCATCTACGACGCCGAAGGACTCGCCTGGCTGGCGAGGGACGTCCTGGCCGCCGAGGCGAACACCGCGCCCGACGCGATGGGACTTGCCGGCGTGAATTGGCTGTTGCTGGACGGGTTTACCGACTTCACGCCGACGCAGCTGGAGATCCTCTCGCTGCTGGCCGGCGGCGTGGCCAAGACGGTGCTTACGCTGCCGCTGGACGAGCGCGACGCGCGAGAGCGGCTGTGGCATTGGACGGCCCGGACGGCCGATCGAATCCGCCGGGCGATGGGCGACCGTCTCACCGAGATCGACCTGCCCGGCGACGACGCCTCGCCCACGCTTCTGGGGCGGGTCGTGTTCGATCCGGACGCATCCCTTCCGAATCTGCCCGAGGGGCCGGCGGTGATCGCCGCTCCGGGCCCAGACGCCGAAGTCGAAGAGGTCGCCCGGCGGGTGAAGCGTCGTCTTCTGGATGGGGCTGCCCCCGGACGCATTGCCGTTCTCGCGCGGTCCATGACGGACTATCGCCCCCGCATTCAACGGGCGTTTCGCGAAGCGGACATCCCGTTGGCAGACGCACCCACCCCACTGACGGACGTGCCCATCGTGCGATTCCTCCTGCAGGCAGCCCAGCTGGGCGGCGGGTCCGACTGCGAATACACCGACGTGCTCAACGTGCTCACCAGCAGCTACTTCCGCCCGGAAAGCCTCGGGGCCTTCACCGCCCGCGACGCGGTGGTCGCCGAGATGGTCATCCGCGAGGCGAACGTATTCCACGGCCGCGATGCTTACCCCCGGGCGGCCGGCATGCTTGCCGACCGCGCCGAGCGCCTCCTCACCGGCGCCGAAGACGAGGACACCACCCCGTCATTCGCATTGGGATCACTGGCCATGGATCCGCCGGACCTCCGTCGGGCCGGCGACCTGCTGGAGACGCTGCTTTCAGCCCTTCAGCCTGCGCGGGACGCCGCCGGTCTGCTGGGGGCGATCGATGCCCTGGATCTTCCCCGCGCCGCGATGGTCAGTGGCGAGGACGAACTGATCGCCCGCGACCTGCGTGCCCTGGATCAGCTGCGGGAGGCGCTGGTGCGCGTGGAGGACGAGTCGCTGGGACCAGCCGACCTGCGCGAGGCGCTGTCGGCCGTTCGGCTGCCCGGGGCGCGGGGCGAGTCGGTGGTGGACGTGCTGGACGTACTGGACGCCCGCGCGATGCGGTACGACCACGTCTACCTGCTGGGGCTCTCGGAGGGGCAGTTCCCCTTCCGTCCGGGTGAGGGGGCGATACTCACCGAGGCCGACCGCCAGCGATGCAGCGAGGCCGGGCTGGCGATCGACCGTCGCGGCGACCTGACCGCCCGCGAGATGCTCCTGTTCTACCTGGCGATTACCCGCGCCGAAACGTCGCTGACGGTCAGCTACCAGGAGACCGACGCCACCGGGCGATCGTCGGCTGCAGGGTCGTTTCTGCAGTCCATGCTCGACCCGCTGGGCGGGATCGACGCGATGGGCGAGGGTGTTCTCGCGCGTCTTCCGGTGGGGCGTTTCCTGCCGCCCGCCGACCAGATCGTCACGCCTCGCTCTGCCGTCATGCACGCCCTGGCCGATCGATTCGCCTCCGCCAGCACGCCCGCGCCGGGGGGCGACGGACTGTCCGACCGTCTGACGATGGCCGCCCGGGGGACCTACGCGATGTACCGTCGCTGGTCGGCCGACCCGCCGGACCGGTGGGACGGGCGTCTCAGCGACCCCCATCTGCTCCGTGAGTTGGCGAAGCGATATCCGGGCCAGGTGGTCTTCTCGCCCAGCGCGTTGAACACGTTCGGGCAGTGTCCGTGGCAGTTCTTCGCGCGGTACGTCCTGAAGCTCCAGCCGCTCGCCGAGCCGAGCCGGCAGATCGAGGCGGTCTCGCGCGGGACATTCATTCACGACGTGCTCTGCGCGGTGTTCAGCCGACTGCGCCGGCGGACCGGCGGACCGGTCCCGCTCAAGCAACTCGACCCCGCCGAGTCGGCCGACCTGCTTGACGCCGCCCTCGCCGAGCAGGGCGACCGCGTGAACCCCGCCTACCCGGCCCTTTGGGAGATCCAGTTGCGGCAGATGCGCGAGCAGATTCTCGAATACATCCTCCAGCAGCGCAGCGACGCTTGCCCGGCCCAGCAGGCCTGCTACATGGAACTGGGATTCGGGCTGGGCTCGGGGGGGCTGGACTGGATGGACCCCGCCTCGTCGAGCGACCCCGTGTCGCTGGAAACCCCGGCCGGGACGCTTCACCTCAAGGGCAAGATCGACCGCGTGGACCACGTCGAACATGCCGACGGAATGGGTTGGCTGGTGGTGGACTACAAGACCGGCCGACTCCCCAGCCGGGCGGACATCGAGGAAGGGCGATCGCTGCAGATTCCGCTTTACGCCGAAGCCGTCGAGCAACTCCTGGGCGGCAGCTCGCCGGGCGGGGCATTCCACCGGATCGCCTCAAAGCTGCAGGAGCGTCACTTCTCGGCCATCAAGCCGCCCAGGAAGGACAGCGACTTCGCCGAGCGACGGGATGACATTCGCGTGGTGGTCGGCGGATTCGCCGCGGCGATGGGCGAAGGACGCTTCGGAGTCGTGCCCACCCATGACTGCCCGGGATGGTGCCCATACCGGGAGATCTGCCACTTCTCGCCGGCCCGGGCACGCATCAAGGCCGACGCCGCTGCCGGCAGCGACGGGGAGGGCGAGGAATGAAGCTCCCGAACCTGACGCCCGCCCAGCAGGCAGCCGCTGTGGACCGCACCGGCGAGAACATCTCGCTGACCAGCGGCGCCGGGTGCGGCAAGACGTTCGTGCTCGCGCGGCGATTCACCGAGCTGCTGATGACTTCGCGCGACGAGAACCCCCTCTCGCGCCTGGTCGCGCTGACGTTTACCGAGAAGGCCGCCCTGGAGATGCGCCAGCGCGTTCGCCGCCTTCTGCGGACATTGGCCGACTCCGCCGGCGGGCAGGACCGACGCAAGCTGCTGCGATGGATCGAGGAACTTCCCGAGGCCCGCATCTCGACGATCCACGCCTTCTGCTCGGGGCTGCTGCGAACCCACGCGATCGAGGCGGGGATCGATCCGGGCTTCTCGGTCTGTGCCGATCAGCTGCTTTCCTCGAAGCTCACCGCCCGGTCGACCGAGGAGGCGGTGCTCTCCGCGATAGAAGCAGGCCGGCCCGACGTCGCGGAATTGGTGGGCGAGTTGGGCCTGTCCCGTCTGGGCGAGGTGGTGACAGCCCTGCTGGGCATGCGGACCCGGGCCGACCTGTCGAGTTACGCCGACCCTGCCCGGACGCTCACGCGCTGGCGGGCTCAGCTGGAGACCGACCGGGCCGTCGCCTTCGGACAGCTCGAGCGGGACGGCGAGATCGGCAGGCTCATCGGCAGCATCGCCGAGATCCCCTGCCAGGACCCGGACGACAAGCTCGCGCGGTTCCGCGACGAGAAGCTCGCCCTCGCCCACGCCCTGGTCAGCGACCCGGCCGCCCGCAGGCCGGAATACTTCCAGGAGATGGCCAGAACGCCCGGCGGCGTGGGCGGCAAGAAGGCCTGGGGCGACGGCGTGCCCAAACAGGTTCGCGACCTGCTCAAGGAGCTGATCGTCCGCTTCGAGCGGTACGCCCCCTACGCCGAAGACCTCTCTGGGGCCGATGAGCGGGCCGCCGAGTCGCTGGCGACGCTGACGCAACTGGCGATCGATGCCCAGGAGACGCTGCGGGCCCGCATGCGACGCCAGGGACTTCTGAGCTTCGACGATCTGCTCCTGCTGGCCGGTCAGTTGGTGGAGCAGAACCCCTCCATCCGCCTAGCGCTCTCGGCCGGTATCGACCAGATGCTCATCGACGAATCGCAGGACACCGACGCCTTCCAGCTCTCGCTGCTGCTGGGCATCCTGTTCGACTCGGATCAGCTGCGGGACGTCCAGCCCGGTCGGCTGTTCCTGGTGGGCGACGCCAAGCAGAGCATTTACCGTTTCCGCGGTGCGCAGGTGGACGTCTTCCGCGATATCTGCCATCGCCTCGGCGAGGGGCAGCGCGAGTCGCTGGACATCTCGTTCCGAACGCATCGGGCGGGCATCGAGTTCGTCAATCACCTCTTCAGCGGGCTGATGAGCGAGGAGTATCGCCCGATTCGCGCCCACCGCGAGGTCTGTCCGCCCGACCCTTCGGTGGAGGTGGTTCTGGCCAGGCCCGGGGCCGATGCGCCGCCGTTCGGACGGGCCGAGGAAACCATCGCCGCCCAGGCAGCGGTGTCGGCCGAGCGGATTGAACGGATGGTGCGCGACGGCGAGAAACGCGTCTGGGACGCCGAAGCGTGCCATTGGCGGGCAACGCAATTCGGCGACGTGGCGATTCTCTTCTCGCGGATGACCAACAGCCTCGCCTTCGAGCGGGAACTGGCCCGGCGCGACGTGCCCTATTACGTCGTCGCGGGGACGGGGCTCTTCCAGCAGCAGGAAGTCTACGACGTGCTCAACGCCCTGCGGGCGATCGCCAATCCGCTGGACGACGTGGCGGTATTTGGCGTGCTGCGTTCGTCGCTGGTGGGCGTGGATGACAACGTGTTGATGAAACTCGCCGAGACCTGCGATCGGCCTTACCTGCCTGCCCTGCAGACACTGCGGGACAGCGACGCCTGCATGGGTCTCACCAGCGACGATCGCCAGGCCGTGCTGACCGCGGCCGACTGGATGGATCGGCTGCACCGCAAGAGCTCTGCGGTGGGCATCGACGAGCTGCTGGAGGACGTGCTGCAACGCACCGGGTATGAGGCGGCGCTGCTCACCAGGCCGCATGGCCGCCGGCTGGTGGGCAACGTCCGGCGCGTGGTGGAGTTCGCCCGGGCCGCCCAGGCCGACGGGATCTCGCTGACGGAATTCCTCGCGCAGATGGGCGAACAGGTGCTCAACCAGCAACGCGCCGAGCAGGCGTGCGTCGCCGGGGAGGCCGAGAATGTCGTCCGCCTGATGACCGTCCACCAGGCCAAGGGGCTCGAGTTTCCGGTGGTGATCCTGCCGGATCTCAACGTCGGCCTGCCCAAGCCCAAGGCCCCCATCCTGCATCGTCGGGACTGGGGTGTCACCACGAACATCACCGGCGCCGAGGCGGGCGACGAATCGCCCGAGCCGCTGTCGCATCGACTGAGCCTGCTGAACGAGTTGGCCGACGCTGCCGACGAGAACCTGCGTCGGCTGTACGTTGCCGTCACGCGACACGAGGATCATCTCGTATTCGTCGGGGCCGACTGGCGGACGAAGCAGGGCGACATCCGCAGCGGCGAGAGCGACCTGGCGATCCTGGATGCGGCGCTGGGCATTACCCCCGCACTGGAGGCCGGCCGCGAGAAAATCGCCTACGGTGGCGGCGAGTTTTCGCTGCGCGTTGCCGCCGTCCCCGCGCCCAGCCCCCCCCGCCGGAAAGACTCCGCATCGGCGGGAAGGAAACTGCTTGCCGCCAGCCGCGACGAAGCGGACTTCGCCCGGCAGATCGTGTCGCTGGGCGTACCGTCGGCCGACGGGCTCGGGCCCCTGCCCGGTGACGTAGCCCGTGCGGAGCTCGCGGTCACCGCGCTGAGCGAGTTCGCCCGTTGCCCGCAGCTGTACCGGTATCGCTACGAGCTGCGCATGCCCGACCTCCCCCGCCAAGGGCCGGACACACCAGCCGCCCCGCCGCGACGAAACGACACGGGACTCTCGCCGATGCTGCTGGGCACGGTCTATCACCGGTGCATGGAGCTGCTGGACTTCGCCTCGCCCCAGTCGGCCGACGTTCTGGTCTCGGCGGTGGCCGGCGAACTGGATCTGATCGACCGGGCGGACCTCGGCGCCCTGACGGCGGAGCTGGACGGAATGCTTGCCACGCTGGCCGAATCGCCGCTGCTGGCCACGCTGCAGAATGCGCCCCAGACGCTGCGCGAGCTGGACTTCCTCATGGACGTGGACACGCTGCGCCTGCGCGGGCAGATCGACCTGATCCTGCGCGACGCCGAGGGCGACTGGCGGATCGTCGATTACAAGTCCGACCGCCTCAACCCCCACGAAAGCTGGGCCCAGCGGGCGGGCAAATACGGGCTGCAACTGCAGGCGTACGCACTGGCGGCAGAGCGTCATCTGGGCGTCGCGCCGGCCGGGGCGTTGCTGTACTCCCTGCGGACCGGCGAGACGTGGGAGATGCCCCTGGCGGACCTGGCTGCTGCACGCGACGAACTGGTCTGCGTCGGACGCGAACTGGTCGCGTCGCGCCGGGCGAAGCACTTCGCCCCCCGCCCGGCAAGCCACTGCGAGTACTGCCCCTTCGCTGCCATCTGCCCGGGACGGGCGGAAAACTGAAATCGGGCACGGCGAACGTTGTCGCCCACCGCCCCGACCGCTATGCTCTTGTCATCTGACCTCTGCCCGTCTGGGAGAACCCATGAGCCCTCGCCAACCGTCTGACACGTCGGCCACGATTCGTTCCGAACTGGAGTGGGTCTCCCACGTTCGCGCCCGCTGGCTGATCGCCCTGCCGTTGCTGCTGGGAATCACGATCTTCGCGGCGGTGGCGTTGCAGTCCAACGACGCGGTCTCCGTGCTCCTGGAGGAGGTGGCGCCGTTCATACTTGCCGCGGCGGCGTTGGCCCACGCGGCCCGGTCGGCGGCCAGCCGCTCGCTGCTGTCGGTGGTGCTGGCATGCACGTCGGTGGCGTTCATTTTCCGCGAGATCCATGACCTGCCCGGATTGAGATGGGTCGACAAGGGCATCTACGTGTTCCTGTCGGCTGCGGCGTTGGTGATCGCGTGGCAGCACCGGCGGATCAGTGTCGAACTGCGGGCCGACCCGCTCAAGGCGTCGCTGTTCGTATTCATGCTGGCGGCGTACCTGGTGGCGTTGCTCATTGACCGTCGGGTGTTCAAGTTCATCCCCGGCGAGCAGAGCATTCACACGGTCCTGGAGGAGGGCGCCGAGACCATCGCGCACGTCTCTCTGCTGGCGACGGGCCTGGCGGGTCGGTGGCGACGATTACCCCCGACCGATCCGGACAAATCGTCGGACGCCTGAACGTCGCCGGCGGCGTGACAGGATCTCACCCCGACTCAGGCAGTAAGTCCCGGTGGTTTTGAGATCAACACGCCCCCCGCAACTGCCGAAAGATACTGTGAGTACACAGTCCTTGCGGTGGGCCCATGAAACCAAGAATCCTCTACGTGGATGACGACCCGGGAATCCTTGAGGCGTATAAAGTCCGGCTCAGTCAGCACTTTGACATCACGACAGCCATGAGCGGCCGCGAGGCCCTCGACCGCGTCCGCAGCGACGGGCCCTTCGAGGTGGTCCTGGCGGACATGCGCATGCCCGGAATGGACGGAATCGAGGTGCTTTCGTCGGTCCGCGAGCTGGCCCCGGACACCGTCCGCATGATGCTCACGGGCAACGCGGACCTGACCACGGCCATCAAGGCGGTCAACGAGGGCAACGTCTTCCGCTTCCTCACCAAGCCCTGCCAGGCCGACCTGCTGGCCAACGCGCTGCAGGCGGGCGTGCACATCTATCGCCTGGCCACGGCAGAGCGCGAGCTGATGAGCAAGACGCTCAAGGGGGCCATCAAGGTGCTCATGGACGTCCTGTCGATGGTCAGCCCGGTGACGTTCTCGCGGGCGTCTCGCCTGAAGCGATACGTCCTGCATGCTTCCGACGTGCTGCGTCTGGAGGATGCCTGGCGCTACGAGTTGGCGGCTATGCTCTCGCAGCTGGGATGCGTCGCGCTGGATCCCGATACGGTACACAAAGCCCTGGCGGGGATGGATCTCGCCCAGGACGAAGCGGACGCCTACAACGCCCATCCCTCGGTGGCTGAGCACCTTCTGGCGAACATCCCCCGCCTGGAGGAAATCACCGCGATCGTCGCCCGCCAGCACGAACCATTCCTTTCGGGCGACACCCAGGTTGACCCCCGCCGGCGCGACGTGGTCTCGCTGGGAGCTCAGCTGCTGCACGCAGCCACCGAGTTCGATCGCCTCACCACCAACGGCCTGTCGGCCAGGTCCGCCGCCGCCCAGTTGGCCGGTCAGCCCAGCGAGTACGACCCGGCCGTCGCCGAGGCGCTCGGTTCGGCAGAGGTCGGTACCGAAGGGCACGACGCCCGTGCCGTGTCCGTCAGCGACCTCCAGCCCCGTATGACCATCGCCCAGGACGTCTGCTCCACCGACGGTCGATTGCTGGTGACCGAAGGACAGGAGGTGACCTTCCCGGTGCTGGCAAGGCTTCGGATGTGGTCGCAGCGCGTGGGCGTGCGCGAGCCCATTCAGGTATTCGTTCCGCGCAGGCAGGCCACACCGTCCGCCGCCTGTAGCGAACAGTAGATCGAGGCCGATGCGATGAAGTTGCCGCGAGGAATCCGACTGCCGTTGTGGCTGGACGCCGCCCTGATCGGGGCGTGCGCCGCGGTCATCGCGCGCGTGTTGCCCCTGTGGGCTTCGTTGCCGCTGGTTTCGGCGTCGGCAGCGGTGGTGGCGGTGACGGTTCGGCGGAGGCGGCGCGAGTGGCATGGCGAGCTTCGCGGCCGACTGGCCAACCTCATGCGACGCTACTCGCCCGACAACGAGCCCGACTGGCCCGCAGAGACGCCCACCGAAGACGTGCTCGCCGACCTCCAGTCGCGCATCGACGAGCAGATCGAATCTCACCGCATGGTGCATCGCAGCATCGCCCGCTCGAACATCGAGCTCGACCAGATCTTCAACGCCGCCGGCGACGCGATGCGGATGATCGACACGGACTACAACATCGTCCAGGCCAATGAGACGCTGGCCGGGCTGAGCTACATCGGGCGCAACGAAGCCCGTGGCCGAAAGTGCTACGAGGTGCTCTCCTGCGAGTTGTGTCACACGTCGCGATGCCCGCTGCAGCGGGTGCTGGACGGCCAGGACGAGGTCGTCCAGGAGGTCAACGCCAAACGTCGCGGCGGCAGAGACGTTCCGTGCATTCTCACGGGGGCGGCCTATCGCAGCTACGACGGGCGCGTGCTGGGCGTGGTCGAGAGTTTCAAGGACATCACGCCGCTGAAACGCGTCCAGCAGAAGCTGCGTCTTTACGCCGAGAAGCTTCAGCGGAATTACGATCGCATGTCCGAACTGACGGACATGGCCCATCGCTTCGTGGACCTGGTGGCCCACGAGTTCCGCACCCCGCTGACGGTGGTCAAGGAGTTCACCAGCATCATCCGCGACGGGCTGGGCGGGCCGGTGACCGACCGGCAGGCCGAGTACCTCGGGATGATTACCGCATCGGCAGACGACCTCTCGCAGATGGTGGACGACCTGCTGGACAGCTCGCGTCTCAAGGCCGGTCGGCTGCACATCGAGCGGCGCGTCTGCCGGGCGGAGGACGTGATCGCGTCGATCCTGCCGATGGCCCAGAGCAAGGCCGACGCCAAGAAGATCCGCCTGGTGACCGACGTCGCAGGCGACCTGCCCGACGCCTTCATGGACGCCACCAAGGCCAATCGTGCCCTGGTGAACCTGGCGATCAACGCGATCAAGTTCTCCCCACAGGAGGCCGAGATCGTGCTGTTCGCCCGAAGAAGCGACCAGGGCGACATCGAGCTGGGCGTGCGCGACCACGGGCCGGGACTCAGCGAGGAAGAGGTCACGCAGATCTTCCAGCGGTTCCGCCAGGCGACCCACGGCCTCTTGACCACCGCCAAGGGCTTCGGACTGGGGCTGAGCATCGTCAAAGAGATGGTCGCGTTGAACCTCGGAAGCGTGCAGGTGGACTCCACGCCCGGGGAGGGCAGCACGTTCTCGTTTGTTGTCCCTGCCGCCCGACGCGAGAGGATTATCGCCCGGTTCATCCAGATGGCCCGCGACGAATGCGAGGATGAGCAGGTGCTCACCGCGCTGAAGTTCACGCTGCCCGAACACGTCGAGGGCGACCGCCGGACGTCCGTCGAGCAGTTCCTGTTGGGCACCTGTCGCCCCATGGATCTCATCCTGCCGTCGGCCGACGGGAAGTCGGTGGTGGCGGCGGGGCTCACCCGGGCGCCCGAAAACGGCGAGGGCTGGGTAACGCGCCTGGCGACGGTGGCCGAGGAAACCCCCGATGCCGCCGGCGACGTCGAGGAACTCGACTGCGACGTGCTGGGCGAATGGCCGAGCGACCGTTTCGACGAGCCCGAAGCGATGCTGGCCGAGACCATCGCCCAACCGACGGTGAGGGTCTGAATCCGCTGGTTGCGAGAGTGAAGTGACAAATCCGCGTGTCGCTTGTCGCTGCTTTTCGCTTCTCTACCCCCACCTTTCGCTTCGCTCAAGATGGGGCTTCAACGATACTCCGGGTGCCCGGGGCTGTGCCGGTCGGAGCGAGCGCAGCGAGGGAGGAACGGAGCAACCCGGCTGTGGCG
>CAZFPT010000083.1:0-13835 GCA_964521005.1 uncultured Planctomycetaceae bacterium | reverse complement strand
CTTGTGCCGGTCGGAGCGAGCGCAGCGAGGGAGGAACGGAGCAACCCGGTTGCTCCCGTCTCCGCCCTGCGGGCTCCGTCGTGGCAGGCAGCTCGCTTGGGCTCGCTGCACAAACCGGGGCACCCTTGGTTTGGAGTCGGTCGGCCGTAGGGCCCGCAACTTGTTGCCGGCGGGAGGACGTAGATCCTCCGCGAGAGTCGCTGCCGGGCCTGCGGGCGGACGCGGTGCAACCGAGGTCCGTGGGCGCTACCAGCTACCGAGGGCGGTCCATGGGGTCCACGTCGCGGCCCGGGTAGACTTCGATTGCCACTTCGGGCAGTTCGGGCTGCACCCGGTCGGCGATGGAACGGAGTTGGTCGGCGGGCAGCGTTTTGACGTAGGTTTCCCACGGCGGGCGGGCGACGGTGTGCATCTGGATGAGTTTGATGGTCCCGCCGGCATCGAGAATCGCTCGAATGCGCGCGACGTAGGCGGCGATCTCGTCGACCGACGGGGCCTCGCCCGAGACGAGCATCCACAGGGTCTGGATGACGACGGGTCGGCCGACGGCGACGTGGGTGATGTTTTCGACGACGTCGTCCAGCGTGATTGCCCCCCGCGGCCGCGATATTCGCTGGAAGTATGCTTCGGTCCCGGCATCGAGCTTCGCCCAGATCTCGCCGTTTTCGGCATCGAGAATCGGCAGGGCCCGGTCCACCTGCTCCGACCGCAGCTGAGAGGCGTTGGTGATGACGACGATCTTCGCTTCCTCGCAGCCGAAGCGTTCCTTGACGTCGGCAGCCACCTGGACGGCCTGGTCGAAGTTCGGGAAGCAGGTCGGCTCGCCGTCGCCGCTGAAGGCGATGTCACTGAGTTGCCGCTGCTCGGGCGGGACCTGGCGGAATTTCGGCTCGTCCCACAGGTCGCCATGCTGCAGCGACTCGAACGCCAGGATAAGCTCGGCCCGCAGCGCGTCGAGGTCCACATCTGTGAGGTTACGCGGCAGGTGGCGATCGACCTGGCAGTAGATGCAGGCGAAGTTGCAGCGTTTGTCGGGGTTGAGGTTCACCCCGATGCTCAGCCCCTTCGCACGCCGGGAGATGACAGGGTAGACGTAGCGACACTCGCGCCACTGGCGGCGGTGGTCGCTGACGACGTCTCCGCGGTCTCTGTCGGGTCCGGTAGTGCTCATGGCTGATCAAGCCCGGCCGATCGGCGGCAGGCTACTCCCACTCGATGGTGGCCGGCGGTTTGGAAGAAATATCGTAGACGACGCGGTTCACGCCGCGGACCTCATTGATGATCCGGTTGGAGATATTCGCCAGGACGTCGTAGGGGATGCGCGACCAGTCGGCCGTCATGAAATCGGCGGTGTCCACCGACCGGACCGCCACCACGTTCTCGTAGGTTCGCCCGTCGCCCATCACGCCGACCGACTGGATCGGCAGCAGCACCGCGAAGGTCTGCGAGGCCTTGCGATACAGGTTGTTGGCGGTGATCTCCTCCAGGAGGATGTTGTCGGCCTGGCGGAGGACCTCCAGCCGCTCGGGCGTGATCTCGCCAAGGCAGCGAACCGCCAGCCCCGGTCCGGGGAAGGGGTGACGCCAGACGATCGCCTCGGGCAGGCCCAGAAGCTCGCCCACCTGGCGGACCTCGTCTTTGAACAGGTCGCGCAGGGGTTCGATGAGCTCAAAGCCCAGCTCCGCCGGCAGCCCGCCGACGTTGTGGTGCAGTTTGATGTTCGCCGCCTGCCCGGCGAGCGAATGGCCCGACTCGATCACGTCCGGATACAGCGTTCCCTGGGCGAGGAACTTCGCGCCGGGAAACTCCTTGGCCGCCGCCTTGAACGCGTCGATGAACTGATGGCCGATGACACGCCGTTTTTCCTGCGGCTCGATGATGCCCGTGAGCTTCGTGAGGAAATCGTCCGCGGCGCGGATGGTCATGAGGTTCATGCGGAAGTGATCCACGAACGTCGTCTCGACCAGTTCCACCTCGTTCATCCGCAGCAGGCCGTTGTCCACGAAAATGCACTGGAGCCGATCGCCGATCGCCTTGTGAAGCAGCGCGGCGACCACGGAGGAATCGACCCCGCCGGAGAGCCCGCAGATGACGCGTTCGTCGTCGGCGACGGTCTCGCGCACCTCGGTGATGACCGCCTCGATGAAATCGCCCATCCGCCAGAGTCCCTGGCAGCCACAGATCTCGTAGAGGAAGTTCGCGAAGATCTCCCCGCCGTGCGGCGTGTGGGTGACCTCCGGGTGGAACTGCACGCCGTAGAAGGGCATGGTCTTGTGCTGGACGGCGGCGTAGGGGCAGGTGGGCGTACTGGCCAGCGGAATGAACTCGTCGCCCGGCGATTCGATCTGGTCGCCGTGCGACATCCATACGGTGGTGCGAGAGGGCACGTTGCGCAACAGGCGGTCGGGCTGGTTGACGCTCAAAGAAGCGCGGCCGTACTCGCGCGAGCCGGCGGCGTGGATGGTCGCCCCGAGAATCTGGCTGGCGATCTGCATGCCGTAGCAGATCCCGAGAATCGGAACGCCCAGCTCGAAGATGTTCTCCTGGCAGCGCGGTGCGCCCTGCTCGTACACGCTGGAAGGCCCGCCGGTGAAGATCAGCCCCTTGGGGTTGAGCTCGCGCAGCTCGTCGAGGCTCACGTCCGGACGGGCCAGGACGCTGTACACGCCGTTCTCCCGAACCCGCCGGGCAATCAGTTGGGCGTACTGGCTGCCGAAGTCCAGAATGACGATGGATTCGGATTGGCCTGTGGGTTTCGTCATCGCCTGCGTCTCCGTCGCTTCATGAGGAAACCGCATATCCTACGGATGCAGACCCCCTCAGACAAGAGCCCAGCCGACGGATTCCGTAAGCAGCGACACGCGACAAGGGATTGAGGTGCAGTTGAAGCCCCATCTGGAGCTCCGCGACAGGTGGGGGGTAACCAGCGACACGCGAATCGCGACACGCGACAAGGGATTGAGTTGCAGTTGAAGCCCTATCTGGAGCTCCGCGACAGGTGGGGGTAACCAGCGACACGCGAACCGCGACACGCGACAAGGGATGAGGTGCAGTTGAAGCCCCATCTGGAGCTCCGCGACAGGTGGGGGTAACCAGCGACACGCGAACCGCGACACGCGACAAGGGATTGAGTTGCAGTTGAAGCCCCATCTTGAGCGAAGCGAAAGGTGGGGGTATCGACAAGCTCCAAATTCCAAATGACAAGTTCCAAGGAGTGGTCCTCCCGCATCGACCCGAATGCGGGAGATCGGAATGCGGACCGATCAGCGTCTGCCTTCCTTGGAATTTGGTACTTGGAATTTGTCACTTCACATAAACCAAGGGTGCCCGGCGTTGTGCAGCGAGCCTGAGCGAGCTGAGCAACCCGGTTGGTCCGGATCGCGCTGCAGGCAGTGGTCGGACATGGCAGCAGCCGGGTTGCTCCGTTCCTCCCTCGCTGCGCTCGGTCCGACCGGCACAGCCCCGGGCACCCGAAGTTTCGTTAGGTTCCAAGGAGTGATCGCCCCACATCGGCCGAGAGCGCGTGGCAACGCGCCCTCGGCCGGGAGTGAATTCGGAAATCGGCGTCGCTCAGCGTTTCACGCGTGCGTTGCCTTGCCAGATGCTCCAGATCTGGTCTTCGTCGGCGGGTTGGCCGTAGTCGGTGAGCATGGTGGTGACCATCGCGCCGCTGGCCCAGCCGAACTGCACCCACTTCTCGGCGTCCCAGCCTCGGAGGATGGCGTAGAGCATGCCGCCCACGAAGCCGTCGCCGCCGCCGATGCGGTCCAGCACGGGGATCTCACGCGGCTCGACGACGTGCCAGTTGTCGCCTTCCCGCATGATCGCGCCCCATCGATGGAGGTTCGTGGAGACCACCTCCCGCAGCGTCGTGGCGAAGACCTGGGCGTTGGGGAAGGCTTCCTTGACCCGCCCGATCATGCCCTTGAAGCCGTCGATCTTGGCGGCGAGGTCTTTCCCGCCGGCCTCGGGACCTTCGATGCCCAAACACAGCTGGAAGTCTTCCTCGTTGCCCACGAGAATGTCCGAGACGCTCGCGATTTCGGTGAAGATCTCACGCAACTCGGCTTCGCGCCCTTCCCAGAACGATGCCCGGTGGTTGAGGTCGAAGGAGATCCGCGTGCCGTGCTTTTTGGCGGCCCGGGCGATCTCCAGGCAGAACTGGCTGCTCTCCGGCGACAGCGCGCCGATCAGGCCAGAAAGGTGCACCACCTGCACGCCCTCGTCGCCGAAGATGCGCTCGAGGTCGAAGTCCTTGACGTTCAGCGTTCGCCCGACTTCCCCGGCGCGGTCGTTGCACACGCGCGGGCCCCGCATGCCGTACCCGCTGTCGGCGAGGTTCAGCTGGTGGCGGTAGCCCCACGGGTTGCCCTGTTCCACTTCCGGGCCTTCGTAGTCCATGTGCCGCCGGGCGAGGTCGTCTTTGATGAACCGCGCCATGGGGCTGTCCTTCACGAAGGCGGTCAGGACCTTCACGCCAAGCCCGAGGAACGAGGAGATGCTCGCCACGTTCGATTCGGCACTGGTGGCCTGCAGCTCGAACATCCGTGTGGTGTGAAACGGTTGGCCGTTGACCGGGGTGAACCGCCCGCCCATGCTGGTCGGCACGAGAAGGGCGTAATCGCAGTCGCTGCGAAGTTCGATGCTCACAATATGCTCCTTTGCTGGGGTTGATCGTTCAGAACACTCAGCCGGGGCGGCGGGATCGCCGTCGCGCCCGGCCGACGGATCCCCCTTGATACCAGATGCGCCCACGAGGTTCAATCTCGGCTGAGAAACGGTTCAAGCCCCGCACGGCGGCGCAAAAAGGCGGCCCGACGCGGGACGGGCGTCCGCGACGGGCCTGGGAGGATTGGTGGCGATATCCTTACCGCCAGCCAATCCGGGTGACTCTGATTTTGACCGAGGCCGTGTCGTCATCGTCCTCGGTGCGGAGCTTGAGAACCGCGGCACGGGTCACGTTGCCACGGGCGAGGAACCCCACGTTGTGCGTGCCGTTATCCAGGTCCATGCGTCGCACGCGTTGCAGGCCTCGGCCGTTGTCGATGTACAGCTCGGCCTGGAGGTCTTCATTGGTCTGCAGGCGGAAGGCGTAGGCGCCGTTGCCCTGGGGGACGAAGCGGATCGCGCGGGCGTCTTCGTCGATGCGGTAGTCCCGCGTGACGTTCAGCGTGACGTCGGCGTTGGGCCGGGGCCTGCGAGGCTGGGGCCGACGGCCGTTGTTGCCGTCACCGACGTTCACCCGACGCACCGCCGTCACCGCCAGGCGGTACGTGCCGCGGTCCGTTCGTTCCTCCCCGTAGATGCGGACCAGGAAGTACTTCGTGCGTCGCGTCGCGGTCAGCGTGATGCTCCCGCCGGTGCGGAGGTCTTTGAACGAGCCGGCCGCCCGGTTGGTTCGTCCGTCGTTCTCGTAGGCCTTGGCCCGCAGTTCGGTGGTGGTCGCGGGGATGTTGATGGTGTACCGCCCGGGCAGGTTGGCGGGGATCATGAACCAGTCGTGGTCGCCGGCCGGGTTGATCGTGTGCGTCTGGGTTTGCCCGACGCGGAGCGTGGTCGCCTGCAGCAGGTTGCCGTTGGGCTCATATCGGTCGCCTCGGGGGCGATCGTGGCCGTCATCGTCATGGCGACTGCCCAGCACGCGGAACCGTCCGCTGGTGGCGCGGATGGCGGGTCGATCGGCGTCGACCACGCGGACCCGTGCGGTGCGGGTGACGAATCGTTCGTTGTCCGGCAGGCTGATCGTCAGTCGGCCGGCGTCGGCGTCCACGGAGCGATTGCCCAGGCGGGTCCAGTCCCTGCCGTCATTGAGAGAGTAATAGACCCACACGCGGCCGACGGCGGATCCGGCGTTCCATCGGATGCTGACGCGCTGCCCGATCCGCCACTGCTCGCGCGGGTCCGGCTCGGTGATGCGGATCCAGCGGGTCGCGACGTGGTCGTCATCATCATCATCGTCGTGCCCCCAGTTCCAGTCGCCTCCGTTGCCCCAGCCCTGGCCGGTGCCTTCCTTCAGGGAGGCGGTGAGCGTGACGTCGGCGAAGTTCCGGTAGCCGCTCAGCAGGACGTACCACGTGCCGGCAGGGGGGTTGGACACGCGGATCTCCTCCTGCGTGTACTTGCCCACCGAGCGATAGTGGTAGTTGCCTGCCGTCGGAGCGCCGCCGCGACGGAGGTACAGATCGGCGTCGCCGGATCCGCCGGTGGTGCGGATGGTCAGTTCCTTGGCATTGCCGGGAACCACGATGCGGAACCGCCGGTCGCTGCCGCGTTGGCCGGCTATGTTGCGGATCGTGCTGCCGTCGCGGAGCGTGATGACGCCATGCTGGCCGCCGTCGAGGCCGTCGTTTCCGGTGTGGACTTCGAGCGTCACGCCGGCGTACCCGCGATAGGCGTGCAGCATGACATGCCACCACCCGCTGGAGGGGCTGTGGACCTGGATCCGTTCGTCGGTCGCTTTGCCGACGCTGCGGTACTGGTAGGATGCCCGAGTGGGCCAACTCGCTTTCCGCAGGTACATGTCCACGTCGCCCTGTCCGCCGGTGGTGCGGAGGGTCAGGGCGTCGGCACCGGAGGGGACATAGACGCGGAAGTAGGCGGCGCTGCCGGTCCAGCCGCTGAGGCCCGAAATTCGTCGGTTCCCGCGGATGTCGTGGGCGGCGGAGGCATTCTGGGCCATCAGGGGGGTCGCCAGGAGGCCCGTCGCGGCGATGAACAAGGCTGTGATGGTGTTGCGTGTCATGATCGCCTCTCCTTTACAGATTTCAGTACAAATAGTTAAGTGACTTCTCCATGTATGACTGACCGGTCAGTCATTGCTGCACAGGTAGACATGCCTCACCGGTGGGGGTTAGGGGATGGGCCGGAATTTCTCAGAAATTTTGACACCGATCACCGAACTTCCGACACCTGCCGGGCATCTCTCCGCGTTGACACAGCCTTTCGGCGCTCATAGACTCGCTGGCCGTCCCATCAGACCCTCACCGGGGACGCGGAGCAGGGCATGCAGGCACCATCGGCTACCAGATCCGGAACGTTGCGCCGCTGGGGCGCGGGAGGGGGGCGCTATGCCCGTTCCCTGTCCTGGCTGGTCTGGCGGGGGCTTCGCATCGCGCCGATTCGCGTGGTGCTGATCGTGCTGGCCAACGCCTTCGGCGTGCTGACGGCCGCCAGCTCGTACGGCCTCATCCTTCAATACGCCCGGTGCATGCAAAGCGGCGAGTCGCTGATCATTCGCGGCCTGACGCTCGCCCGGCCGGGCCAGTGGCAGGGTGTGTTCCTGGTGGCCGGTTGCACCATCGCACTGGGTCTCAGCAGTGCCGGGGCGATCTACGCCGCCCAGGCGCTGATTCTCTCGATCGCACGGGCTTTCGAGACATTCTGCCGCTCGCTGCTGCTGGGTGCGTTGGGTCCCGACCCCGCGCGCCGATGGTCGGCGATGCTGGGCGATCCGCGCGTCACGCCGGTGGTGGTGCGGATGATGAACGTCGGAGCCCGGTTCTGCGCGTTTTCCCTGCGGTTCGCGCTGCAGGGCGTGCTGCCGCTGCTGACGCTGCTGGCGGCCTCGGCGTTCATGCTCTGGCAGGCGCCGTTGCTGACGGTTCTGCTCGTTCCGTTCGCCCTGGCGTACCTGCCGGTGCTGTTCCTGATCAACCGCGCGATCGCCCGGCGGTATCAGCTCTACCAGGGACATTACGGCGTGGCGGCCTTGCAGATCCGCCAGCAGGTCGAGGCGATGCTGCACACCAACAGCCCCACAACCGACAAGGACTTCGCCGGCAGGGAGCTGCTCGACGGCCAGGCCCACGCCACCGGTCAGCGGGGGTTCTATCGTCACATGCTCTTCGGCGAGACGCTTCAGCTGGCGAATTCGGGGTTCTTCATCCTGTGCATGATCTTCCTGTTCCTGTATTTCGCCAGCCCGTGGAAGGTGGCGGGCGGCTCGTGGGCCGAGCTGATTGCCGTGCTCATCGCGCTGCGGTTCGTGTGGAAAGGTCTGCGACAGACCACGGCCGTGCTGGGAGGCATCAGCCGATACCATCCTGAGCTGCACCGGTTCGTGACGTTCATCGAGGCCGGCGGCGGAGGCGGCGAACAGGCCGGTCCTCCGGCGGGCGACGTGGAGCTTCCCGCGGAGATCACGCCTCCTTCGGCCGAGGAGTTTCCCGGCGGAAGGGCGGTTTCGATCGAACCGGGTCGACCGATCGGCGTCCTCATCGACGCCCAGCCCCGACGCGACACAGCCGCCGAGGCAGCGAACGTCCTGACCGGCGGGACGGCCGGCGGGCAATGCGCGGTGCACATCGCCTGCCCGTACCGAGCCTGGCTGACGCCCGAACAGAACGCCCTCGGACCGTTGGCCGATTCCCCCCAGGCCTGCGGTCAGCTGGTCGACCTGCTCGAACAGCTCGGACTGGCCGATGAACTTTCGGCAGGGCAAGGCCGATCCCCGGGCGAACCGACCTCTCCCGAGGCGACCTTCGCCCTGCTGGGGGCCCATTGTTTCCTGGGCGACGCGAAGTGGGTGTTCCTCTCGGCCGACGAGTTCCGCCGGCTTGACGCCGAGTTCCGCAAGACGCTTCTGAAGCACTGGGCAGCCCGCGACAAGGCGGTGTTTCTGCTGGCCTGCGCGCCGGGATCGCTGCTGGACGACGAACGGCTGGTCGAGGATCTGGCCGGGTCGGCCGTCATCGCCAAAGAGCGACTCGTCGGCTCTGGCGGGGTCGATTGGCTGGACGAGCATCGGTTGGGCATCGACGAAATCACCGCCGGTGAGCATCGCCTGCCCCCCACACGACGCGAGGAGAATGATCTGCTCGAACTCGAGATGATCTGACCGAACTCACGCTGTTGACAACGCCCTCGGGCGTGCATAGCATTCCCTGTTCCACAAACAGTAATTCGAAGGAGTGGCCCATGGCCTCTGAGAACGTGCTTGAACTGACCGACGACAATTTCCAGGAGAAGGTCCTCGACTCCGACCAGCCCGCCCTGGTGGACTTCTGGGCCGAGTGGTGCATGCCCTGCAAGATGCTCGCTCCGGCCATCGAGGAACTCGCCGACGAGTTCGCCGGGAAGGTCGTCGTCGGCAAGGTGGACACCGACAACAACCGCGAGATCTCCCTGAAATTCGGAATCAACGCGATTCCCACCGTCATGCTCTTCAAGGGCGGCGAGGTCGTGCAGAAATTCGTCGGCCTGCAGCAGAAGGCCGACCTCAAGGCCGCCCTCGACGGGGTCGTGAGCTAGGGGCCCAAAGCCCATGAGACCACTCACGCGAGACGAGGTCCGCTCCGTGGACGCCTATGCGATCGAGACGCTGGGCATCCCGGGGGTGATCCTGATGGAAAACGCCGGCAGAGGCGCCGCCGACGTGATCGCGGATCGCCTGGACCCGATCGCGGGCAAGCGTGTCGCGGTGGTCGCCGGGGGCGGCAACAACGGCGGGGACGGCTTTGTCATCGCGCGGCACCTGGCCAACCGGGGCGCGTTCGTCACGACGTTCCTGGTCGCCCCGGAAGAGAACATCACCGGCGACGCCAGGACGAACCTCGACGCGATCGACGCCCTGGAGCACGAGATTCGCCGCGTGGAAGGCCATGAGCTGCCCAAGCTGGCGAGGCTGCTGGACGGGGTGGATCTGATCGTCGACGCCGCCGGCGGGACGGGCATCCGCGGAGAGCTTCGCGAGCCGCTGGCGACGGTCGTGGAGCAGATCAACGCCGCCGACGCGGCTGTGCTGGCGGTGGACATCCCCACCGGGCTGGACTGCGACACCGGCTCGGGCGAGGGCGGATGCGTCCGGGCCGACTGGACCGTCACCTTCGTTGCCGACAAGAAGGGTTTTCACGCCGACGGGGCCGAGGCGTTTACCGGCGAGGTCGTGGTTGCGGATATCGGCATCCCGGCTGAGTGGGTCTTCGCGCGGGCCGGCGCCTCATAGCCTGACTCGTCGGATGGTCCTGCCTGGCGGCAGGCGGGTTCCAGCCCGGTCTCCGCACGCCGGTGCCGTAGGGCTCGCAACTTGTTGCGGGCGCGATCCCAGAGAGGAACCGGTGATCGCCGTCGGCGGGGGGCTTACGTAAAGGTCTTTTGTCCGTGCCTCTTACGGATGTTCTGGGCGGCGGTCAGGGCGGTGGTGTCGCTCTTGAGGATCCGAATAAGATTGCTGGTCGAGATGCCGATCGAGTCGCTGGCGTCGCCGGCGCGTCCCTCGGCTGCTTCGAGACGATCGAGCAGCGCAGCCACCACCGGCCAATAGCGGTGGTCCTTCCTGCCGACATCGAGGCGGAGCGGACCTTTGGGGCGGCGTTTGTCTTTGTGGATGCACTCGCTCAATGGCGGGGCGGGGGCGTCGGCCAGGTCCACCGGAGCCCGCAACGTCGTGGCGATCTGCTTGCGGAGCCGCTTGAGGGCGAGGCGCTTGTTCTCGTGCTGGGAGCGGGACTGGTCGCCGGTGGCTATGAGTCCGGAGGGAGCATGTCGCAGCCGCACGGCCGAGGAGACCTTGTTGCGGTGCTGCCCGCCGGGTCCGGAGGACTTGTAGGTGTCCACGTCGCACTGTTTGAGCAGGGCATCGTCGCTGAGCGGCAGGAAGTCTCGGTGCGTGGCGTCGGGTTGGGACGGTTCGCTCATGTCGGCCATCATACCATCGAAAAGGGTCGATTCACACCGCCGGAGCGAGGGCGAGGCGGCAGATCGGTCGACCAGGCGAATGTGGATGTTTGCCGGCCATTGGTGAGAGGCGTAAGGTCTGTTCTGTGAAGGAATAGCGGGGGTATTCATGTCCTCCTGCCTCCGGGCCGGTGGTTTGGGTGGACCGGTGGGGTTGTCGAGTTTTGGGATGTCCGGTACAATGGGTTCATGCTCATCGGGCCTGGGAGGCCCGGTGCCATACGCCCCGCGGGCCCGGCCCGGCGAGGCGTTGGAGGCCCGGTTGTACTTGCTCGAACGGATGGCATACCGATGAACGAATGGACCGACCCGCAGACCCGCGTTGATCGTGCCCACGACCTCTACAAAGAAGGTCGATGGACGGAGGCCGCCGATGAATTGCGCGAGGCGATCCGCCTGAATCCGCACAATGCGTCGTGGCATTTCAATCTCGGTCTGACGCTCGAGGCGATGGGCGAGTATCCCGATGCCTGCAAGGCCTTCGAGGCCGCCCTCGAGCTGCAGCCCGAAGACGTCGAAACGCTCAACTGCCTGGGCGTGAACCTCACGCGAACCAGCGAATATGCCGAGGCGCTGGCCTGCTTCCGGAAGGTCGAGGCCATCGACCCCGCCTACGAGCCGAGCTACTGCAACCGCATCATTACGTACACCGAAATCGGCGAGCACGAAGAGGCCGAGGTCATGTTCTACACGGCCAGGCTGTTCACCGAGGAATGCCCGCTGTGCTACTACAACATGGGCAACAGCTTCTACGTCCGCGAAGAGTACGAGCGGGCCGCCTACTGCTGGGAGCAGACGCTGCGCATCGACCCCGGACACCCCAGCGCCCACGCGAGGCTGGCGGAACTCGCCTGGCGGGACGGCGAGCTGGCCAAGGCGAAGAACCACTACCAGGCCGAGCTGCTGATCAACGCCACGGACGTCGGTGTGCTGGCGGATATGGGCGAGTTGCTCATCGAGATGGACGACCTGGACGGGGCGGGGGAGATTCTCAAGCGGGCGATCGAGGTGGACGCCGACCACGTCGACGTGATCTACCAGCAGGGCCGATTGCTGACCCGCCGCGAGGAATACCACGACGCGCTGGACTGTTTCCGCCGCGTGCTGGAGATGGAAGACGACTACCGCGGGGCCCACGCCGGGATGGCCCGGGCGCTGATCCGCCTTGAGCAGGTCAACGACGGCGCCAAGCACCTGGTGTACGAGCTGAAAACGTGCAAGGATGACGCCCGCATGCTGCACGAGGTGGGCGAGCTGCTGATCGAGGCGCACCTGACGCGCCACGCCCACAACGTGTTCGAGCGCCTGGTGAAGCTCAACCCCGACGACGCCTACGCGCGTCACAATCTGGCCGTCAGTTGCTTCATGCTTGAAAAGATCGACGACGGCATCGAGCAGTGCCGCACCGCGATCCGCATCAAGCCCGATTACTCCCTGGCGATGTACAACCTCGCCCTGGCGTACCACAAGAGAGGCCAATCGGCCCGGGCGCGGCGGTACGCGTCGAAGGCGCTGGAGCTGAACCCCGAAGACGAGCACGTCCAGAAGCTCGTGCGCCGTCTGGGCGGGGGCGAGGGCGTGCTGGGACGCATCGTCGCCCGCTTGACAGGGCGCGACGACGACGAGAAGATACGGTCCTGACCCGCCTCGGCCGGCATGTTGCCGGGCCAATTATCTGAAGGGACCATCGCATGCCCGTTTTCGTCGTATCCGAACCGCTCAACGAGTCCAGCGTGGAGTTTCTGCGCGAGCGCGGCGAGGTGATCCGCACCACGCCCGAGGACGTCCTGGACGTCATCGACCAGGCCGATGCGCTGGTCGTGCGGACCTATACGCAGGTCAACGCGGAATTGCTGGACAAGGCGCCGAATCTCAAAGTCGTCGGCCGGGCCGGGGTGGCGCTGGAGAACATCGACATTCCCGCCTGTCGGGCACGCGGCGTGGAGGTGGTTCACACGCCGGCAGCCAATACGCTGGCGGTGGTGGACTACACCCTCCGCATGATCATCGAGCTCAACCGACGCTTCCCCACGATGGACGGGCCGGTTAGCCCGGAGGAATTCCACCGCTCCCGGAAGTTCGTCTACGGGCGGTTCGTCTCGGGGGCGACGCTGGGCATCGTCGGGGCGGGTCGAATCGGCAGCAGGGTCGGCCGGGCCGCGGCAGGGCTGGGGATGGAGGTCCTCTACAACGACATCCTGGAGATCGACCTGGACTACCCAGCCGAGTCGGTCAGCAAGCGGGAACTCTACGCCCGCAGCGATATCGTGACGATCCACGTGCCGCTCACGGATCTCACCGAGAAGTTCATCGACGCCGACGCCCTGCGGGAATTCAAAGCCGGCGCACAGTTCATCAATTGCGCCCGTGGCCAATGCGTGAACTACAAGGATCTCGCCGAAGCGATGAGAGACGGGCAAATCGCCGCTGCCGCCATCGACTGTCACGATCCCGAGCCGCCGCCGGCAGACTATCCGATGTTCGGGCTGGACAACGCGATCCTCACGCCGCACATCGCCGCGCGCGTGCCGGACGCCGTGCAACGCATGTGCGACGTGGTCCACGACGTGGCGAAAGTGCTCGCCGGTGAGTCGCCCGAGTACCCGGCCCCGAAGGAGTAATTTACCAGCTGTCCTGCGGGGAAAGGGAGATGAATCGGGGGCCCCCTCCAAGGGCAGCTTGCCTGCCCGGCGTTGGTGAGTGGGGACATCGTCAGTACTTCCGGCGATTGCGCCCGCAACAAGTTGCGAGCCCTACGGCTGACCGACCCCCACACCAAGGGTGCCCCGGTTTGTGCAGCGAGCCCAAGCGAGCTGAGCAACCGGGTTTTTCAAAAACAAAACAGACCATGGGCTGGAAGCCCATGCGACGCGGATCACCGAATCCCAGACGACACCTGCGCCGACGGACCATCGAGCCCCGAAGGGGCGTGAAGGATGTAGCCGGGCGGCGTCAGCCCCCGGATTCAGGCGCCCCTCAGAAGGCAAGCCCCAGCGAGGCGACACATCAACAAGTTGCGGCCCCTACGGCACCGGCGTGCGGAGACGCCGGTGGCACCCGGTGAATCGTTGAAGCCCCATGGTGAGCCTGCGAACCGTGGGGGTACTGATACGCATCCAGAATAGATTTCGTGCGCAGTTAGGTCTCTGTTCGGGTTGCGC
>CAZFPT010000082.1:0-13877 GCA_964521005.1 uncultured Planctomycetaceae bacterium | reverse complement strand
GTCAGACACGACGTCGCAGGGAACTCCTGTCCATAAAAGGAGGGATGGCGTGATGAACCGCTGCTGGTCTGGGGCCCCGACGGGCCTGTCGAATGCTCCCCACGCCCGTGGGGATGAACCGGTGGAGGCCTGCTCGTGAGAAACCGCGACCCAATGCTCCCCACGCCCGTGGGGATGAACCGCTTGGCATGCTCGGCCCTATTGGCGCGAATGGCATGCTCCCCACGCCCGTGGGGATGAACCGTCAGTATACAGTCGCCTCGCAGCTGTGTGTTCATGCTCCCCACGCCCGTGGGGATGAACCGGCGTGGCGGCAGAGGTCCACCAGCGGCATGTCATGCTCCCCACGCCCGTGGGGATGAACCGACGATACGAAACAACATATATTCCCCACGTTGATGCTCCCCACGCCCGTGGGGATGAACCGCCTTCTTCGATCTTTGGGATAGCCTCAACGCCATGCTCCCCACGCCCGTGGGGATGAACCGGGCCGGTACGCACGACAATGGATGCTGTTACCCATGCTCCCCACGCCCGTGGGGATGAACCGGCGAACTGGTAAGCGTTTCGGGAATACTAACATGCTCCCCACGCCCGTGGGGATGAACCGCCCCATCACCATTACAAGAGCTATGGCGCCCACATGCTCCCCACGCCCGTGGGGATGAACCGGCCGGCACTGGACGTGCCGCGATGCAGTTCCGTATGCTCCCCACGCCCGTGGGGATGAACCGGCGTCCTTCGGCAGGGCTTGGAGAAGCCCATACATGCTCCCCACGCCCGTGGGGATGAACCGCAGATCTCGGGCAGCGGATACGCGAAAATCACCATGCTCCCCACGCCCGTGGGGATGAACCGACAGTGGACGGTGAGGACGTGGCGGACAAGGTATGCTCCCCACGCCCGTGGGGATGAACCGGGAACAACGAGCTTTGCGATGTCCTCGAAGCTCATGCTCCCCACGCCCGTGGGGATGAACCGGCCGACGCCCTGGCCGAGATCGAGCGGAGCGAATGCTCCCCACGCCCGTGGGGATGAACCGCCTACAATACTCAGTTTGCATATTCTCATAATCATGCTCCCCACGCCCGTGGGGATGAACCGGCCGAGGCCGAAGCGGCCACCAAGGCCGGCGGGATGCTCCCCACGCCCGTGGGGATGAACCGCTCACCAAGGACGGGTCGGACTGGAAGGTCAAATGCTCCCCACGCCCGTGGGGATGAACCGTGCTCGTGGCATCGTCTCCATCCTTCCCGCGGCATGCTCCCCACGCCCGTGGGGATGAACCGCCGACCTCGGCCCTGGTCGACGCGGTCAAACGCATGCTCCCCACGCCCGTGGGGATGAACCAGGCGGTCGGGCTCCGTCGCCGCGCAGGATCGCCTCGATGATGTCCGGCGCGAGGCTGGTCAGGCGCAGCATTCGCCCGACGTAGGTGCGGTCGCAGCAGACCTTGCTTCGCTGGCTAGCTGGGACTCCCTGCCGGGCCATGTCCGCCAGGCCATCGCCACGCTGGCGAGAGTGTGACCGCACAGAACGGGCGGTCAACCGCCCAAAATTCAGTAGGTCTACCTTCAGGCTATGCTTTGCGGCGACAGACCAGCGCCAGGCCGCCCAATGACAGCAGCGCAAAGCTGAACGGCTCCGGAACCTCGGCGACGCGGAATCCGAGAAAATATGGCCCGCCTGGCGGGAAGGGGTAGTCGCTGCGAACCGATGCGTTCAGGTCGAAAACGCTGAAGCAGTACGTGCCATTGAACGACCCGCCCCGCAGGACGCGAGACGAACCGATAACCGCCTCGTTCCATTCCCGCACGTTACCGCCCTGGTCGAACGTCCCGTAAGGGCTGTCAGAGTTCTCGAACTCCCCAACCTCGGTGCGATAGTAGGGGCTGCCGATCGTGTAACCGGTGTCTCCGATCGGGTAACCGGTGTCGTAGAAATTGGCGTTGTTGCCGGGATCGGGATCGATCAGGTCATTGCTCGGCGTACTGGGGCTGCAGTCATTTGTCTGCTGACGATGCCATGAATCGGCGATACTGACGCCTGCCTCAATACCGCGACAGGCGGTTCCAAGCGACTTCCAGCAGGTATCCTTTGTATGCTCGCGTCATCTCCGCTAATCTGGAACGGGTTGCAACGGAAGCAGGACACATGCCATGAAAGTAGCGCTGAAATTCATCCTGGCCATCGTCGTTGTGCTCGCAGCGATCCGGACGGTGGAAGGCTTGTTGACGGTACAGCGGGAGACCGCTCGTCTTGACGAGGCCATCGAGCGTGATGCCCGGCTGTTCGGGCGGATTCTGCGCACCTCGGTGCGAAGTGCCTGGCAGGCGAATGGGCGCGAACGCGCGCTGAGCATGGTTGAAGCCATGAACGTGGGACGCCATCCGATGCACATGTCCTGGGTGCCGTTTGAGGGGCCGAACGGCCTGAGCGCGCGCCTCGATCAGGATTCTCTGTCGAAGCTGGCCGACGGCGAGACGGTTTCACTTCGGCGACGCCACGACGAGCAGGGAGAGGTGCAGTATTTCTTCCTTCCGATCGACGTTCCCGATGCGAACGGAGCAATCCAGATGGCCGAACCGCTTGCCGATCGGAGTCGATACGTTCGGCATGCTCTGATTCGTGAGCTTGCCGCCGGCGGTTTCGTCATCGTTGGCAGCGGGGCTGCGGTGATTCTGTTGGGCATCTTTGTCATCGGCCGTCCATTGAGCCGACTGCGCCAGAGGGTCAGCGAGATCGGGGACGGCCAGATCGCAAAGCGATTGAAACTCGGCGGGCGTGACGAACTCTCAGCCTTGGCGGACGGTCTGAATGACATGTGTGCAAAGTTGGTCGCGGCGCGGGAGCGCGAGAATGCGGAGACGCAGAAGCGAATCGCCGCCATGGAGCAGATGCGTCACATGGATCGCCTCACGACGATCGGTCGACTCGCATCGGGCATCGCCCATGAACTGGGAACGCCGCTGAACGTGATCAGTGGCCGGGCGGACATGATCTCCGACGGGACGATCCCTCTCGGCTCTGAGGACATCCAGACCAATGCCGCGACGATCAAGTCGCAGGCCGACCGCATGACGCAGATCATCCGGCATTTGCTGGATTTCGCCAGGCAGCGCCCGCCCGAGCGTGTCGATGCCAGTGGCGAGGAAATCGTTCGCCACGCCGTCGAACTCGTCAGTTGCCTCGGGTACCGCGCGAAGGTGCGGGTTGAGACGGCTCGCCCGACTGAAGCTCTGGTCGTGAAGATGGACCCGGTGCAGATGCAGCAGGTCTTGACGAACCTCATCGAGAACGCTCTGCAGGCGATGCCGGAAGGCGGCGAGACGGTCGTCTCGCTCGATTCGGTCGTCGCCGACCCGCCCACTGGTATCCCGGCCGCCAGTACACGCTTTGTTCGGATCAGCGTGGAAGATCACGGAGAGGGGATCCCGGTCGAGCACCTGCCGAACGTCTTCGACCCGTTCTTCACGACCAAGGACGTAGGCAAGGGTACAGGACTGGGTCTGTCGATCACCTACGGAATCGTCCGCGAACATGGCGGATGGATCGACGTATCCAGCCGTGTTGGGCAAGGAAGTTGCTTCGTGGTCTACCTCCCCCAGGAGGACCAGCCATGACCGGACGTATTCTCATCGTCGATGATGACGCGAGCATGTGCGAGATGCTCCACGATGACCTCATAGCGCGTGGTCATACCGTGCAGTGGCACACCAAGGCCGAGAATGCGTTCGTACAGTTCATGGCCGAGCCATTCGATACCGTGGTGACCGACCTGAAGATGCCCGGTCTGGATGGCATCGAGTTCTGCCACCGCCTGGCCCAGAACCGTCCCGACGTGCCGGTCATCGTGATTACCGCCTTCGGTAGCCTGGATACCGCCGTCAAGGCGATTCGGGCCGGGGCCTACGATTTCGTCACCAAGCCCATCGAACGCGACATGCTGGCGCTGGTCATCGAGCGGGCACTGAAACATCGCTCTCTCCAGGAACAGGTTCGGTTCCTCAAGGAGCAGAAAGAGCGAGCCGGAGACTTCGGTGAGTTCATCGGCCGAAGTCGTTGTATGGAACAGATGTTCGAGCAGATTTCGCGAGCTGCCCGAGAGCCGGTTCCGGTCGTGATCTCCGGGGAATCCGGTACGGGCAAGGAATTGGTGGCCCGGGCGTTACATCGCCACAGCGGCCGCGCGGGGCGCTTCGTTCCGATCAACTGCGCCGCGCTGCCAGCAACGCTGCTGGAAAGCGAGCTGTTCGGCCATGCCGAGGGGGCATTTACGGATGCAAAGTCAAGTCGCAAGGGACTCTTCCTGGAAGCGGACGGCGGGACGCTGTTTCTGGACGAGATCAGCGAGATGGCCCCGGAATTGCAGCCGAAGCTCCTGCGCGTTTTGGAGACCGGCTCGGTTCGTCCCGTAGGCGAGAACAAGGAAGTGCCGTGCGACGTTCGCCTGGTGGCGGCGACCAATCAGGACCTGGAAGAGGCCGTCCGGGAAGGCGACTTCCGAGAGGACCTGTTCTTCCGCATCAACGTCGTGCGACTCGACGTGCCGCCCCTTCGAGTCAGGGGCAACGACATTCTGTTGCTGGCACAGTCTTTCCTCCGCCAGGCCGCCGAACGCAGCGAAAAGCCGGTCAAGGGTCTCTCGCCGGTCGCCGCCGAGAAACTCCTGTCCTACCGGTGGCCGGGCAATGTGCGCGAACTGCGGAATGCCATGGAACGTGCGGTGACCCTGACGCGCCTGGACGAAATCGCTGTCGAAGACCTGCCTCCCCAGATCCGCGACTATCAGGCGACTGCGTCTGCGATCATGGGCACGAACTCTCTGGACGAACTGCTCCCGCTGGAAGAGGTCGAAAGGCAGTACATCCAGCAGGTGCTGGATGCGGTAGACGGCAACAAGAGCACCGCCGCCCGTATTCTCGGTCTGGGGCGACGCACTCTTTACCGCAAGCTCGAACGCTGGGGAATGTAAGCTTCTCGGCAGCGCGCCCGACCGTGCCGGAATGTCGCGCCGTGTCATCATGGCACACAACCCTCCGCCTGACGCTGGGCGATCAAGCTCTGCGTCGCCCACCCGAGCACCCCCTTCAGAATCTCTATATCCTTCTTTAATCACCACTTACGCGATTGCGTCGGCAGGCCCATGCGTTTTGGCATGCCAGCTGCATTGCTGATCTGGCAATGGACGATGATCCAACATTGCTTGTGTTTGACGGGTATGAGCGAATGACTATGCACGAACTCAAACGTACACAGGATGCTTCCGATACGGCCAGTCCGCCGCACGTGCTGCTGGTCGAGGACGACGACGTGATGCGCAATATGCTCGCCGAAGCGTTTCGACGCGAAGGGTGGCAGGTTACAGAATGTGCCGACGGGATGCGGTGGCTTCAATCCTGCGTTCGCCAAGCCACCAAGGTGGATGCCGCCCAATACAACGCCGCATCGCCCCCTTACGGCGTCGTCGTCTCTGACATCCGCATGCCAAACATGAGTGGTCTGGATGTACTGCGGATCCTTGCGGATATCCAATGTGCCGACGCCTGCCCCCCGACGATCTTCATCACCGCCTTCGGCGATGACGAAACGCACAGAAGAGCGCGTGAACTCGGGGCCGTCGCCGTGCTGGACAAGCCGTTCGCCGTCAGGGATCTCATCGAGAAGGTTCGCGAATACGCCGGAGCGTAGGTTCCCCGAAAGGACCGGGTATGCACCAGACAGACAAGAACATTCGATTGTCCGGCCAAGGGATTTCGCCGGGCCTGGGCATGGGAACCGCCTATGTCTATCGCGATGTTCTCCAGCGTGTCGATTCGGTCTACTGCCTTCGCTCCGATGGCGATGTGGACAGGGAACGCCAACGGCTGGACCGGGCCATCGAGAAGGTCCTTGCCGACCTGGAGCGAGGTGAGAAGGAGGTGAATCGCGCACTGGACGAGGATTTTGCCCGGATCTTTCGGGCGCATGGCGAGATGCTCAACGATCCCTCCATCCGCGACGAGATGCACGCGATAATGCGACGGACACGCGTGAACGCCGAATGCGTCGTCAGCGGTGTTTTCCGTCGACTCGAGGGACAATTCCGCCAGAGTGACGATCCTCGCATGGCCGAACGGGCCGATGATGTGCGGGACCTCTCACGTCGCGTCCTGCGAGCACTGGCCGGCCAGGCGACCCACGAAGTCGAGACGCTGCCCGAGAACACGGTCGTCGTGGCCACCCGCCTGTTGCCATCGGATACCGTACACTTCTCGAAGCAGTCGGTCTCTGCGGTAATCCTGGAACAGGGAGGCCCGACCAGTCACGCGGCCATCCTCACCCGCGAGCTTGGCATTCCCGCTATTTCCGGCGTGGATTGCGCCGTACAGACAATCGCCGCCGGTCAGACGGTTCTCGTAGACGCCACGGAAGGAACGGTCGTCATCGCGCCGGACCAGGCCGAGATCGACGCCTTTCGGGATCAACAGGCCCAACTGGCGGCTCGCGAGGCCCTTGACCGTGAGCTGGCCGGCGGAGTGGCCGAAACACGCAATGGCGAGCCCGTCGCCGTCCTGGCCAACATCTCCTGTCGCGAAGACGCGAAACTGGCCTCTGAGCATGGCGCCGACGGCATCGGGCTCTATCGCATCGAGCATCTCTACTTCGGTCGCGATGACCTGCCCGACGAGAATGACCTCATCGACAGCATACAGTCGACGCTCGCAGAATTCGGCGGGGAGATGCCTCTCACGCTGCGGCTGCTCGATACCGGCGGCGATAAGCAGCTGCCGTTCCTGAATCACCCGACCGAATCGACTCCATTGCTGGGTCGACGCGGGGTGCGATTTCTTCTGGACTTCCAGGAACTCCTGATCACACAACTGCGGGCCTTTATCCAACTGGCCAAGTCCCGTCAGATCCGCATCCTCGTGCCAATGGTCACGCTGCCATCAGACATGCTGGCCATTCGCGAGCTGTATGAGCAGGCCGCAAAGGATCTGCGATGCAATCGGCCGCCGCCGCTGGGAAGCATGATCGAGACTCCCGCTGCAGCTCTCTGTGCGGAGTCCATCGCCGAGGTCAGCGACTTCCTCAGCGCAGGCACGAACGACCTGACGCAATACACGATGGCCGCCGGGCGCGAGAACACGCACGTGACGGACTATTTCCTTCAGGACCACCCGGCCATCTTCCGCCTGCTTGAGAACACCGTCCGGGCTGCGGGTAACAAACCATGCGCAGTCTGCGGAGAACTTGCCGGTCAGCCAGATACGATCCCCAAACTGCTGGAGCTTGGAATCCGCGAACTCAGTGTCAATCCCATCCAGATACCCCGAGTCAAACAGGCCGTTCGCAAAGTCGACTTGCGCACATGCACACGCCCTCCGCCCGAGACAGCACAGAAGTACAAACACCACACCCATCCACTGTGCGACGACAGAGCTTTCCAATGACCTTTCCCATCCAATCCACAACCGTGCCTTGGAGCTGGGATCTGCGGATGCGAATTCATCGCATATCGTCGGGATGTCACCGACCCGCACTGACTCATAACAGAACAGGAATTCAACATGCGAAACCGTTTGCTGACAGGACTACTCGTGATCGTTCTGGCAACAATGACGACCGCGTTCAGCGTCGGATGTGATGACTCAGAAAACCCGCCACCACCGCCTCCGCCTGAGCAGCCCCGACAGCCTGCCTCGCCTCAAAGGGAGCAGTCGCAGGATAGCCAGGAGCAGCCTCGCGACTTTGGTGTTCGTGACGGCCAGGAAGACACTCAGGCTCCGTCCGAACAAGAGGATACACCGACCTGGTAACGCTTTGAGAAACGCAAGCTGCCACAGAACGCATAAGCGTCATACGACCGAACTCCTTCAGACCATACCGTCTGCAGGACACCGAACTGACGCTGTGAAATTGAAGTACCCACCAAGATGGACCTGGACAAGCACATGCGCACGGATCCAGTATTCGCTGGCCAAGAGACCGTCGCATTCACTGCAAACAGGCCGGCATTCAGACAGGAGTAAGCAACAATGATTCAACGACATGCAAACCGATTCTTTCTGGGACTGGCCATCGTAGTCGGGATGTCTGTGACCATCCTTATTGCCGTGGGCCAGATGCCCGCACAAATTCAGACGTCGACCGACAACGAGACCGTAGCCGAATCGACGGGCGAGCAGAAAGGCTCGGTTAAGATCGGAACCTACAATCCGGAGAAGGCCTTCCAGGCACATCCGGCTCAGAAAAAGCTCATGCAGGCCTTGAGATCCGCTCAAACGGACATGCAAAAGGCCCAACAGGAGAATGATCAGAAGAAAATCCAGGAAGTCCAGGCGGAATATGGCCAGGCGCGCACACGCATCCTTGAGGGATACGAGAAAGACCTCAAGAAGGCCCTGCCCAAAGCGGCAAAGGCCAAAGGCGTCGAGGCTGTCGCCCTGGAAATCGTCTACAAGAAGCAAGGCGTAAAGACTGCGGATGTCACTCCCCTGCTGGTCAAAGAATTTGCAGAGGACAAGGACAACGACGACGAGGAAAGAAAGATGCCGCAGTTTCCTCGACAGTGACACGAACACCGAACAAATCACGCGTTCGATGGCCGCCCCTGCTGCTGACTGGCAGGGGCGGCCGTTTTTTTGCCCGCCGAGTTGCCGCTCGTCGCGGGCCGAGCATGCCCCGCGCAAAGTTCGGACCCTCGTGCGGCACAGCCCGGCCTTCTGCAGGCTATCCTGGACGACGGTCACGATCAAGCAGACCACACGCGGGCCGATGCGGTGGCGATACAAGACTGCCCGCGTGCAGTTGCCGAACACGGCCGTCGTACTCGAAGGTGGCCACCAGGTCGCCCGACGGGCCGGTGCCGCCATCCTGCTCGCCAAGGATATCCAGATACGCACGGCCGCCGCCGGCCATCATAACCTGGCGATGATCGGACCGCCGGGCAGCGGAAAGACCGTGGCGCTAAACAAACCGATCCCCACGATACTGCCACCCCAACCAGCACGGCTGCCACAGCCGCACCAAACCGCTCAGCCGTAGGGCTCGCAACTTGTTGCGGGCGTGTCCGCGAAACCGCGCACCGCTCTGCCGTGTCTCTTGAAGCCCCTTCCTGAGTGAAACGAAGGGTGGGGTTCCGCCGTAGGGCCCGCAACTTGCTTGCGGGCGTGCCCGCGAAACCGCGCACTGACGGCGAGAGCCCAAAAGTCGCATGGGCTTCCAGCCCATGATCGGTAAAGCCGACATGCATCGCTTCCGCGTGATCCCGAACCGAACAACCCTTCGCCGCCGTGAGTCGCGGGCTGGCGTGGTCGATCATCGGCCAGTAAACGTTCCTGACCCCTTTACCGACCAACTTCGAGGCGAACGATCTTGGACATTCATTGCCTCTGTGCCCTCATTTGAAACCAGGTTCATTACGATGCCGCCTAGCCCGGCCCACGCCGCAGGCGGCGCTGGCGTCGGTACTGGGTTGGCGGTTTTCCCGTCTCCCGGCGGATGACTTCGTTGAGGTGCTGTTGCGAGCGGAACCCACTGGCCATCGCAACTTCGAGTATCGACATGTCGGAATTAGCCAGCAGCGTTTCCGCGCGGTCGACGTGAGCCGCCATGATCTCTTGGGCGATGGTTCGTCCGGTGGCTTTGAGAAACCGCATCTCGAGCGGGCGACGACTGAGAGGCACGACTTTTACGACGTCGTCCACGTTGATCGGTTCGGCGGACGACTGACGGATGTGCCTGATCGCTTGACACACTATTTCATCCTCCACGGCCAGGATGTCCGACGAGGCACGGACTTCGATCCCCAGCGGCGGGACCAGCAGCGGCTCCGACGGGGGAGTTTGTCCGCACATCATTCGTTCAAGCAGATCGGCCGCCTCGAACGCCACCTTCGCGAAGGACGGATCCACGCTGGTGATGGCCGGTTGGGAGAACTCGCAGACCGCGGTGTCGTTGTCGACCCCCACAACGGCCACCTGCCCGGGCACTCGAAGCCCCAGCCTGTGGCATCGGTCCAGGACTACGGTGGCTTGGTTGTCGACGCACGTCATCACGGCCAGCGGTTTCCGTGCTTCCTTGAGAATCTGGTCCAATTTCTGGATCGATTGGGCCCATCGCTTTGCGCCGTGTCGCATCAAAACCGTCCTGCAATCGTATCCTTGCGAGGCAAGGGCTGCGGCAAATCCCTCCTGCCTCTGCTGGGAGAACCATCTGCCCTCCATCCCGACATACAGGAAGTGGCGGAACCCCAGACCCAGGAAGTACCGTGCGACCATGGCGCCGATGGCCACCGAATCGGGAAGAACCCGAGCAATGTCTGGACAGTCCTGCGAGGCGAACGTCCCCACGATGGGAATCCCGTGATGTTCCGCCTGGGCCCGGATCTGCGGGGCGGCCCCCGACAGCAAGACGCCGTCGCACATTTGCCAATCACTGAACTGAATCACGCGATGGAACCGCCACGGCGCCCCGAGAAAGTCCCAGCGCCGGCCGCTGTCCCGCATCCAAAGGGAGACGCCTTCCAGGAGCCCGCGTTGGGTGGCCTGGGGTGGTGTGACCATGAGCACTCGATGGATTGCCATGGAATATCTATCGGCCAGGTCAACGCACACGCTTTAAAGATTGACGCTCTCGCGGAAGACAGAATGTCAGAAACTGGTATCATCGGCACATCGGGAATCATCGGATTCTGTGGAACGAGAACACTAACACTGTAAGGAGATTGATCATGGTCATTCGCCCCACATACTGCATGGTTGTAGCCTTGGCATGCATTGGGATCGGCGCAGCCGTCGCACAAGCCGACCTGATTACGGACAGCACCGCTGACGTAAGCGGCGTGTTTCGAAGCAGCGACACCGACTACTTCGGCGTAAAGGAGACTGACACCACGCTGGTGGGGCTTGGGACGTTCTCCCCGGCAGACATCACGGCCTCCACCGTGCCCAACGGTACCGTCATCGGCAGGGACCTCAACGGAAGCAGAAGCTGGGACTACGAGATCGTCACGACGGTGGCCGAGGCGTTCCTGGCCGACAGCATCCTGTTCACCGGCACCGGCACCGGACAGGCGAACCGCTCGGATGTTGACCGGTTGACAGTCGAGCTTTTCATTAATGGCAGCGCCATTGCGAGCGATACTGTTGTCTTTGCCCCGACTGAAATTGGAACCTTGAGCCCGTTTACGGTAACTACTCCGGGCAACGACAACAACAGCGGAACCAAGACCGGCCCGGACTTCACCACGCAGGGCATCGATTTCACGCTTTCGCTGACGGCAGAGCAGGTCGCCGCGCTCATCGGCACGCCGGTGACCAGCGCGAGGATCACGGTGTCGAGCGACTCGTTCAGCGGCGGCGTCGAGGAGTTCGCCCTGGCCGGAACGCTCCAGGGCATTACGATCCCCGAGCCGGCCAGCATGGTCGTGTTGGGCTTGGGCGCTCTGGGCGTGCTGATCCGCCGCCGAGCGTGAGTTGTTCCTCCCCCGCGCCCGGAGATCGTCATTCATCCGGGCGCCTGGCCTGGTAGCAGTCTTCAGGACGCCGGCCTACGGTCGGCGTCCTGTTCTGGTGGGCCGTGCCGACGCATCAAGGCCTGCTTTCGCCAAGCGGAACGCCGCTGTAGAGAGCCCTTGTAGAGGAAAGCAAATGTCTATAGGAAACGTGCTGAGGTCCCCCTTGTCGGTCGCTCTCGTGCTTCTTTCTGCCTCGTTCACCCAGGCCGATGGGGGATTGGTTACGACATGGCGAGGCCATACGTACCAAGGGGTCATGCCTGCCCTGGATCTGGTCACCAGTTTCGTCTGGTTCGATAAGGACGCTCCGTCCATCGGGGAGGTGGGGGCGGCCATGATCGATCCGAAACGGGGCGGCCAGGACAAGGCGACGATGCCCCACAAGCCCGGCGACCGGGTCAACGCCCTTTGGCGGGTGGAAATGCCCAGTTGGGGGCAATCGGCGCCGATCGCCGTGGGCGACAAGGTCTTTCTCACCTGCGACGCGTCGCCGGGCACCGAGGGCAAGCACGTGCTGGTGTGCGTGGACATCCCCTCAGGCAAGCTCGATTGGGTCCGCCCCATCGACCACCTGCTGGCATGGAAAGACCAAGCCGCCGTCGCCAGAGTTCAGGCCGTCCGCAAAGCCGAAGTCGAGGGCTGGGCAGAGGCGATGCGCGTCTGGAACTCGGTATGGTGGGACAATGACAAGTTCCGCAAGTACGCCGGCACTGACGCCGGACAGGCCTGGGGTCAGTTCCAGGCCTGCAAGCAGTACATGCGGGGCCTCCATCCCGACCGCCAGGCGGCCTTCGATGCCGCACTGGCCAAGGGATACAAGGCCATCGACCGGGGCTACTGGCGCGAGATCGGACGCTTCGGTCATCCCGAACGGTTGCGACAGTTCAAGGAGGCCAGGGAGACCCGCGCCCGGATCTACACCCACAATAAGGAGGCGCCCTGGTACGGGTCCACCTGCGGTTCCGTGGTGGGCGACGGCAAGGCCGTCTACGCCCTGGCGGCGCCCGATGCGTTGGTTTGCTATGAACTCGACGGTAAACTCCGGTGGGCGGAAGACCTGGAGGTAGGCCCGCGCACCGGAGGCATGGCCGGCGGCTCGCATCGCGACATGTCCGCGCCGGTGCTGGTGGACGGGAAGATTGTCTGGCACACGACGACCAACTTCACCACCTTCGCCTACGACTGCGCCACCGGACGCCAGGTATGGAAGGTCCAACTTCCCGCGGAGTGGTACACCGAGGGCAGGACGCACCCCAACTACCCGCAGTTCAAACAGGGCGTACCCAAGCACTACCATGCGCACATGGGTCCGGGCGGAACGGCGGTGCCGATGGTGTTGAACGACAAGGGAAGCGGCAGAACGGTCGCGGTCGTCGTCCTGCCCACCGGGCATGTTCACCGGGTGAGCGACGGAAAGGTCCTGGGGTGGTTCTCAACCCTCCAGCCGGACATCGTCGATGACGCCTACGGCTCGCGACCGCAGTACGAGCTCTACGCCACCGCGGTGGCGAAGAAGGATGTCTACTTCTCGATCAAGGCCACCGCCACCCGCCTGTGGCTGGAGGGCGAAAGCCTCAAGAGCGAACTCCTCTGGAACACCCCCGCTGCCAAGCGCGGCGAGAAAGGCAGGGGCCTCTATCGTCCCCATCATTCGCTGATTCTCACGGGTGACGGCGTGCTGTCGGGGGACTTGCTGGTCGATCAGACGACCGGAAAACTGAAACTCAGCAGCATCACCCGGGGGCGATCGCCCAATGGCAACCTCTCGGGCTGCCTCAGCGCCGATGGGCTCTACATCTGGCGGGGTAAGGGCGATCAAGGGAACAAGTCGTTACAGTGGATGCTGATCGGCTTGGGAGACGTCGCCGATGCGCGTGCGACCCCTTCGGCCCGCTTCGGCTTCGGCCTGATCGCCGAAGGGCGGTATTCCGACGCCGTTCACCAGCGCAACATCGACCGCTTCGGCACCCCGCGCATCGGCCTGGGATGGGCCCATCCCACCGCCTTCGGAAACCGCATCTTCGTTCGCACCCACGCTTACCTCTACTGCTTCGGGGCCGGACAGTGGAAACCCGCCGCGGCGGTGATGGCGAAGGAGATGAAACCGCAGTAGGTGCAGGTTTGCAGGCCGACACAGTGAACTTCGACCGACCGGATGGATGCCATCCGCACAAAGAGAAGAGAGACGAGAACCATGATGACTGCCAACGTATTGAAAATGGGACTGGTTGGGGCGTTTCTTCTGGCCACGGCAGGCCCGGCGTCGATTAATAGGGACAGTCACCAGTTTTGGTGCTCTTCTTTCTTGGTCGGCCGACGGGGAGGGGGCGGAGACGGCGGTTGAGAGCGCTTTCGAGCTTGCTGAGGAAACGGT
>CAZFPT010000081.1:5023-14178 GCA_964521005.1 uncultured Planctomycetaceae bacterium | reverse complement strand
TGAGCGGGTCGTCCGATAACGTGAGGTGACGGGTCGATGCGGACCCGCCCAAGGCGACGCCTGGCAAAACCGCAGATTTTTTCTTTCGCGCCGGGACTCCCAGCGCTGCCGGCCCCGTACCGCCATCGGCTGAGGCTTGCCGAGAGGGCGGCACCATATCTTGGGGGCCCACGCCATCGACCCGCGCGCCATGACTACGGATGACTCCCGAAACGCTCGCCGTTTCCCGAGTTGCCCGTTTTTTTCGCTTGCCAGCGTCCCTGTTTAGACCTAAGATTCCCATAACTTCCCAGTCAGTGGTGAAAGGGTCCTGAGTGTGCCTCTCTTTGTAGGCGAGTTTGAGCAGTCGATCGACGCCAAGAAGCGTCTGGCGATTGCCTCCGCGCTGCGGGAGGGCATGGACCCGGAAGAGGACGGGGCGAATTTCTATCTCGTTCTCGGCCCGGACCGGCACCTGTGGCTGTATCCGGACAAGTACTATCGCCGGCTGGTCTCGAAGATCCGCCGCAGCCCGCTTCCCAAGAAGCAGGCGGCCGGGCTGAACATGCTGTTCGCGATGGCCCGGGTGGTGAAGACCGACTCCCAGGGTCGCGTCGTGCTGCCCGAGAAGTCCATGGAGCGGGCCATCGTCGACAAGAAGGTCACGGTCGTGGGCAACGGCGATCACATCGAGATCTGGCCCACCGAGGCATGGGAAGCACAGATCGGTGAGTCTCTCGGGGTTTACGGCGAGTTGCTCGAAGAGGCGGCCGCCATGCTGGACGAAACCGACGCCGAGGAATAAACGAACGAACTGACGGCTACGGACAGCCGTGATTGTGATGATGCAGTGCAGTTGGAAGCAACACCGGCGAGACGAGCCTGGAGCACGGACGCTCCGAAAGGGCCCGGCCGCCGATGGGACTCGATCGCAACGGGGTCGACGTCGATGGATCGGCGTCGACCCGGGTTGCACCGGCGAGAGAAACGCCAGGAAAGGACGCTTGGTATGCAAGTCCCCCAAATCGCCCCGAGCCGTTCGGACTGCCGACAGGGACGTCGCGCAGGCGAATGGGCCGAACTGCGGGCCCAACTGGCACGCCCGTCGTGGCTGGACGACGGGCATCGGCAGCGCCTGTCGAAGCTTGCCAGACGGTTGGCCCGCGTTCGGGCGTTGGGGGACGAGTACTCGACCTGCGTCGAGTTCTCGCCCGAAGCGACCCGCGCGATCGAGAACCACGTCGCGACGACATGAGGAGACGGATCTCCTCATGACCCGCGGCGGCCACGTTCCTGTTCTTGCTGACGAGGTGCTGGAGTTGCTCCGCCCCGAGCGGGCGAAGCTCATCGTCGACTGCACCGTCGGATTGGGTGGTCATTCGCACATGCTCCTGGACCGAGCCCCGTCGGACGCCCGGCTGATCGGGATCGACGTCGACGAGGCGAACCTCCAGCGGGCCCGCGAGAACCTCGCGGATTTCGGCGAGCGGGTTCGGCTGTTCCAGGCGAACTTCTCGCAGCTGGCGACTGTTCTCGACGAGGCCGACGAATCGGCTGCCGATGCGGTCCTGGCCGATCTGGGCGTTGCCTCCACGCAACTGGACGACGCCGAGCGGGGCCTGAGCTTCCAGGCCGACGGGCCGTTGGACATGCGGCTGGACCCGCGACTGGACGAGACGGCCGAGGGGCTCATCAACCGCCTCTCGGAGCGTGAGCTGGCGGACCTGATATATGAATACGGGCAGGAGCGTTACTCCCGGCGGGTGGCGCGGGCGATCGTCCAGCAGCGCAAGAAAGGACGCATCGCCACGACCGGGCAACTGGCCGGGATCGTCTCGGGGTCGCTGCCTCGAGCGGCGCGGTCCACCCGACGCGGCGTGCACCCGGCCACTCGAACGTTTCAGGCCCTGCGAATCGCCGTGAACGACGAAATGGGCGTGCTCGAGACGCTGCTGGAGACGCTCCCGAGCGCACTGGCGCCCGGCGGAAGGGCGGCGGTCATCAGCTTCCACTCGCTGGAAGACCGACCGGTGAAGCACACCTTCAACCGCCTGGCTGGCGACGGGGCGGTCGAGGTGCTCACGAAGAAGCCCATCACGCCCGGGCCCGACGAAATGGCGCGGAACCCCCGCAGCCGATCGGCGAAGCTGCGGGCGATCGAACGAACAAACACGAGTTGACGCATCCCGGCGAACGGATCTCGCCGGGCGAACAGGCACCGGGGATCGAAGGAGCGAAACCCATGACACGCGAAACACGCATCGGATTGCTGGTCGGGCTGGTCTTCATCTTCGCGTTCGGGCTGATCCTCGGTGAACTCACCAACGATGCCGAAGCGCCTCCACTGACGGCAGCCTCCCTGCGCGACGTGGACTACCTCGCCCGCGAGATGGAAGGCAGCCCCACGGTTCACGAGGCACGCACGCCAGCCATCGGCCATCGCACGCGACGGGCTACGCCCCCGCGCCGCACCCGCCGGGTCGAGCCGAGCCCCCGCCCGGATCGGCCGCGACGAACCGAACCGCGCCGCGTGGACCCGCGAACCACCACCCGCCGCTACCGCACCATGCGGGGCGACACGCTCACAACGATTGCACGCAAGGCGTACGGCGACGACAACGGACACCTGTATCGCATTATCTACCGGGCCAACCGCGACAAGCTTCCCAGCGAGAACGTCGTACCCGTGGGCGTGGTGCTGAGCATTCCGCCCATGCCCGAGTGAAAGGATCAGACGTGATTCGACTCGCCGCCATCATGTTCGCCCTCGGGGCCGTCGCCGTCGCGCTGGTACACATCCGGCGTGAGGAGACGATGGCAGCCCACGAGATCCAGAACCTCCAGCGCCAGCGCGTGGTGATTCGCCGGGAACTGGCCGACCGCATGGTGCGCGTCGGCGGGCTGACAACGCCGTCGGCGGTCATCGAGCGGTCGCGCCGACTCGCGCTGGACCTGCCCATCGTCGGCGAAACCATGCAGTTCGCCGGACGCGCGGACGAGTAGCCAACCACACATCCACAAACGAAAGGCGCCCGGGTGGACACCCTTCGGCGGACATGGCGATTCGAGCTGGTCTTTACCGCCCTGATGCTGGCGCTGGTCGCCTTGGGCGCCAGGCTGGCGATTCTCGTCCGCGACAGCAGCGAGGAGATTACCCGTCGCGCTCTGCGCCAGGAAGTCATCCGTCAACCCATCCCCGCACGCGTCGGAAGCGTGTACGGCCGAACGCGCGGGCGATCGGTCCTGCTGGCCGGTTCGCACCAGGTACCCAGTTGTTTTGTGGATCCCGCGCTGGTCGAGGAAGACCGGATCGACGACGTCGCCATCGCGGTGGCCGAGGTCCTGGAGATCTCCCCGTGGGAAGTTCAGCAGATCATCCTCCGACGCCGCACGGGGCGATTCGCCTGGGTGCAGCGGGAGATTACGCGGGAGCAGGCCCGGCGCGTCCGCGAGCTGAAGCTTCGGCCGGTGGGCATCCTCTATGAATGGCGCCGCCAGTATCCCAACGGCCGACTGGCGTCGGGCATCCTGGGGTTCCGTCGCAGAGACGGCGTAGCCGGCGGTGGGCTCGAACTGGCACTGGACGAACACCTCGACGCCAACGACGGGCAGCGCGTCATGCTGGCCGACGCCCGACGCAGGGCGATCTGGCCGGTACCGGCCGAAAGCAGCCTGCCCCGCGACGGGCGCAACGTGTATCTGTGCATGGACGTGGTCATCCAGGGCTATCTCCAGCGGGCGGTCAGCGAGAGCGTTTCGCGGTTCGGCGCCAAGTGGGGGACCGGCGTGGTGATGAACCCTCACACCGGTGAAATCCTCGCGATGTGCTCGGCCCCGACGTTCAACCCCAACGAGTACAACCTCGCCGACCCGAATCACATGACGCCGCACGCGGTCTCCTCGCCCTACGAGCCGGGCAGCATCTTCAAGCCGCTCATCGCCGCCTCGGCCGTCCAGCTCGGGCTGCTCAGCTACGACACCGAACTGCCCATCGGCCAATACCACGGCGTCTACCGGGCACCGCGCGGCGGGCGAATCAGCGACCACGGCAAGACCTATCCCGATCTTACTGTCGAGGACGGCGTGGTGTTCTCGTCGAACATCGCCATGTCCAAGATCGGCGAAATCCTCGGCAACGAACGGATGTACAAAATCGTGCGGGCCTACGGGTTCGGGGGCAAGACGCACCTGCCCCTGCGGGGGGAGAGTGCGGGAATCGTCCGCGACGCCGAGAACTGGGACGGCTACAGCCTGCGCCGGGTGCCGTTCGGACAGGAGATCGCCGCGACGGCCGTCCAGTTGACCTCGGCGTTCGCCTGCCTGGTCAACGGGGGCGAGCTGATGCAGCCCCGGCTGATCGACCGACTCGTCGAGCCGGACGGGACGGTGGTGTACCGCTCGCGGCGGCGCGTGGTTCGTCGGCTGATCTCCCCGGCCGTCTCGAAGCGGACCCGCGAGGTGCTCGCCCAGGTCGTTGAACGCGGGACCGGCAAGCGATGTCGCCTCGATAAATGGACCAGCTTCGGCAAGACGGGCACCGCCCAGATTCCCGGGCCCGGCGGCTACGTCGATCGGGCGTACACCGCGTCGTTCATCGGCGGGGCGCCGGTGGGCAAGCCCGCGGTGATCTGCCTGATTTCGGTGTACTGGCCGGACTACTCGCGAGGCCATTACGGCAGCACGGTCGCTGCCCCGTACGTCCGCGACGTGCTCGAACAGACGCTGGAGTACCTGGACGTGCCGGCCGATCGGCCCCGAACGCTCACCGCAGGGTTGTAGGGCCCGCAACTTGTCGCGGGCGCAACCGTGTAAACGAGCTGTAGGGCTCGCAACTTGTTGCGGGCGCAACGCCCAAGGCGGGAACAAACAGAACATGGGCTGGAAGCCCATGCGACGTTTGGCGTCGCACGGCCTTCCAGGCCGTGGCTGCCGACAGGCAGGTTCGCCGAAGGCGAAGCGGCCTTGCGAAGTAGCTGTAGGGCTCGCAACTTGTTGCGGGCGCAACGCCGAAGATGAAAACAGAACAAATCATGGGCTCCGAAGCCCATGCGACGTTCAACAGGGCGAGCTTTGACGAGACGAGACAAGGTTGTAGACTGAACCCAGCGTTGGTCCGGGGTCCTGTCCGCTGTGGATGCGGACGGGCCCCGGACGGCGATTTTACACGCGCCCCGGCGGGGCGGGCTATCCATGCGTTTCACCGACTTGCTGACATCCTCCGGCCTCGATGTCCGCTCCCTGCGGGGGCAGGCGGAGGTGAGTCGGGTGACGGACGACTCGCGCCGCTGCCGCGAAGGCGACTGCTTCGTGGCTGTGCGCGGCACCGCGGTGGACGGGCATCGCTTCATCGCCGACGCCGTCAACGCCGGTGCCTCGGCGATCGTGTGCGAGGACGCCTCGGGCATCTCCGCCGGCGGACCAGCGCCCGCGGTGGCTGTGGTCAAGAAGGCACGGCGGGCGGCAGGGCCTCTGGCCCAGGCGATGCTGGACTGGCCCGCGCGGAAGCTCACCTGCATCGGCATTACCGGCACGAACGGCAAGACGACGGTGGCGCACCTGATCCGCTCGGTGTTGGGTCGCGCCGGCTGCGATGCCGGACTGCTGGGGACCATACGATACGAAACGGGCGAGCGAACCGCGCCGGCCCGCACGACCACACCCGGGCCGATCGAACTGGCGGAAATGTGCGCCGAGATGGTCGCCGCCGGGCGAACGCACCTGGTGATGGAGGTCTCCTCCCACGCCCTGCACCAGGGACGGACCGCGGGGATCGACTTCGCCGCGGGGGTCTTCACGAACCTCACCGGCGACCACCTGGACTATCACCGCACGATGAAACGCTACCTTGCAGCCAAGCGCAAGCTCTTCAAGCAGCTCCCGTCCCATGCCTGCGCGGTGATCAACCGCGACGACCCTGCCGGCGAAGAGATGATCCGCGCCACGGCCGCCAGGCCGATCACGTATGGGCTGAACCCGCTGGCGGACCTGCGCGCCCGGATCGGCGCGATCGACGCGTCCGGAACGCAGTTCGACCTGATCTACGACGGCAGCGAGACGCCCGTTTCCATCGGGCTGATCGGTCGCCACAACGTGTACAACGTCCTGGCGGCGGCCGGCGCGTGTTTGGCCGTCGGGCTCGATCCCGGGCAGATTGCCGAGGCTTTGGGCGAGGTGCCGGCCGTCCCGGGTCGGCTGCAGCGCGTGGCGTGCGAGGCGGGGTTCGACGTGTTCGTGGACTACGCCCACACCGACGACGCGCTGTCCAACGTGCTCAAGGCCCTTCGCCCGATCGTCCGCGGACGACTGATCGTGGTGTTCGGCTGCGGGGGCGATCGCGACCGCTCCAAGCGCCCGCGGATGGCCGGCGTGGCCGAGCAGTTGGCCGACGCGGTGGTGGTGACATCCGACAACCCGCGAGGCGAGGACCCCGACGCGATTATCCGGGAAATCCTCGCGGGCTTCAGCGATCTGGGCCGATCCAAGACACAGGTCCAGAGCGACCGACGCGCGGCGATCCGCCTGGCGATCGGGTCGGCCCAGCCGGGCGACGTCGTGCTCATCGCCGGGAAGGGACACGAGACCTACCAGATCATCGGCCCGCGACGAACCGACTTCGACGACGTTGCCGTCGCGGCGGAGGAAATTTCGGCTGCAATGTGAGTGTGCTATGAAATCCATGAACATCGAGGAAATCCGGACGGTGGTGCGAGGTTGGCGATTGACCGAGGGCAAGGACCTCGGGGCCTGCGGGGTCTCCATCGATTCGCGGACGGCCGAGGCGGGCGACGTGTTCGTCGCCGTCGGTGGTGAGCGGTTCGACGGGCACGACTTCCTCTCCGAGGCGGCGTCGGCCGGTTGCGTGGCTGCCGTCGTCGAGCGCGACCGCCCCCTCAGCGACGAGGACCTCGGCGGCTTCCCCGGCGGGGCGATCGGCGTGATGGACACCATCCGGGCGCTGGGCGACCTGGCCGGGCGGAACCGGCAGATCGTCGGGGCCGACGTGGTCGCCATCACCGGATCCAACGGCAAGACCACCGTCAAGGAGATGGTGCATCACATTCTTTCCAAGCGCCTGGGCGGACGCTGCAGCCCCCTCAGCTACAACAATCACATCGGGGTTCCGCTCACGCTGCTCGGGGCCGAGCCCGGCGACGACTTCGTCGTCTGCGAGATCGGCGCCAACACCCCGGGAGAGATCGCCAATCTCGGGCGTATCGCCCAGCCGGACGTGGCGGTGGTCACCTCGGTGGCGGCGTCGCACCTGGCGGGGTTCCGCAACATCGAGCGGGTCGCCGCGGAGAAGGCGTCGCTGCTGGGCGCCCTGCGCGCGGGCGGGATGGCCGTGGTGTTCCGGGACAACGAACTGCTCCGCAAGAGCGTCGGGGCGTACACCAGCCGGGTCGTGTGGTTCGGCGAGTCGGAAGGCTCGGTGCTTCGCCTGACCGGGCGCACAGCGGACGGACGCACCCAGCGGCTGGAACTGAACGGTCGGCTGAGCTTCGAGCTGCCCCTGGCGGGAAAGCACAACGCGATGAATGCCCTGGCGGCGATTGCGGTGGCCCAGCGATTCGGCATGCAGCCCGAAGAGTCCAGCGAGGCCCTGCGGGACTTTCAGGGCGTGGCGATGCGCCTGCAGTGGATCAACGCCGGCGACCGGATGATCATCAACGACGCCTATAACGCCAACCCGGCCAGCATGGCCGCGGCGGCCGATGTTCTGGGCGGCTGTGAGGGGAGGCGGGTGCTGATTGCCGGGGACATGCTCGAACTCGGGCCAGACGCGGCCGAGTTGCACCGCCAGACCGGCAGGGAACTGGGCGATACGGGCCTGGAATTGATCGTGGGTGTCGGCGAGTTGGGGCAACTCATCGCCACCGGCGCCGCCGATGCCGGGGCGACGGCCGAGGCTGTCGCATCCATGGACGAGGCGCTGCAGAGCGTCCCGGGGATGATCGCTGCCGGCGACGTGGTGCTCGTGAAAGGCTCGCGGGACATGCGCATGGAACGACTCGTGGACCGCCTGGTCGCCGACGGGACCGATCCGGCGGGCAAGGACGGCGACACGTGATCTACTGGTTGCTGGGCGGGAAAGGGCTGCTGCTGCGAATCACCGGGGCCGGGGCGATCAGCTTCCTGCTGGTGGTGGTGCTGGGCCCGAAGCTCATCCGCTTCCTGATGAAGAAGAAGCTCGGCGACCGCCCGGAGTTCGACCACGCCGACCTCAACGAGCTGACCCGCCACAAGTCCAACACGCCGACGATGGGCGGGGTGCTGATCGTCCTGGCGATCCTCGTGTCGGTGCTGCTGTTCGCCGACGTGTACAACATGTACATCCGCATGGCGATGCTGGCGGCGGTGTGGCTGGGCATTCTCGGCGGCTGGGACGACTGGATCAAGCTGCGCTACGCTGCCGGCGAGGGCTCGCGCGATGGGCTCAAGAGCTGGCAGAAGCTGCTGTTTCAGGTGGGTCTGGCGGCGCTGTTGTCGCTGTTCATGCACCATTACGGCAGCGAGTCGTACGTGTGGGTGGAGGGCAAGGCGATCAACCCGGCCCACGGGTTCTATCTGCCGTTCCTCACCGACCCGATCGCGCTGAGCAAGATCCTGTACGTGATCCTGGCGATTCTCGTGATGACCGGCAGCTCCAACGCCGTGAACCTCACCGACGGAATGGACGGTCTTGCCACGGGGTGCCTGATGATCGTGGCCAGCACGTTCCTGCTGCTGTCGTGGATCGTCGGCGTGCGGGAGTGGGCGGTGTTCTTCCACATGCCCCTGGTGGCGGGGGCAGCGGAGATGACCGTCATCTGTGCGGCGATGATCGGGGCGTGCATGGGGTTCCTGTGGTACAACGCCCCGCCCGCGCAGGTGTTCATGGGCGATACGGGCTCGCTGCCGTTGGGCGGGTTGCTGGGCTACATCGCGGTGGTCACCCGCCAGGAGGTGCTGCTGGTGGTGGCCGGCGGGATCTTCGTAGCCGAGGCGGTCAGCGTCATGCTGCAGGTGGGGTACTACAAACTCACGAAACGTCCCGGGGGCATCGAGGGCAGGCGCATCTTCCGCTGCGCGCCGCTGCATCATCATTTCCATCTTGGCGGCTGGGCGGAGAGCAAGGTTGTCGTGCGGTTCTGGCTGGTGACGATCATGCTCTGTGCACTGGCGCTGGCGACGCTGAA
>CAZFPT010000081.1:0-4923 GCA_964521005.1 uncultured Planctomycetaceae bacterium | reverse complement strand
TGCGGTTCTGGCTGGTGACGATCATGCTCTGTGCACTGGCGCTGGCGACGCTGAAAATGAAGTAACAGCCGATCGGCAGCGGGTGTGTGTCAGGGTGTCTTCGTGGTGGCGGTGGTGGCCACGGCGGGAGGGGTGTGGTCCGGGGGGCGTTCGGTGACGGCAAGGAGTTTCCAGTGTCGGCTGGGCACGTACAGTGTTCCCTCGGCGACGGTGGGCGAGCCGGTTGCGCGGCGCGAGTGGGTGTCGAATGTCCAGCGGAGCGTGCGTTTGGCGGCGTCCACGGCGAGGACGTTTCCCTCCTCGCGTCCGACGAGATACACCATGGATCCGGCGGTGACGGGCGACTGCCACGTCTCGGCCTGCAGGTCGACTTTCCAGCGGACGGTTCCCTTCGCGGCGTCGATGGCCAGCAGTTCCCGGCGGTCGGTTCCGGGTGCGTAGACCACCCCATCGCCCAAGGCCGGCGCGAAGGGCGAGGCGTTCTGGACGGGGACCGACCAGGCGGTTCGTCCGGTCGCCAGGTCGATGGCGACGATGTGCCCGCGCCCGTCCTGTTGGTCGAACCGCGTGAAGCACGCCCGCCCCGCCCGGACGGCGGGTGCGCCCACCATGAGTTCGGCCGAGTGGGTCCAGAGGACCTTGCCGGACTGGCGGTCCAGGGCGTACATGGTGCGTCCGGCGGGCACGATGGCGTGTTTCTCGCCCAGCGCGGCGGGCATGTTCAGGGCGTCGCCGAGATCGGTCGACCACAGCACGCGCCCGAACTGTGTGTCCACGGCGCGGAAGTGTCCGTCGTTGCTTCCGAAGTAGGCGGTGGGTCCGTCCACGAGGGGGCTTGCCACGGCGGCCCGGCCGCTGTCTGCCTGCCAGCGTTGCCGGCCTGTTTTGGCGTCCAGTGCGTGCAGTGCTCCGTCGGAGGCGGAGCAGAAGTAGACGGTTCCCTCGCTGATGGCCGGCGCGTCGAGAATGGTCTGGTCGGAGCGGCCATGGGTCCAGAGGACGCGTCGGGTTTTGAGGTCGACGGCGTAGATGCGGGTGCAGATCATCGGTCCGACGTCGGCGTGATCGACCCCGAAGTAGGCCACTCCGTCGTGGACGACGACGCTGGTGGCCGGGTAGCGGTATTCGCCGAGGTCCAGCTTCCAGGCGAGTGTCCCGGGTTTGCGTACGGCGTTTCCGTCGAAGCAGCCGCTGCGTCCGATGTCTCCGCCGGCCATCGCTCCGCCGGGCTTGCCCGCCAGGCGCGTGGCGAGCCGATTGGCGGCGGTGTTGGCCCAGGTGGTCAGGCGGGCGCCGGGCGTGCCGCCGGCGATGTGCCGGATGACGGCCAATGCGTCGTCGGTTCCGATGCGTTCCAGGGCGCGGAGGGCGCGGAGCTGGCGCTGCTGGGCGGTGGTCTGCGGGCCGGCGCGTCGCGAGCGCGACAGCAGGGCTCGCAGGCGTCGTTTGCCGGCAAGGCTGACGCGACCGGCGAGGCGCTCTCGGACGGCGTGTTGTGCGACGGGGCCCATCTCCAGCAGGGCATCGAAGGCGGCGGTCCGCTGGCGGTAGCTCTCGGCGGAGAGGTCGCGGATCAGGGCAGCGATGCGGTCGGCGCGGGGTTTGTCTGCCGGCGTGAGGCGCCGGGCGAGGAACGTCACTGCCGAGGGACCCAGCAGTTCGAGGCGGCGCATCGCGCCGAAGGCGGCAGAGTCGTTGGCGTCGCCGAGGCGGACGAACAGGGTGGAGGGACTCGGCGCGTGTCGATGGCCGGCGTCGACCTGTTGCCCGGTCTGCCCGGACGCGAGGGTCGATGCGAAGGCTGTCACCAGGATGGTGATCGAACGCCTCATCGACAATCCTCCGTGGGATCGTGGAACGGCTGACTTCCTGCAGGCGCTGTATCGGCGCCGGGAGGCGTGGCGATGAGCAGTGCGCCGGGGTTTTTCAAATCTAAATTCTCGGAAACTCAGCGTATCCTGTCTTGCGACGAAATGCGCACAGGCAAGCGGGCAGCCCTCCGTTCTGGAAGGCTGCCCGCCGGTTGTTGTGGTGCTGGTCGGCTGGTGAGGTGCGGGGTCAGCGGCTGCGACGTTTGAGCAGGGCGCCCAGTCCGCCCAGGGCGAGCATGGCCATGGTCGCCGGTTCGGGCACGGGCTGATCTTCGCCGCGGATCATCACGTCCTGCTTGGTCTCGGAGCGGAGGACGATCGGGTCCGGATCGGGGATGTAGCTGTCGGGCAGCGTGGACAGCAGGCTGTTGGCGGCCAGTGTCACGTTGTTGTTGTGGCTGATGGAGAAGTTGCCTGCGTCCAGGGATACGTCGAAGGTGGATTCGGTTTCGTTGACCACTTCCCAGATCGCCACGCCCAGGGCGGCGGCGTCCAGCGAGCTGTCGACGTCGTCGGCGTAGGTGTTGAACAGCCAGGCGGCCTGGTCGCCGTTGTGCAGGGTCAGCGAGCTGAGGGGGGTCACGTCGGACGAGCCGATGTAGTGGTTGATATCGACGCAGTAGGCGAGGTAGTCCTCGTCTTCCCAGGTGATGCGGGCCTGTCCGGCACGGACGGTGAGTCCGTCGGCCAGGGCGCCCGGCGAGTGGAGCTTGACGTTCTGGGCGTAGCCCATCCCGTGGTAGGTCATCGGGCTGGCCAGCGCAAAGGAAGAGGTCGCGACGAGGGTGATGGCGGCGACGAGGATGGGCAGGGATTTCTTGGTCATCGGTTCGGGCTCCTATAGTCCAAATGGTTGGTTTTGGTCGTTCGTGCTCGGGCGGCTGACTGCCTTCCCGACGCAACGGAAACCTACGATTGGGTCCCGGGGCGGGCAAATCCGATGGGTGTTTTTTCTCATGAGGATGGGCGGGGGTGGCGTCCGGGTGTGTGGTTCGGCCGACGCAATCGCCCTGAAGTGGGAACATTTCCGTATAGTTGGGCCTGGTTTGTTCCGATGTATGCGCGTTGCGACGGTGAGACGGGGTCTGTGTAGCTGCACTGGCGGCGAGTGGGGCAGGCCCGTTCTGTTTTCTCCTTTCGGTGCATTGAGGCACCTCCGGGGGTACCTGAGATGGCGAAGAAAGAAGGCATCCTGCTCGAGTCGGGCACGAACGAGGTGGAGATCCTCGAGTTCGACCTGGGCGGCCAGGGGTTTGGCGTGAACGTGCTGAAGATCCAGGCGATCGAGCAGTACGACGTCTCTCGTATCACAAAGCTCGAAACGGGCAGCGATTCGCTGCTGGGCGTGTTCCTTTTCCGCGACCATACGGTTCCGCTGGTGGATCTCGGGGCGGAGTTGGGCATCGCTCACGAGGAGGACGCCGACGCCGTCGCGGCCGAGGAGGCCGGCGGGATCGGGCGAGAGAACCATCGGATCATCCTGGTACTGGAGTTCAACGGGGCCCAGACGGCGTTTCTCGTCGACGGGGTCAATCGCATCCATCGCATCGGCTGGGACGATCTGAGTCCGATGAGTCCGGTGTTCCAGCAGTATTCGGCGGAGTTTACCGGCTCGGTGCACATCGACGAGAACGAGATTCTCATCGTGGACATGGAGAAGATCGTCGCCGAGTTGATTCCCTCGACGGGGCAGGGCTTTCCCGCGATCGAGTCGTGCGACCATCCCCGCAAGAGCGAGCGTCCCGAGGTGAAAATCGTGCTTGCCGAGGATTCGGGCACGATCCGGCGGATGCTGATCAACGTCCTGGAGAAGGACGGCTACAACCAGGTGATGGACTTCGACAACGGCCTCAGCGCTCACGAGCGGATCCAGGAGTTCCTCAAACTCGCCCAGGGCGAAGGCAAGAGCGTGTCCGATTACGTCAACATCATCATTACGGACATCGAGATGCCCCAGATGGACGGATTGACCTTCTGCAAGAACGTCCGCCAGAAGCTGGACGGAAAGCAGCTGCCGGTGCTGATGTTCTCGTCGCTGATCAACGAGCAGATGGCCCGCAAGTGCGAGGGCGTCGGGGCCAACGGGTACATCTCCAAGCCGCAGTTCGGGCGACTGGTGGAAATGATCGACACGCTCTGTCTGGATGGGGGGTCGGTCGAGAGCGAGCCGCTGGAAGAGGTCAGCCAGGTCGGTACCGAGGCCCAGCCCAGCGCCTGACGGCCCGCTTGCGGCGACAGTCGTCGTCTCAGGCGACCCATTCGCCCACGGCGACGGCTGTGGTGAGCAGGGCGGCGGTGAACATCATCGCGTATCCGCCATAGTACGCCAGCGCGAACGCCCGCGCCGAGTCGGGCTGTGGCTCCATGCGGCCTCGCCTGCCTATGGTGAACACGGCAAAGCCCAGCACGACCAGCGCCAGGGCGAGTTTGCCGGCAGGGAGGGGGTTGAATCGCGTGCCGGCAAGCAGCACCGTCGCAGCCAACCAGCCGCTCCAGACCCACGTCAACCCGCGTCCCAGCAGGTCGCGGCTCGAGCGGTCCATCGCAGACGTTGTCGGGGCTGACTCACTCATCGCGTTCCATTTTATGGGACATTCACAAACCTGCACACCCCCATTTTGGCGATCTGTGGTGTGGGTGAGTCACGTGAATTGGGGCACGCTCCAGACGCACCCGCAGGTCGGAAAGCCGTAGGGCCCGCAATCGTTTCGCCTTCGGCGAACTGCCTGTCGGCAGTCACGGCCTGGAAGATCGTGCGTCGCCAAACGTCGCATGGGCATCCTGCCCATGTTCTGTTCTGTTTGCGTCTTTGATGTTGCGGGCCCGACGGCCTGCCGGCAGTCACGGCCTGGAAGGCCGTGCGACGCCAAACGTCGCATGGGCATCCTGCCCATGTTCTGTTGTGTTTTCGCCTCTGAGGTTGCGGGCCCTACGGCCTGCCCCGATGGAAGCGCTGAGAGGTCCTGTCTTCCGAGAAAAGGTGCGGCCCCTGCATCCGCGATGCTCACGCGCCGGAGACGCCCGCAAAACGTGGTGTAAGGCGAAGGTCGTC
>CAZFPT010000080.1:0-14274 GCA_964521005.1 uncultured Planctomycetaceae bacterium | reverse complement strand
CCTGCGGTCTCACCCCTCCTCGCCGTAGGTTTCATTCCGCTGCTGGAGCATCTGCCAGCCGGCGACGCCGCAGAACACGCCGGCCGCGATGATCGCCAGCTTGACCCAGGAATAGAACCGGAACCCTCTCATCAGCGAGTGGAAGAACATCCCCACGCCCATCAGCACCAGAACCACCCCCAGCACCATGAACGTCCAGGGAATGATGGCCGGCATCGCCGGGTGATACTGTCGGCCGCAGTCTTTGCAGATGCGATCCTGAATCGGAATCTGCGAAGCCCACCCCTTCGCCGCGACCGGCGTTTTCTCCTTGGCCAGGCGAAACTTGGTCGACCCGCACTGCGGGCAGTGTTTGTGCTTTCGTTCCATGTCCACCATGCCTGCCTCCTTCGGCGAGCGGCTTGTTATGGCTGCCTCTGACATTCCTGATTGAACGGCACGCGAAGATTATCGTTTGTGACTCTCACGGCGCCAAGCGTCTTGCGATGATGCGTTTCTGACGTCGACCTTCGCTGCCGACCCGCCGGCCGGCGTACCATTCCCATGATGACGGCCCACGGCGAGACACCGCGATTCTTCTGCGACGCCATGCTCGGCGGGCTGGCCCGTTGGCTTCGGGCCGGCGGGTACGACGCCGCATTCGAGCACGGCATTGACGACGGCGACCTGGTCGAGCGGGCCCGGCGCCAGGGCCGGGTGATTCTCAGCTGCGACGGAGGTCTGTTCGAGCGGTCGCTCCTGCGCGACGGGGTGATCTCGTCGGTTCGCGTTCCCCGACAGCTCAGCAAATTCGAGCAGCTGCGGTTCGTGGTGGATCGGCTGGGACTGACGCGTCTCCCGCCTCGATGCATGGCCTGTGGGGGCGAACTTCTCGAACGGCCCAAGCACACCGTCGCCGACGAGGCTCCGCCGCTGGCGTTTCGCTGTTGTGAGCGGTTCTGGCGCTGCCGGAGGTGCGGAAAACTGCTCTGGCGCGGCACGCACTGGCAGCGCATCGACAGGAAGCTGGAGGAGCTTTTCAAGGGCGATGGCGGAAGCGATTCATAGCGATTGCGCGACTTCTGCCTCGTCCGGTTCCACCGTGACCTCGCCGGTGAACTTCAAGAACCGGTTGTGCGCGCGGTTGTCCAGGTGCTCTTTGCTCAGTCGGCCGCTGGTGATTCGCTTGGGCAGCCGCTGCAGCTCGGGGCGGCCTATTCGCCGGCGAGACGACGTGCCTCGGCGTCCGAGATGATCGAGATGAGCATGATCTTCATCTCGGCGGACGCGGCGGCATTGGTGGCCGACCGAGTGGTGGGAACGGGTCGGCGACGGAGTTCGGCGAGGCTGTCTTCCACCATCCGGTCGATGCGCCCGCGCTCGCCCTCGCTCGGCTGGAGGGGCGAGTGAGGGTCGGCTATGCCGTGCTCCTCGCGAAGCTCAGCCATCGAGTGACGGAAGAGGTCGGCGGCCTCCTGCTCGGGGGTCTTCTCGTGGAAGGGAGAGGCGGCGAACGCCTCGGTCCAGTCCTCGGGGTCCCTGGCGTCGCGCAGGGGCAGCGTCAGGTGAGCCCAGTGTTCCTGCAGGAACGGGCGAAGCGATTCGGCGTCGCGCTGGCCCCGGCGGGAGAAGCGGGCCACGTCACGCCCGGCAAGGGTTTCGCGCCGAACATGCAGCTGAATCGGTCGCGACCAGCGGTTTGCCTGGACCACCGTCTGCTGGCGGCGGACGGCGGCGATACGATCTTCGACGGCCTGTCGCTGGGCGGCGTCCTGGTAGTAGATCGCCAGTTCGCGCCGTCCCTCGGTGGACTCGATCCATTCGTAGAGCGGGGGGTTGTCTTCGGCGTCGTCGGCCTGGGCGACGGGCACGAAGCCCGCGGCTGCCAGCGATTGCTCGACCGCGTCGCTGGTGAGTTCCAGGGACGCCGAGATCACCACCAGCTGCGGCGCCCAACCCAGCGACTCGGGGGCCGGGGGTTCGGCGGTGGAGTTGTCGGGGTGGGTGTCGTCATTCCGGGTGGAGGTCCGGGCGGTTTCGTCGGGCTGGGTGGTGATGAAGTCCGAGGCGTTCCAGAGGTTGGAGGTCACCACGAGGGCGACGCTGGCGACGATGAGGACGACGGCGGCTGAGGCGGCGTATCGCACCCACCCGTAGCGGCGGGGAGTGGCGGTTTGGACGGCCGGCTCGCCACCGGTCATCAGGCGGTTGCGTTCGACTTCGGCGAGCACCTGCTGGACGAAGTCGTCCGGGGCGTGTTGCCGCGGCAGCTGGGCGACCAGCCGGCGGGTTCGGCGCAGCTCATCGAGCTCCGTCTGGAGGGCATCGTCGCCTGCGAGGGCGGTTTCGACGCGCCGGGCCTGCTGGTCGGAGAGTTCTCCGTCGAGGTAGGCGGAGAGATGTTCGCGGATGGTTATATCGCTCTGGTCGCTCATGTGTGGTTACCGAACGTAGTCGGTCAGTTTGTCCCGCAGGATGCTCCTTGCGCGGTGCAGCCTGCTTTTGATCGTCCCGATGGGCACGTCGAGGATGTCGGCCATTCCGGCGTAATCCATCTCCTCGATGTCCCGCAGGACGACGACGATCCGAAATTCGTCGTCCAACTCTTCGAGGGCACCCATGATCTGGCCGTTCATCTCGGCGGTCATCACGTGGGCCTCGGGGGCCGGGTTTCGTTTCTCGGCGGTTTCCGCAGTGAGCGCGACAGACTGGGCTTCGTCGTATTCTTCGGGCCCGGTCAGCGAGTGAAACTTCACACGTCCGGCCCGGCGGCGATGGGAAATCGTCAGGTTCGCCGCGATCCGGAACAGCCACGTGTAGAACTTGCTGTTTCCCCGGAACTGGTGCAATCGCTCCAGCGCCTTGAGGAATGCTTCCTGGGCGAGTTCTTCGGCGTCGGCCGATCGGCCGCACATGCGGTATACCAGGTTGTAAATACGGTGCTGGTATTTCGCCACCAGCGCTCCGTACGCACGCATGTCGCCCTCTTTCGCCTGGGCGACCAGGGCGGAGTCCTCAAAAGCGATGGGCTCCTTGCCCGGGTTGCTCTCACGCGTTTTGGACGACTTGTCCGTCACAATCTCTGACGCCTGTCTGGTCACCGGGTTCCCGCAAAATCCAGAGGTTTCATTAAGGTTGTCCCCCGTTGTCAGGGAATGGGCAAGTATACCACACCAGGCCTTTCCCGACAGGGGGAAACTGCCGGCCGATCGGGGCAGGGGGGGCCGTGGCATGGGAGCTTTTCTCTTCGAGGGCGACTCCACCGTTGTATTTCGCCTCCGGGGCTGGGCCCACGAGGCGGCGCTGGGCTGGCCGGTCCGCTCGGCCTGCAGAGTGTAGACGCGGCTCGAGCGGCTGCGTTCGATGATTCTCGCCGGGCGGGGTCGCGCCGCGGGCGAAAACAAACAGCGACGGCCGCCGTGGGGCGACCGCCGCTGCGGGTTTCACGCAATTTGTGAAGGGCGTCAGGAACTCTCGGAGACCTTGGCGAGCTCCTCTTCGTTGGGTTCCTCGGACTTCTTGGCGGGCTTTTCGCCGACGCCTTCGAAGTAGAGGTGCTTTTCCTCGTCCTCGTCGCCCTCGGCGGACTCTTCGGTCCGCACGGTCACGAGGATCTTGCCCTTCTCGCTATAGCTTCCGCGGAGAATCTCCTCGGAGATCGGGTCCTCGATGTGCTGCTCGATCGCTCGACGCAACGGGCGGGCACCGAAGTCCGGATTGTAGCCCTTCTCGATGAGGAAGTCCTTGGCCTCGGTGTCCAGTTCCAGCTCGAGGTTGTGCTCGGCCAGTCGCTCGCGGACCTTCTTGAGCTCCATCTCGATGATGCCCACAAGGTTCTCGCGGGTGAGCGACTTGAACACGATGATGTCGTCGAGGCGGTTGAGAAACTCCGGCCGGAAGTATCGCTCGACTTCCTTGTGCAGGAGGTCCTTCATCTTCTCGTAGGTGGCTTCCTCGTCGCGCTTGGCGAACCCGAAGCCGCCGCCGGACTTGATCAGCTCGGCCCCGATGTTGGTCGTCAGGATCAGCACCGTGTTGCGGAAGTCCACCGTCCGTCCGAACGAGTCGGTCAACTTGCCCTCTTCCATGATCTGCAGGAGCATGTTGAACACGTCCGGGTGGGCCTTCTCGATCTCGTCCAGCAGGACCACCGAGTAGGGTCGGCGGCGGATCTTCTCGGTGAGCTGACCGCCTTCTTCGTAGCCGACGTATCCGGGAGGCGCACCGACCAGACGCGAGACACTGTGCTTCTCCATGTACTCGGACATGTCGATCTGGATCAGTGCTTCCTCGTCGCCGAACATGAACTCCGCCAGCGCCTTGGAAAGCAGCGTCTTGCCCACGCCGGATGGGCCGGCGAAGATGAAGCTGCCCACCGGGCGGCGCGGGTCCTTCAGGCCGCTGCGGGCTCGACGGATCGCCTTGGAGACCATGACGATCGCCGCGTCCTGGCTGACGACCCGCTTGTGCAGCTCGCTTTCCAGTTCCAGCAGCCGCTGGGCCTCTTCCTTCTCGAGGCGGGTCAGCGGGACGCCCGTCATCTTGGAGACGACCTCGGCGACGACTTCCTCGTCTACCACGCCGTCGACCTCGGTGGCCTTCTCTTTCCAGGCGCGGGTCTGCTCCTCCTTCTTGAGGCGGATCTGCTCGGCCTGGTCGCGAAGCTCAGCGGCCCGCTCGTAATCGGCGTTCTTGACCGCTTCGTCCTTCTCGCCCTGGAGGCGTTCGATCTCCGATTCCAGCTCGGCCAGGTCCGGCGGCTTGGTCATGGTCTTGAGGCGGATGCGTGCCCCGCCCTCGTCGATCACGTCGATCGCCTTGTCGGGCTGGACCCTGCCGGTGATGTACCGGTTGGACAGCTCGACCGCCTGTTCGAGCCCGGCGTCGGTGATCTTGACGCGGTGGTGGGCTTCGTACCGGTCGCGCAGGCCCTTGAGAATGTCCAGGGTCTGCTGCTTGGAGGGCGGATTGACGATGATCGTCTGGAACCGCCGCTCGAGGGCGCCGTCCTTCTCGATGTGCTTGCGGTACTCGTCCATGGTGGTGGCACCGATGCACTGGATCTCACCACGCGAGAGGGACGGTTTGAGCACGTTGGCTGCGTCGATGGCGCCTTCGGCGCCGCCGGCGCCCACCAGCGTGTGCATCTCGTCGATGAACAGGATGACGTTCTTGGCGCGCTTCACCTCGTTCATCACCGCCTTGATGCGCTCCTCGAACTGCCCGCGGTATTTCGTGCCGGCCACCATCATCGCCAGGTCCAGCGCGACGATGCGACGCTCGTAGAGAATCTCCGGAACGTCGTGCGAGATGATCTGCTGGGCGAGACCTTCGACGATGGCCGTCTTGCCGACGCCCGCTTCGCCCAATAGAACCGGGTTGTTCTTCGTGCGACGGCAGAGCACCTGGATGACGCGCTCGATCTCGTCGGTGCGACCGATGACCGGGTCCAGCGTGCTCTCGCGCGCCAGCTCCGTCAGATCGCGGCCGAAATTGTCCAACGCCGGGGTCTTGCTCTTTCCGCGACGCTGCGAGGAGGACGAACCGCCCTGACCTTCCTCGGAGCCGGTGGGCATCGCCGGGGTTTCGTCCGGTTCGACGCCCGCTCCGAGCAGGTTGAGCACCTCTTCGCGCACCTCGTCCAGCTTGAGCCCGAGATTCATCAGCACCTGGGCGGCAACGCCGTCATGCTCGCGCAGCAGACCCAGCAGCAGATGCTCGGTGCCTACGTAGTTGTGATTGAGGTTGCGGGCTTCCTCGATCGCGTACTCGATGACCTTCTTCGCACGCGGGGTCTGAGGCAGCTTGCCCATGGTGACCATGTCCGGCCCGGCCCGCACCAGCTTCTCGACCTCGACGCGGACCTTGTGCAGGTCGACGCCCAGATTCTTCAGGACGTTCGCGCCGACGCCCGAGCCTTCCTTGACCAAGCCAAGGAGAATGTGCTCGGTGCCGATGTACTCGTGATTGAATCGCTGGGCTTCCTGGTTGGCCAAGGCCATGACCTTGCGAGCCCGCTCTGTAAATCTTTCAAACATAATAACTTCACTCCGTTCGTGATCCGGCGCACCCCCGAGGTGCTTCTGGGCGCACTGGGGTGGTGTCCCGGATGGCTATTGTATGGCCAGCGTCGGGCCCCTGCAAGCGGGCCCTGAACGGCTATCGATTCTATCGGCTTGGCGGGGAGAATAATTCACGCCGGCTGCCAGATCCGCACCCGCCGCTGGCGAATCCGCTCCGGGGTATGCTTCATTCTATACGCACGATGGGCGGCGCGTGTTCCCTCAGGCGGATGCGAAAATCGGAAAAGTCTGTCCCACTCGAGGCTTAGATCCGCCCGGATCGCGACAGAGATCTTCGTAAGTGCGGAAAATAAAATCGGATACAAGTTGCATCGGCTGTGGTTTTCTGGCTGATCGGTCTGGAGGAGGAATGGCTGTTTGCCGATAATTACTACTGGTGAGTCAGAGATTGCTTCTGCCTCGCCTCGCCGTGCATCACAGCAGTGAAGTGACGTCCTGCCCCTCCGGCCCCCGCAACGGGGCAGGAACACCAGATCGGTCGGCCAAGAGGGCAGGCCCGCATGGATGTTCATCCCGGCCCCCCACACCGGGATACCCAGCAAGAAGGGGTTCACATGTCGTCCGCATTTGTAGCCCGTCAGCCGGTGTTTGACTGTCAGCAGGATGTGCAGGCCTACGAGTTGCTGTTCCGCTCGGGGCTCTCCAACGTCTTCGACGCCACCGACGGAGACCAGGCGACGCTGGACGTGATCGCCAACAGTTTCCTCGTGATCGGCTTTGATGAACTCACCGATGGCCGACGGGCGTACATCAACTTTACCCGCGACCTGATTCTCAGCGGCGTGCCCAAACTCCTGCCTCCGCACCTGATGACGGTGGAAATCCTCGAAAACATCCAGCCCGACGAGGAAATCCTCGCCGCCTGCCGCGAGCTCAAAGACCTCGGCTATCACCTCGCGATGGACGACTTCGTGCTGGCCAGCTCCCATAGCCCGTTCCTGGACCTCGTCGACGTGGTCAAGGTCGACTTCCGGGCCTCCACCGTCGAACAGCGCCAGATCATCGGCAAGCTGCTCAAACACCGTAAGCTCGGCGCACTGGCGGAGAAGGTCGAAACCCAGGAGGAGTTCTCCCAGGCCATCGACTGGGGGTACGAGGCGTTCCAGGGCTACTTCTTCTCCAAGCCCGTCATTCACGAAGGCAAGGACCTGGCCTCCAACAAGATCGTCTACCTGCGGATCATCAACGAGGTCAACCAGGACGAGCTGGACTACGAAGCCATCGAAGATCTCATCAAGCAGGACGTGGCGATGACCTACAAGCTCCTGCGGTTCATGAACTCCGCGTGGTTCGGGTTCCGCTGCAACATCGAGTCCATCAAGCATGCCCTGGTTCTGCTGGGTCCGCCGGAGGTGCGCAAGTGGTTCAGCCTGTTCGCCCTGACCTCCATGGGCGACGACAAACCCCGCGAGTTGCTTCTGCGTTCCATGAGCCGGGCCAAGACCGAAGAGGCCATCGCCTCGGTCGTGGATATGTCCGCCTATGCCTCGGACCTGTTTCTGACCGGGATGTTCTCGCTGATCGACGCGATCATGGACATGCCCCTGCCCGAGGTGCTCCAGCGTTTGCCGCTCAAGGAAGAGGTCCGCGAAGCCCTCACCGACGGCCAGGGCCCGCTGCGCGACGTGCACGACACCGTCGTCGCCTACGAAATGGGCGACTGGAACCTGTTCTCCACCCAGGCCGAGAAAATCGGCCTGCCCGAAGACCGGATGCCCCCCGTGTTCAACGAATCGCTCCAGTGGGCCTCCAGGGCGTTCTCGGTTCTCTGACCCCAAGATCGGCCGGCACGCCCGATTTGCCGCCTCGCCGTGCCCCCGTCAGGCCATTCAACCCGGCGTTGGCACGCCGGGCTCCCTCGTCGATCATTCGTCCGGTTGATGCACGGAATCTCCCATACCCGGAAAGCCCGGCCTGTCAAGGCCGGGTCTGTCAAGGCCGGGTCTCCCGCCAGGCCGTAGGGCTCGCAACTTGTTGCGGGCGCGTTCACAGGTCGATGCGGGACGATCACTCCTTGGAACTTGTCATTTGGAATTTGCTACTTTCACTTCAGGCCGTAGGGCTCGCAACTTGTTGCGGGCGCGTTCGCAGGTCGATGCGGGACGGCCACTCCTTGGAACTTGTCATTTGGAGTCTGGATTTTCACTTCTCTACCCCCACCTTTCGCTTCGCTCAAGATGGGGCTTCAAGTGCAATTCACCACTTGTCGCGCGTCGCGATTCGCGTGTCGCTCGACACCCCCACCTTTCGCTTCGCTCAAGATGGGGCTTCAGATGCAGTTTACCGCTTGTCGCGATTCGCGATTCGCGTGTCGCTCGATATCTGCTTGCCGAAGGATGCTCGCCTTTCCTCTGGCGTCGTGTTCTGCTGCGCGATATACACGATCCTGCCCGACGAACACGAAAACCCCAACGCCAGGAGACACGCCCCGTGGCCTCGAACCGATACCGCGACGACCGAGAATTCCTCGACACCCACACCGACCTCGTGGAGCTCACCGCCGGTGACGCACGATTGCTGGTGGCCCCGGTCTGGCAGGGAAGGGCGATGACATCCACGCTCGCCGGTGACGGCGGGGCGAGCTTCGGCTGGCTCAACCGCGAGTTCATCGAGTCCGGCCAGGACGACCCGACCTTCAACAACTACGGCGGCGAGGATCGCTTCTGGCTGGGACCCGAGGCAGGGCAGTTCGGCCTGTGGTTCGACCAGGGCGAGCCGTTCGACCTGGACCACTGGAAAACGCCCGAGGGGTTCAACGCGACCCCGTTCGAGGTGGCCGAGAGTTCACCGTCGGCCGTCACGATGAACGCACGGTTCGACGTGACCAACTACTCGGGCACGACGTTCGCCTGCGACGTCAAACGCACCATCGAACTCATCGACGCTGCCCGGGCAGGCGACCTGCTGGAAACCACCCCGGGCGAAGGCGTTCGGATGGTCGCGTTCCAGTCGGCCAACACCCTTACCAACGCCGGCGATTCGCCCTGGACGCGCAACGGCGGGTTGCTGAGCATCTGGATTCTCGGGCAGTTCAAGCCCCTGCCCAACGGAAAGGTCATCGTCCCCTACGTCACCGGCGACGACGCCATTCTCGGCAAACCCGTAACCACCGATTACTTCGGCGAGCTGCCCCCCGAGCGAGGCCGATTCACCGACGGGCATTTCCTGTTCGCCTGCGACGGGCAGTTCCGCAGCAAGATCGGCGTCTCGCCCCAGCGGGCCACCGACGTGCTGGGCAGCTACGACCCCGACGCGAAGGTGCTCACCATCGTTCAGCTGACGCTGCCGCCGGATCCGGTCGAACGCCCGTGGGTCAACAGTCTCTGGGAGATGCAGGAGGAGCCCTTCGCCGGTGACGTCATCAACAGCTACAACGATGGCGAGGAGAAGCCCGGAGCCGGGCAGCTGGGTCCGTTCTACGAGATCGAGACATCCAGCCCCGCGGCCGAGCTGGCTGCCGGCAAGTCCATCGCCCACAGCCATCGGACGTTCCACTTCGCGGGCGACGCGGAACAACTGAACCACCTGGCTACGACGGTGCTCGGGTTCGACCTGAAACAGTTGAGCTGAGAACGGGCTACTCGCCCGACACGTCCCGGCGGGCGGGAACGGAGATGTACACGCCCTCGGCTTCGGCTTCGCGAAGGCGGCGACGGATGTCTCGCGCCGCCTCGTCGTTGACACGGCAGAAATCCCTCATCAGATCGACCCCATCAGACGGCCTGTGATTGTCCATCGCTCGCCTCCTGGCGCAAACAGTACCACGGCTGAATCTCGCTGCTCAGTCCCGAGTATACCGCGCTGCCGCCAGGTGCATACCCCATTTTGGCGTGTTTTTGTAAGTGGCTATAAGAGAATAATATATGCAGGCAAAACCGGCTGAAACCGCTCGTTTCGGGAGCCTCAGGATGAGGGTTTGTCCCTATCGTCCCCGCCGCTGTCCGCCGCCGTTTGCCCGTCACGATCGTCGTCCTCGCCGGGCGGATCGGTTCCGATGCGAATGTACGACCGGCTCATGGGCCCGGCCGGGTGAATCTCGCCGCATTGCGGGCAAACGAAGTAGGTGTATTTTCTGCCCTCACTGGCGAGGTGTCCGGGGCTTTGGCAGAAGGGGCACGTGATGCGCAGCAGCCTGAGGTTCACCAGCAGGGCGAAGGCAGTGCCCGCCACGAACACCCCCGCGAAAAGCACCGTCGCGACCAGGAAGGCCCAGCCTCTCGGCAGCCAACCCAGGATCGCCACGGCGATGGCTGCCACCATCACCCAGACGGCGAGGAAGACGGTCAGCACAGCCGTCCGGTAGGTGCGAAGCTTCATGCGCCATCCTCTCGGCCGGTCAGGAACGCCTCGTCCTGGGCGGTGAAGGTGACCGGGCCCTTCGGCAGGGCGTGCAGGTCGAATCGTTGCACGAATGTTTCGATGTCCATTTCCTCGCGCTGGTTGCCCATTCCGCACCAGCCGGCCACAAGCCCGATGACGCGGCCGGCGGGCGTGCCGGCGTCGCGGTAGCTCACCAGGCGCGTATCCCCGTGGCGTTTGGCCAGGCGTCGCCCGTCGGGCCCGAGCACCAGCGGCAGGTGGAACCATTGGATCTCGCCCTCGTAGCCCAGCAGCCGACGCAGGTAGATCTGCCGGGCCGCCGATTCCAGCAGGTCGTCGCCGCGGACGATGGCGTCCACGCCCGCCTGGGCATCGTCCACGACCACGGCGAGCTGGTACGCCGCCAGGCCTTGTTTGCGGAAGATCACGAAATCCCCGCAGGTGCGCGAGAGCGTAAACTCCTGCTCGCCGGCGACGGCGTCGGTGAAGCGGATCGGCTCGTCGGTCACTTTCACCCGCCAGGCGATGTCCGCCCCGTCATCGGGAGGTGGCGCCACGTCGGCAGGGTCCGTCGGGCGACAGGTTCCCGGGTAGACGGTGATGTGGTCCTCGTCGTGTGGTGCGCCGCCGGCCAGTTCGATATCCTTCCGTGTGCACCGGCAGGGGTACGCCAGGCCTCGCTCGATGAGTTGCCCCAGTGCCCGCTCGTAGAGGCCGTGACGGTCGGACTGGTAGATGATGGGCTGCTCCCACGTCATCCCCAGCCACGAGCAGACCTCCAGCCCCTGCCTGACCGCCTCGGGCTTGACGCGCGGGCCGTCGAGGTCTTCCATGCGCATCAGAACGCGCCACCCGTTCTGGCGGGCCAGTGCGTAGTTGATCAGGAAGGTCCTCGCGTTTCCCAGGTGCAGCGCCCCGGTCGGAGAGGGTGCCAGACGTGTGGCCGTGACTTTTCTCATCGCAGCAGTTAAATATACCGGACCAGCCGAACCGATACCACAAGCGGGAGGTTTCACCGACGATGCCAGGCCGTACAACGAAAACGCGATGGATGCGGAGTACCACTTTGGCCGTGCTGGCCGTGCTGGCCGTCGGGTGCGCCCGGCGCGACGCGCTGTCCGTACCGGAAGGGTACGTCAAACCCACCATCGCGGTGATGAAGTTCGAGAACAACGCCCCGTTCCCGCTGAAGTGGAACCTCGGCGACGGCATGCGCGACATCCTGATGGACCGTCTCTGCGCGACCAACTGCTATCACGTGCTGGAACGCGGCGAGATGGACGCCCTCATCGCCGAGATGCGCCTCCAGAACAGCGGCGCCACCCGCCGCCAGGGTCGGGCCAAGGTCGGGCGATGGAAGAACGTGCAGTACCTCATCAAGGGCACGGTGACCGACTTCGGACACGTCTCCAGCCACGACGGAGGGCTGGGGCTGGGCAGCAACTTCGGGCTGTTCGGCAAGGGCAGCTGCGCCGTGATGGGCATGACGCTCTACGTGGTGGACGTTGAGAGCGGGGAGATCGTCGCCTCCGAACGACTCGAGGAAACCGTCCGGGCCAAGGACGTCTCGGTAAAGGCCGCCTACAAGGACGTCGCCCTGGGCGGCAGCACCTTCTACCGCACCCCGCTGGGACGCGCCACCGCCGATGTCATCGACAAGGCCGTCCGTCGGATTACCCGCGAGGTGGTCGCTCGCCCGTGGCGGCCTCGTGTGGCGATGGTCCGTGCCGGCGGGCGAATCCTGCTCAATGGCGGAACCAACCGCAAAGTCTCGGTAGGCGATGAGTTCGTGGTCAAGGAGTGGGGCGATGCGATTCTCGACCCGACCACCGGCGACCTGCTGGGCTACACCCGCGGGGAGGTCATCGGGCGGGTCCGCGTGGTCGGCGTCAAGGAGAAGTACTCGGTGGCCAAGGTCATCCAGGGCGAGCCGGCCCGGCTGGCGGTGGGGCAGAGCTGCGAACTCGCCGCCGGCGAGGCAGCCGAGAACACCGACGGAAACGGCTGACGCCGCGAACTTCTGGAACGGCCCCCGGGCCTGTGCTGTCTTGGAAACAGAAGAGTCATCGGTGCCCGGACTGTTGGCGTTCTGACCACACCCAAACCAAGGGTGCCCGGGATTGTGGCGTTTCGAGCGAGCTTGCGAGTGAGGAACGGAGCAACCCGGAAGCCCCGACACACCAACCAAGCTTGAATGCGACTCAAACAAGCCGGGTTGCTCCCGCCTCCACCCTGCGGGCTTCGTCGCGGCGGGCAACTCGCCTGGGCTCTCAGGAAACCGCAGCCATCACGTCCACTTCCACCGGCGCGTTGAGCGGCAGTTCCGCCACTCCCACGGCAGATCGCGTGTGACGCCCGGTTTCTCCGAACGCGGCGGCCAGCACGTCGCTGGCACCGTTGGCGACCTGCGCCTGGGCAGTGAAGCCCGGCGAGGAATTCACATACACCGTCACCCGCAGGATTCGCGTGATTTCGTCCAGCGAGTCCACCTGCGTAGCCATCGCGGCGATGGCGTTCAGGGAGGCCTGGGCGGCGCATTTCTTCGCCGTCTCCAGCGAGACGTCCGCTTCCACCTTGCCCTCGGCCAGCAGCGTCCCGTTGCGCATCGGCAGCTGACCCGAGGTGGTCACCAGTCCGCCGGCCCGGACGGCCGATACGTACGCCCCCACGGGCGCCGCCACGTCCGGCAGCGTCAGTCCGGCAGCCTCAAGATTCTCCATCACGCACATACGAGCCTGCCTCCTGCTCCCCCCGCGTTTCGCCCTCGCCCGACCCGGCTGGGGCGGAATCCGTATCGTCGGCTGAGGCGGTCTCGTGATGTTTCTCGTGGTCCACCACCTCGTCGATGGCGGCGAGTTCATCGTGGCCGCCGGTTTCGTAGTGGGGTTCGTCGAGTTCGCCGGCGTATTCGGCGTCCACGTCCTCGGGCGGATCGGGGTTCAGCTCCAGCGCGATCGAGCCGAAGTTGCGGTCCTGACGGACCAGCACGAGCTTCTGGCGGACCAGCTCCAGCGTGGCCATGAACAGCCCGACCAGCTCCGACCGCGAGCGCCGACCCTCGAACACTTCCTCCAGCCTCAGCCGATTCTCGGCGTGGCGGTGCAGGCGGTCCAGCAGGTCCTGGGCGTGGAGCTCGACCGGCGTATCGTCGTAGATCACCTCTCGGCTGGTGGGCTCGGCCCCGATGGACTCCATCAGCTGCCCGAACGCCTCGACCAGGTCCCACACGCCGACGTCTTCGAGGTCCAGCGCGGGTTGGTCGTCCAGCTCCGGCTCGACCGGGTGGTGGGGGTGTCGCCGCTGGGCCCGCTCGCGAAGCTCGTCCAGATCGGCGGCGGCGTCCTTGAAGGCCTTGTACTCCAGCAGCTGGCGGACCAGCTCGGCCCGCGGGTCGATGGCGACTTCCTCGCCGGTTTCCTCGTCCACCTCGGGGGCCGGCAGGAGCATCCGCGTTTTGATCTCCATCAGCGTTGCCGCCATCACGAGGAAATCGCCCGCCAGGTTCGGGTCCACCGCGTGGATCATCTCGCAATACTTCACGTACTGCCCGGTCACCCGCGCGATGGGGATGTCGTAGATGTCCACCTCGTCCCGCCGGATCAGCCACAACAGCAGATCCAGCGGACCGGCGTAAATGTCCAGATTGACGCGGTAGTCTTCGGTCATGGCCACGATTGTACCAGCCCGCCGCCCGAGGGAAACCCCCAAGCCCGGGGTTTGATCACCTGAGGGGCGATGGTGAGCCCGGCGTGTCCACGCCGGGTTGGATGGAATCCCGAGGCACCGGCGTGGGGACACGCCGGTGGCACCCGGAACACCGCGCGGGTGCCACGGGCCGGGTGCCACTGCCGTCTCGGCAGTGCTGTTGTGTCGAACGGCCGGGTGCCGGGTG